>DAISZP010000046.1:0-17252 GCA_036824745.1 Luteolibacter sp.
CTTGCCGCTTTCTAACGATCCCGGCGCTTCGCCTTGCACCCACTTCGCGGCGGCGAGCGATTCGAGTTTCACCTCGGAACCGGCTTTGAGTGTGGGATCGCCGGGGGCCTGCTGCGCAAAGGTTGTCGCCGTTGCCAGCACCATCGTGGTCATGATTGCTTTCACAGGGAAAGCAAGGTCACTGGAAACCGGATCAGATCAAGCATTTAACTGATTTTTTCAACTCATCCTCAACGGTCGGTGCTTGCCACCAGCGGTTTGGCTTCGGGAAGTCTCTTGGCCACCGCTTGCAGGGAAACTCCCGCCGGTTGGGCCGGGCTTTCCGGGCTTTGCCATGCGAGCACGAAGACCCGCTCATCCTTGCCGGGACCGAGAACCGTCCGGGAAAGTTGATGCCAGCCGACACCCATGGAGGCCGCCACGAACATCGGGATCTCTCCGTTTTCATTCACAGGCAATGCGATCTTCCCCATGAACCCGGGTCGGATCTTGTAGGGGGCGTCGCCCCGCTCGATCGCAAGATCGCGGCCGGAAGCGTTGATGATGATGGCTTCGTGTCCCTTCACGCTGGCGGGCGAAACATCAAGCACCTTGAAGGAGGGATCCTTCCAGAGTTTCTCCGCCGGATCTTTCCAGAGCACCACAATGAGATGGGTGGCTCCGCTTGGAACAGTGATGTTGCCGATGGTTTTCAACTTCGGCCCCGTTTGACCTTTGGTGGGCACGTCATTCTCACCGGGTGGAATTTCAAACGAGAGCGTCAGTTGTTCCCTGCGCGGCACCGCGGCGGGCGATGCGATCTGGTTCTGCGCTCCGGTGAAACGGATCGAGCCCTTTTCGGTGGCGATCTGGAAACTCGTCGGCGGATACTCCAGCGGCTCACGGTATTTTTCCCGTGGCATGCCGCTGGCATCCAGATAGATGATCGGTGGCGGAACCGAACCCAGCGGCACCACGCTGACCATCACTGGCAAGGTCTTCGCCTCGGCCTCGCTGAACTTCGGTGTGTTCTTCTTGTCCGCCTCGGGGACCGGGAGTTGGCTCAGATCCAGATTTCCTCCGGAGAAGCCCTTGTCCGCGGCTCCGCCATCCGGTGGTGGCGGAGGCGGCGGTTGCTGCGCTTGGAGCGTGGCGATGAGTGGAAAGAAGAGGAAGAGAAGTGGTTTCATTGAAAGGTGGTGTTAGATCTCGTTCGCTGACAACCAACGGAACGAGTTCAACTTGAACTTGCGTCCGTATCGCTGGCTGGCTTCCGACAAAAGTGTGTTAGGCGCTCCGGCGCTCGTGAATGCCGCCTGTTCCGGGGCATCGCCGGGAACCACGTAGTCCGGAGTCCTCTGAACCTCTGCCTCGCACCACGCGCGGGCTTCGACGGATTTTCCATCCGATCCCAAGGCCTCGCCGTAGGCCCGGATCACAAAGGTGTCTCCGCGGGCGACAAGGAAGGATCCGAGGGCCTGCAGCAGATCTCCCTGCTGGAGGTAGGTGGGCAGGCCGACGGCCTTGGACTCGCGCAAGTGTTGGATGGCCCCCCAGTCCGCGGAATTGGATCCCACTTCATAACTGCCTTCGCCGAAGCCGGTGGTGCCCAATGCGAGATCGCCTCCCTTGAGATTGTCGTTCAGCCTCGCGGTTTCGATGGCCTTCTGCAGTGTGCCGCACAATCCCGTGTCGGCCTTGGCGGAACCCTCCGGGACCAGCCGCCGGTTGACGAAATCCGAAACTGATAGAAACGGACCGCGCTTCCTGACCTCGGTCACGACGGCATCCGCCAGGGACTTGATCTGTTCGTCGCTCAGGCTTCGGAAGCCGGTCCAGACTTTCGGATCGTATGGGTCCTTGGGGAGTTCGACCTTGCCCGACTGCGAATCGATGAACCTCGGATACGAAGCGCCATCCTTGGAGAGGGTGGATTGTTTCATCGAGGCGAAAAGCGCGCGCCACGCGCCGGGATCCGTGCTGTTGACGTTGAATGCGCCAGCTAACAGAACCTGAGAGGCGGCCAGATGGAAGTCCGCCAGTTTCGCCGTGTCCGGCACCTTGTCCACGGGGACCAGACGGTTGTTGGCCAATGGGGAATCCTGCGGGCTCTTGGCGAAGCTGCCCTTTTCGTTCGCAGTGGATCCGCTGAGGAAATACCGGTCCCAAAGCTCGTGATTCGCCTCATAGGACAGGTCGTAAACCACTTCATCGCGGCTGCGATCCTGTTTGAACCAGGCCGGCATCTGCGGGAGCTGAGAAGTCCATGCCGCGGAGACCTGTGTCACCGGATCCCCGGATTTGTCACGAGCCTTCTGGTTGGGAGGAACCCACGATCCGGCGACCGCATAAGTGGGGTGCCAGATGAACGGTGTGAGCTGGGCGTGCTGGAAGCGGCCGATCGAGACAATCCGCTCACCCTCCTTTGGAACATCGAAGATCGGATAGACATGATCGCGGCGTGAATTCGCGCCACCGAAGAAAGGGTTTCCGCGGAACCCATTCCCACCGGAGTGGGCGGCGCGCTCGGGAGAAAGCGCGGGCAGTCCTTGCTGGCTGTCCAGCGCGTAAGGCCCCCACATGTACCAGTGGTGTTGTTCGCCGTTGTCGGTCGCATTGTCGTAAGGACTGCGGTGGCAGTAGGTCGCGCGGAGGTTGTAATCCGAGGTCACCGCCGCCTGCCAGAATCTCTGGCTCGCGGTCCCAGCATAGTTGTAGGGGTTTTTCTCCGTCCACCACTTGTAGCGGAAACCGTAGCAACCTCTCGTCCACGGCTCCAGGTCCGGAGTCTGCTCGTAGTCATACACCGGTTCCACGCCGCCCACGCGCCAGCGTCCGTTGTTCACCCGGCCCTGATAGTCACGGCGCCAGTTGTCGGTATCCACCAACTGGAGCAGTGGAAGCCTCATTCTCGCGTCGTAGGTCGATGCGCTGCCGAGCAGCAGTCCCACCTTGAGCCCGTTGTCCGGATTACCCTCCCACCAGTCCATCATGTCCACCCAATAGTAGGATCCGCGGTTGTGATTGGCATAGATCGGCAGATCGGAAGCGCTCACTCCCTTGTTGGAAATCTGGGTGATGGTGAGATAAAAATTCGTCAGGGTCCGCGGATCCACCGTGGCGCTGAGGGTATTGCTGCCCGAGGTTCTCAGCGCGAGCGGGATCGCCCTCCCGGCGAGCGCGGAGCCCGAAGGCTTGGGTGAGAAAACAAGCGCCTCTCCCGGTTCGAAGGCGGTGGACTCGAGTGTGAAGCTCATCCGGTTGTCCTTCTTGCTCCGCGTGTCCCACTCCGCGTTCACGACGTCCACGGTGCCGCCCTGGCGTTTCTCGATCGCCATGGAATCATTGATGGCGTGATTGAAGTCCACGGTGTAGGTGGCTCCGGCGATCTTGGTGTTGTAGGGATTCCACAGTACGACGCGTGGGTAGAAGTGTGCGGTTAGATAACCACGCACGTAGGCGAAGCGGGTGTAAATCTCGGCGGATGCGAGCACCGGATGGACCGGTTGGTTGACAAACTTGCTCATCTGCGGGAGCGACGCATACTTGTCCTGCCGTGTCATCGACGAGGCGGCGATGGGCGTGAGGCCGGACTTGCTCGATTGTCCGGCCAGCGCGGCATAGGCACGGAGTGAGCCGAGCTTGGGGCCCTGGATCTTCCTCCGTGCGCCCGATAGAAGCGGGGTGGTGTCGCTGGCGGCCAGCAATCCGCTTTTCGCCGCGACATTTCCCGTTTCGAAATAGGCGCTGAGATCGTATTTCAACCCTCCCCGGACGGGATCTGAAAGCACGGCGGAGGCGCGTGCACCCACACTGTGGAAGTGCTGGTTCCAAACCTTGGGCGCGGTATTGGTGGCCAAGGCCGCCTGTTTGACTCCGGTCACCTTCGCCAGGTCCTTGGAGTCCGCGGATTCGTAAGCGGTTAGATTCTCCAGCGTTCCGATGCCATAGCGGTCCTGTTGGAAACCGGGACCTGATTTCGCGGGGTCCAGTTTCGGTACGGTGACGCTGGCCTTCATCGATTGATCGGAAACCCAGTATCCGTAAGAACCCTTGGCTCCCTTGCTATCCGTGAGCCCGACCAGCGGGACGGTGACTTCCTCATTGGTGGAGTTCACCGAGCGATTGCCAACAAGCTTCACCACCTTCGATCCGGGATTGGCTGGATTCGGAACCTGTGTTCCGCTGACCAACCATCCTTCAAACAGATCCGCTGTCTGGATTCCGTCGCTCGTCCGGCCGTCTACGATGACTTGGTCACGTTCGTCCCATCGGACCACAGGAGTTTCTCCCTTGCCGACCTTACGGGTACTGCGCCAGACACCGACCCAGCGTCGTTGGCCGGACGCGCCGCCTTCGGCATCGGAATAGGCGGTGATGCGTTGATCCGGGCCGGCCATGCGCTGCAGGTCTCCCATCGCGAGCGCGAGAGCCATCCGGGCATTCGCCTTGGCGCGCATCCTGGCACTTTCCGCTCCGCCTTTCCGGAATTCGATGGCTGCCAAGCTGAGCATGCCGACGGCGACGACAGCGAGCATTACTAACAAGATAAGCGCTGTGACCAAAGCGAATCCTCGTGAAAGCGATGATCGATGGCGCGCGGCCGTTCGGACGGGAAACGTGAATTGACGGTGCATGGACAAACAAAGAAGGACACACCGCCGCTTGCAGATTCCGGGCCATGCCGCCGGAATAGTTCTGGATTCTGGACTATTGAAAGAGCGCATGAATTCGGGGAATGACGATGAAAATGCCGCATGAGCATGCTCAACACGCGGCAGGGACCACAAAAACAACGAGGGTGAACCTATCATGCCACCGAAAGGGAACCAGAACGGGTTCCGGCCAAGTTCTGCAAACTACAATTGTACAGATGCGGCTGTCTTCTCCGGCGAATCACGCACCCGCTACTTTACGGCCGGATGTTTACTCCGCAGTGGTTGGCAGCCAGCGAGGCGCGACGACTGAGGATACTTCCAGAAACGTCTTTCCGTCTGGAGTGGCGCGTTTGGCGACTTCGAGGATGGGAGCGAACACATCGTTCGACTTCAGCGGATCGCTGAGTTTCGCAAACGCCTCCGAGTTCTTTTTCACGTAGGCGATTCTGGCGGATTCCGTTCCGGCCGGTCCTATCAGAAATGACGCGAAGTATTCGTTCTCCGTATTCGCCGCCCTCGGTGCGGGGGGTACGGAAACCAACAAGTGAAACCGGCCTGTTTGCCCGGATGGACCCTCCGCGAAGGCTTTGAACTGTTCGTCGCGAAACTCCACAAACGCTTCCCAGTCCACGAGCCATCCGGACTTGGTCTCGGCGACCACCGTAGGAATTCCGTGAGGATGCTTTTCCGTGAAAACGTAGAACACGAAATACGACGTCCCTGTTTTCTGATCGAGGAACGCATCCTGGCGCTTGATGTCTGTGAAAACCGTGGGGCCGTCGGGAATCCTGTGCGAGTATGTCTCCATCGCGGAGCGAACCCGCCCGGGAAACATGACGTATGCGCAGCGTGTCATCCAGTCCGGCGCCGCGAGGAAGGCTTTGAGTGCGGTTTCCGCGGCGACCGAGGACTGAACGTTCTCCGGCTTCCCGGGATTCGGCTCCGGAACGCTGGGAATCGGTTCCACCTTTGGTGGCTCCACCGGAGGTTTCACCAAAATCACCTTGGGAGGCGCGGGTATCTCCGGCTCGACCTGCTTGGGGGAATGGACCGCGGGCGGATGCGGCGATTCATTCAGGAGACTTCCCTGTTTCCTGCTTCCTAACAGAAACCCGGCGGCCAGTGAAATGATCGCGGTCAGCAGAAGTGAGAGCACGAAGACCGCGAGGTGCGGTCGGGTCTGGCCGGCGGCAACCTGCGGGATGGCGGGTGGCGGCAATACTGGTGCAGGAACTTCATCCACCTTCACGGGAACCGGCGTATCAGCCACCGCGATTTCCAGCGGCTCTGACAATGGAGCTTCGATCCGCGTCGGAAGAATCCTCGCACCCAATCCTTGTTCCGGTTCCGGGGCGAGTATGGATCGCGCACAGCGTGGACAAGGGCCCCTGCTGCCAGCCATCGACAACGGCAGGCGGAGCAAAACTCCGCACGCCGGACAATGGAATTGGATCAATTCGGCCATCAGTCGCTCCGTTTCAATGCAGTATGATAGGTGCGTCCGTTGTGTCTGTCGATGCCCCACTATCGATGAATTCCCAGTGGTCCTCGACCGACGACAACGCGATCCGATAGGCTGCCAGCCCGGCGTGGTCGATGCTCCGGATCTTCTGGGGATCAAACAGATGCGGGAAATGCGTGGTGATCGCTCGGTGGACGGAGCCTTCCCGGGCTTCGAGGCGAACCGATTCCGGTGGGACGAGAAACCCGGTTCCCACAGCTTTCAAAACCGCTTCCTTCATCGTCCAAAGGTGCAACAGACGGTCCTGACGAGCAGAAGTTTCCTCTGGCAGACCGGCGATTTCCAACGGGTCGCAGAACGAACTCTCGCAATCTAACAAATCGGACGCGCGGGCGATCGGCTCCAGATCCACACCCACGGGACCTGCCTCAGAGAGCGCGAGGATGGCGAGATCGTTCGTGTGGGACAAACTGAAATGAAGTCTTTGGTAAGGGCCATCGAGCAGGGGTTTTCCGGATTCGGAGATGCGGATCGGAACTTCGGACGCTGGGAGCCCTAGGCAAACGCCAAGAATCGTCCGCATCGAAGCACGGAAAGACATCCAACGCAGCGCGTCCGCCCGGAAGCGGAAGGACTCCGCGCGTTCCCGCTCGCTGGGCGAAAGAACGGATGCGTCGCAACATTCGCTCGGACGGATCGTGTGCAACTTGACCGTGCCGCGGATCATGTCTCTCGGGATTGGATGTGAAGCTCCACCTGCGCCGCCAGACTGGCGGGGCTGGGATGTTCGAGAATAGCGGAGAGCGGCAACTTGCAACCAAAGCGCTGGTGGATTCGTGAGAACAGCCGGAGAGCCAGCAAAGAGTGCCCGCCCAGGTGAAACCAGTTGTCGTGCGGTGCGACGGATCCGCGCCCGAGGAGTTCGCACCAGATCTCGGTCATGGCGCGTTCTGTTGGAGTCATCATTTCGATCATGACACGAGAAGTGACTTCGGGTGTCGGCAGTTGATTGACGTCGACTTTGCCGCTTGAGGTCAGGGGAAACTCTGAAACCAGTGAGAAGTCCGCGGGAATCATGTAGCTCGGAAGGCGATCCGCGAGATAGGCTCGGATGGATTCCGGATTCAAGTTCTCCGCTGCAAAGGGTTTGATCCATGCCACAAGCCGGTCATCGAGGGACGAGCACTCCCTCAATGCGACCTTGGCCAGCGACACCTCGGGGTGTGCATTCAGGATGGATTCGATTTCACCAAGCTCCACCCGGAAGCCGCGGATTTTCACCTGTCCGTCGCTTCGTCCGAGGCACTCCAGAGTTCCGTCGGAGTGCCAGCGTGCGAGATCCCCGGTCTGATAGGCCCGTATGCTGCACCCGTTTTGGTCGCTGATCTTGCGGAAACGTTCTTCTGTCAGATCCGGATTTCCCCAATAGCCGTCAGCGAGGCCATCCCCTGAGATCCAGAGTTCTCCGATCGCCCCGGGCGGAAGGATCGCGCCGTCCTCTGATAGAACGTGAAGCCCGGTGTTTGCGATCGGCGCACCGATCCGGATGTATTCCGGGAATTCCGGCACCCGCCAGCAGGAGGACCAGACGGTGGTTTCCGTGGGGCCGTAAAGATTCCAGAGTTGGCAGCCCATCGTCATCAGCTTTCCGGCAAGCGGGAGATCCAGCGCTTCGCCGCCACAAAGAATCTTCAGATCCGGAAAACCGCGCCAACCAGCCTCGATCAACATCCGCCACGTCGCGGGAGTCGCCTGCATGACCGTCGGGCGGCTCTTGTGGATGGCATCCATCAACGCGGCTCCATCACGGGCTTGTTCCTGACTTGCGATCTCGACACTTCCTCCGGTGATGAGCGGCAGGAAGATTTCCAGACAAGAGATATCAAATGAAATGGTGGTGACCGCCAGCAGACGATCCGCTTCCGTGAAACCGGGGGATTCCGCCATCGATAGCAGGAAATTCGCCAGCGCCTGATGCGGGATGCTGGTTCCCTTGGGGGTCCCGGTGGAGCCGGAAGTGTAGATCAGGTATGCCGGTGATTTCGGCCGGGCCCCGGCAAACTGGAAGTCGGAGAGCGGCTCCGCGGTGAACGCGTCCGGCTCAATGACCGGAAATTCCGCAGGAATCAGTGATGCGAGACTTCCAGCCGCGAGCACGGAGACCGGCGATTGGTCTGATAGAATCAACCGGAGCCGCTCGGGTGGATTCGCCGGATCCAGAGGAACATACGCCGCGCCGAGTTTCCAGAGCGCGATGATGCTGGCCGGGAGGAGGTAATCCCGCCCTAACAAAATTGCGATCCTCATGTTTTCGCGAACTCCTCTGCTTTTCAGATAGGAGGCGATTCGCGATGAAATTTCATCCAATTGTCCATAGGTCAGAACCGTTCCCATGGAATGAATGGCGGGGCGGTCCGGGTGGCGCGATGCCCGGTCCAGGATGATCTCCAACGTGGTGACTCCGAGATAGGCCGGGCGGTCCGGCCCATGGGAAAAGGAATCCAGAATGGCAAGATCGGCGGGCGAAACCTTTGAAATCTCCCGGACCGTTTTCTGAGGGGACTCGCAGACCCGTTTCAAAAGTTCCAGGTAACGCTCCAGCATCGACTCGATGGTGGAATCGAGGAAGAGGTCTTTGCGGTATTCGATTCCGATCTGTTGCTGATTGCCGTATGAGGTCAGAAACAAGCTGAGGTCGAACTGGGCGGCTCCGCGATGGGCCTGATAGGGCCGGCAGACGATGTCATCGGGCCAGAGTTGTTCGAGCGGAAGCTCCTGGTGGTCGAACATGACCTGCGCGAGCGGGGCGTGTTGGTTCGTCCTTTCGGGTCTGACGGCATCGATGATCCGCTCGAACGGGGCGTCCTGGTTTTCCAGCATTTCAAAAACCTCCGCCCCGGCGCGGTTCAGAAGTTCGGCAAAGGATTCCAATGCATCCAGTTTCAAACGGAACGGCAGGGTGTTGACCAGTGTCCCAACCAGTCCCGAAGTTTCATCGTGGTTGCGGTTCGCCACCGGAATGGCGATGACTTGATCGTCACCTCCGCCATGCTGCCGCAGCAGCAGGAATAGCAGTGAGAGGTGGATGGTGAAGGGCGTGGTGCGGTGCTTCTTCGCCAGTAGAGCGACTCCATCCACAATAGATTCCGAAAGCTTCTGATAGTGGAAACCACCGGAAGACGATGGCTTCGCCGGGCGAGGGAAGTCCGTGGGGAGAATGGAAACACCGGAGTGGCCCTTGAGATTTTTCTTCCAGTAATCGATCTGGCTTTTCGCGCCTCCATTGTCGATCCACTTGCGATGGGCTCGCGAGTATTCGACGTAGGAAGGTGCCGGTGGATGGCCGGGTTTTCCCGCGTAGATCTCCGCAAGTTCCGTGGCCATGATCCGGATCGACCAGCCATCGGCCACGATGTGGTGCGCGGAGATACCCAGAACATGGCGGCCCGGTTTTGTGGTGACCAACAGCGCGCGGATTGGAATGTCATTGGATAGATCGAACGGTCGCTTGGCGAATTCCTGAAGGCGGTGGATGATCTCTTCCTCCCGCGTGACGGTGGTTTCCTCGAAGGCGATGGGTTGATTGGAAACAAAGCGCAGATCCGGACGGCCATCCGAGGAACCGTGGCGACTGTTCAGCATTTCGTGTCTGAGAACCACCTGCCGATAGGCCGTGCGGAGCCTGCCAAGATCGAGGGGGCCGAGCAACTCCGCCGCGCCAAACACATGATATGCCGCGCTGGATGGATCGAACTGGTGGAGGAACCACATCCGCTCCTGCGCATGACTCAGGATGGTTGGTTTTTCCGGATCCGGGGTCGCCGTCCCCGGAGCGCTGGGATTTGCGCGGTTAGATGACGGGAGGGATGCTGCGAGTTGTCGAAAACCGCGCGCAGCAAAGAGCTCGCGAACGGACAAATGCACTCCCATGCGGGCGCGGATACGCGCGGCCATCCGGGTGGCGTCGAGCGAGCTGATGCCGAGTGAGACGACGTCGTCCTCCGGAATGAGATTCTTGCGTCCGGTGATTTCGCCTGCGATGGTCAACAGGGTTTCCAGTCCCTGCTGATGATCGATGTCCGGTGAGGGTGATCGCGATTCCAGCCAATGAGGCTGGCTTCGTTCGGTTAGATACGGCGCGCAGGCATGGCGTTGGATTTTGCCGCTTGTGGTTCTGGGCAGCAGCCCGTTTCTCAGCAGGTGAATGCGTGATGGTGAGATTCCCAGATTATCGACCAACATCTGCCGGACGGATTCGCAAAGGCAGTCCGCTTCCTTGTCCGTGAGTCTTGGCGTCTCCAATGCGATTCCGAGGACTTCCCTGTCGTTTTCTTCCACTGGAAACGCCGCGGCCGCCGGAAGTTCGGGATGATTTTCGAGAATGATCGATTCGATGTCCTCCGGTGCGAAGTTCAGACCATCAAGGATGATGAGATCCTTGATGCGGCCGGTGACGTGAAGTTCACCATCTGCTAGAAATCCGAGGTCGCCGGTTTTCAGTTCGCCGTCCTGAAATGTTTCAGAGGACCCGTGGCTTTGTCTCCAGTAACCTTCGCTGACCACCGGGCCCTTCACGCGGATTTCACCGATTTCCCAATCGTCGAGTGACCCTCCTGTTTCCGGGTCCGTGATCCGGACCTGATTGCCATCCAATGCGGGTCCGCATGAAACGACGGTACCGGCGGTTGGATGCCGGGTGACAAGTGGTGGCGCTCCGGGCTTTCCCGCCGTGACGATCAATGTGGTTTCCGCCAGACCATAACCTGGGAGAAACGCCTCTTCGCGGAAGCCACAGCGAGTGAACTTCGCGGCGAAGCGCTTCAAGGTCTCCGGGCGGATTCTTTCAGCCCCGCAGGGTGCCGCTTTCCATGAAGTGAGATCCAACGATTGCTGTTGCTGGTCGCTCACAGCGCGAACGCAGGCTTCGAACGCGAAATTCGGCGCTCCGCTCATTTCCGCCTGATACTTGCTGATGGCCTGCAACCATCGGATCGGACGCTGGATGAACTGGTCCGGAGAGAAAAAGGTGAGGGGGATTCCTGCCTCAATGGCATAGAGGATCTTCAGAACCAGGCCCATGTCGTGATAGGGCGGAAGCCAGCTCAATGCCGAGGAAATTTCCAGGTTCGCGAAGCAGGACAGGGATCTGAAATGCGCGCGCAGGTTTGCATGCGAAATTCCAACACCCTTGGGCATGGCCGTGGAACCGGAGGTGTATTGGATGAGACTGATGGGGCCCGCGCCGTTTGCCTCTGAAAAACCTGGGTGCTGCGAAATCAAGGAGCCGAAATCGAGGATTTCGATGCCGGGTGGCGGCGCGTTTCCTCCAGATGTTAGAATCGCGTGCGTCGCGCCACTGTCGATCGCCACGGCTTCGAACCGCTTCTTGTGCCTGGTGCCCCGTGGCGGATAGACGGGAACGGGAATGGCGGCCGCATGCCAGCAGCCGAACAGTGCGGCCACAAACTCGATTCCCGGCGAAAGCGCGAGCAGCAAGGGTTTTCCTGAAAGACCAAGAGTTTGCAAACCCGTCGAGCATCGCTTCGCCAACTCCCAGAGTTCGGCGAACGTTGCAGTCTGTTCAAGGGTCTCTCCGTCCTCGAGGAATCGCAGTGCCAGTCCGTGCGGATTCTCCCGAGCCCACCATTCCAGCACCGTGTGCATTGGTGCCTGCGGATCAACAGGCCGGTGCTGTGTGCTTGGGTGATGGGAACGCATCGTGAAATCCGGGGTCAGCGGCGGCGGCGCCCCATGATCATCGCCGTTGCCACCAAGGTGAGGGCGGCGGCATGCGGCTCAGGCACCGCCACGTAATGTCCGAATCCGGATGCGTCGCCTCCGAGAAGGCTCAGGTCACCGTCGAATGCGGCGAAGACTCCGTTGTTCGCGGTTGGATTGCTGGGAAAGGTGGTAGCGAACATATCGAAGCGAATCGAAGAGGTGTTCTGAAAGTAGGCGATGAACGCCCCGTCCGCGTTGGTTTCGGATATATTGGAGCCACCGGCGTCGAATCTCCAAGTGCCGTCCTCGTCCTGGATCTGGATGCCGCTCGAATCACCGATGCGATATCCGCTGAATCCATCGGTGTTGTAAACACGGATGCTTTCCGATTGTCCGGGTTCGCCATCAAAGTCGTAAACCAGAAACCCGACGTTGTCCAAAGTGGCCGCCGTCGTGAAGGTTCCTCCTCCCATGTAGAATGAGATGGTGTAGGCGATGCCTCCGGTCGGCTCGCTGAAATCATTCGTGTGGCGGTAATAGACACCGAGATCCCCCGCGGGCTGCCCTGCCGCCGAGTTGTAGTTTGGGATCCATCCCACGAATTCATAAGAACCGGCACTGCCGAGGATGGTCACCCTGGCGTCAATGGACAGTCCGCCCTGCATCGTGACGTTGACGAAATCAAACGAAGAACCCGAGTAATACTCCGGGCCGAGCGTTGACATGTTGGGATACATTCCATTGGTCGCCTGAACATTCTGGCTGAAATCCAACGGAGCGAAATTCTGTGCGTTGACGGCGAGCGGCAACGAGGCGATGACGATGGCCGATAAGGTCAGGGAGCGCCAGGACATGTAGTTGTTGGGGGGGAGACAGTGATCCGGAGATCGATGCGTTTGAGTGAACCCAAGAGCGAATCTGAGAGGGAATCGATGTTCTCGGGGGCGAACAATGCAAGATGGTGGCCGGAAACAGCAACGATGTCGAGTCCGGAAAGCGCTACCCCGGCCCAGCCATAGTCGGCGGGTCGTTCAATCTTGTCACTCAGATGCGATGTCTTGAACAAGGTGATGCGACCATTGAAGGGACGCGGGCGATAAGCTTGCATGGCCCGCCAGTTCTCTTCGCGGACCTGGACGCGGCGGAGATCGCTGTAGGCCTCCGCCGGGCCGAGAGATTGGGCGGCCTTGATTTCCGCTTTGACCCGGCGATGGGTCTGCATGCCTTCGAAAATTCGGGATTTGAGCAATCCGAGCCGCTCGGACACGGGGGTGCCGGAGGTCTGCTGCCAGAATACTCCGAATCGTTCGCCCATTCCATAGGCTCGCGATGGAGCTGCCGGATTGTGGGTGTCGAACAGTCCGAGGAAATCCACCACATGCCCCAGATCCTGAAGTTGGCAGGCGATCTCATGGGCCACCACACCTCCGAATGAATATCCGGCCAGCTTGAACGGGCCTTCCTTCTGAATCTCCAGAATGCTTTGCAAGTAAGCTGCCGCGGTTTCCTCGATGCTGGAGCGCTCCACAGGGCCGCTGTTTCCCAGTTCGAGCGATTCCACCGCGTGAAACGAATATTCGCGTGGCATTTTCGCAGCCAGACCGCGGTAGAAGATCACACCACCGTCGCCACCGTGGATGCAGAATATCCGCCGGTTTCCTGTTCCTTGGGACAAGGTGACGATGTTGCCTTTGGTGGGTTTCTTTGAATTCTCCTGAAGCGGTCGGGCCTCGCGCGAAGTCTCGGGATCCATCGTGATAAGCAGCGGAGCGAGTGTCGCGATTGTGGGATTCTGAATCAGTGTCGCAAGGGGTAGCGAGATGCCGGTCTCACGGCTAAGTCGCGAAAACATCCGCAAGGCCATCAACGAGTGCCCGCCGCTGGCGAAGAAGTCATCATGTCTGCCGATGGATTCAATTCCTAACAGGTCTTCCCAGATCGCCGCGACCTTGCGTTCGATTTGATTGGCCGGGCGCTCGAAAGGAGGCCGGGATTCCGCTTTGGCTGCGCCGGCGGGGTCAGGCAGCTTCGATGTATCGATCTTGCCGTTCGCGTTCAGCGGAAACGCGGAGATGACCAGAATTCCATCCGGTCTCATGAATCCGGGAAGGCGTGCGTTCAAGTGCTCGGACAACGCTTCGATTCCGATGGATCGGCCGTCTTCCGGCACCACCCATGCGATGATCTTTTTCGATTCAGCGTCGATGCCTCGGACGGCCACCTTTGCCAGCCTCACATCCGGATGACCGGCGAGGACCGACTCGATCTCACCGAGTTCGATCCGGTAACCGCGGACTTTGACCTGATGATCGCGTCTTCCAAGAAACTCGATGGTTCCGTCCTCATGGTAGCGGCAGAGGTCACCGGTGCGATAGAGACGTCCGAATTCAGGGTGATCCAGGAACTTCTCATCGGTGAGTTCTTCTGCATTGAGATATCCGATGGCCAATCCGTCTCCACCCGTGAAAAGTTCACCAGGGATTCCAACAGGAAGACTGCGCAACATCGGATCGAGGATGCGGACGGATGTGTTGGCGATCGGCTTTCCGATAGGAATCGATGGCTTGTTGAGATCCTCCTTCACGATTACGTGGCAGGTGGTGAACGTGGTATTCTCCGTAGGGCCGTATCCGTTGATGATCCGGGTGTTTCCGAGCGATTCCAGAGCCTTCTTCACGTGGGCTTGGGACAACACGTCGCCGCCGGCAAGCAAGTGCTTCAGGCCCTTCAGCGAATCCACGTGTTCGTCGATCATCAGTTGAAACAATCCGGCCGTTAGCCAGAGGGTTGTGACCCGCTGCTCTCTAACGGCTGAGGCGATCTGTTCGAGGCTCGGGCCGGCCGGAAGCAGGACCAAGCGGCCGCCGTTGAGGAGTGGTCCCCAGATTTCAAGCAGTGAGGCATCAAACGAGGCGGGAGCGGCCTGAAGGAACACATCATCACTCGTGATCGGCATGAAGTCATTGCCGCGCACGAGTCGCACGACTCCGCGATGTGGAATCAGCACGCCCTTCGGACGACCGGTCGATCCCGAGGTGAATAGAAGATACGCGGGCGAGTCACTCGAAACCGCTTGGAACGAATGACCGTCGGAATCGGGGGCCGTCGCCACTTCATCGATGACCATCCGGTTTCCGGACCAGTCGCTTGGAATGACCGATGCGGTATCACCAGTGACGAGGGCGGTTCTTGTTCCACACTCATCAAGCAGCATGGAAATCCGATCTTTCGGATAAGATGGATCCAATGGCACGCAGCAAGCACCGGCAAGGAGAACACCGAGCGTCGCAGCGATGGAATCGGGACCGGAGCGGGCGCAAACGACGATCCTTTCGCCGGGCGATACATCTTTCGCGAGCAGCATCCGTGCGATTGACTTTGAATCGCGGGCAAGTTCGGCATATGTCACCTGTTTGCCGTTGAATGTCAGTGCGGTATTGTCCGGATTGCGTGCCGCGGTTTCCAAAAAGAGCGCCACTATCGAGTCGCTTTTCGGGTAATCTGTGGAATGGAAAGCCCATTCATTCAGTTTGGCCGTTTCCGGGTCAGTTAGAATCGATAGCTCGGAAACCCTCTTTTCCGGATGGGCGGCAATGTCTTCAAGAAGGCGCTTGAAGTGCCGAAGCATGCGTTCCGCCGAAGCGCGCGAGAAGAGATCCGTGCTGTAATCGCAGGATGCCCTCCATCCTTCCTTCCGCTCGACCATGAAGAAATGGAGGTCGAAAATGGTTCCCGGTGACCTTGATGGGATCGGTGTGAGTGTCACCCCGCCGAAGGTTCCGCCCTGTGCGAAGGATCGGTGGTGGTTGAAGTTGACCTGGAAGAGCGGGTTCCGGCTCGGGTCCCTTTGGGGTTTGAGTTCTCTGACAAGGCACTCGAACGGCAGTTCCTGATTCTCCAGCGCCTCGATCGACGTGTCCCGCACCTGGCATAGGAAATCACCAAGGGTCGGGCGACCTGATAGATCGCCGCGAAGGATGAGCGAATTGATGAATACCCCGATGATGGGCTCGAGTTCCGCCCTGGTCCGCCCGGTGACCGGTGTTCCCACTGCCACGTCCGTGCCTCCGGTGTAACGGTGAAGCAGAATCATGTAGGCGGCGAGCTGCAAGTGGAACAAGCTCGCTCCATGGCTGGAGGCGATCTGATGCAGCCGGTCGGTGAGCGGTTTTTCCAGCAGGATGGAAACAATGTCGCCCTTCCACGTTTTCACCGGAGGCCGCGGATAGTCGGTCGGCAGGTCCAGCTCCGACATGCCCTGGAGTTGTTTTTTCCAGTATGCCAGCTGTTTTTTCATCTCCGGGCCTTCGAGAAACTCCTTCTGCCAGACGCTGTAGTCTCCGAACTGCAAGGGCAACGGCTCCAGCGGCGATTCCCTTTCTTCGAACAAGGCCTGATAGATCGCCGCGATTTCCTTGGTCAGTACCGTCATCGACATTCCATCGAAGACGGCGTGATGAACGGACACATGCAGGATGTGGGAAACCCGGGAGGTTCGGATCAACTCGGCGCGGATCAACGGGCCTTTTGATAGATGAAACGGCCGCCGCGCCTCGATGGAACCGAGCCGGTCCGCCTCGTCCTCCATTCGTTCTTCAGGCAAGTGGCTGATGTCGATGACGGGCAATGACAACCGCAACCCGGGCTCGACGATCTGAAGCAATTCACCGCCGTCCTCCGCGAAGCGGGTGCGCAGGGATTCGTGACGCTCGATGATGAGATTCAGTGTCCGCTCCAGAAGGCCCTGGTTCAATGGTCCCTCGAGCCTGAAACGCAGCGGCACGTTGAAGGCCGTGACTTCGCCCTGCAGCAGCTCAAGATACCAGAACATCTGCTGCGCGATCGACGCGGGAAACGCGAGCGTGCCGGTGCCGGAATCCATCGGAGTGGATTCTTCGGAAGCGGTCTTTGGGGCGGGTTCCATCAGATCAGAGGTTGCGGCGGTAGGCATCACGATTGACGCGTTGGATGGTTGAAGGCGCCTGCTGCGCGGTTTCCGCAGTTCCCACCAGTCCGGCGAGCGCGGCGATGGTGCGTGATTTGAAAACATGGGCCGGCGTGATGCCCAATCCAATGCGGTTGGCACGGGTGGTGATCTGGAAGATGAGGATCGAATCTCCGCCGAGACCGAAGATATCATCCTCCACTCCGATTTTGTCCTTTCCGAGAACCTGTTTCCAGATTTCAAGGAGCTTTGCTTCGGTCTCGTTCCGTGGATCCGTGATGGTGGCAGTGGATTCGAGTTGGCCGTCTCCGTGCGGAACAGGTAGAGCCTTGCGGTCTATCTTTCCGTTCGGGGTGAGCGGGAACTCATCCAGCGTGACGATTCGGGCCGGAATCATGTAGTCGGGCAGAGAGACCGCGAGATGCTTCTTCAGGAGCGGTTCGATGGAATCACGGGACGACGAAGCCAGTCTCGGGGTGTTCGTGAG
>DAISZP010000587.1:0-2636 GCA_036824745.1 Luteolibacter sp.
TTTTGAACCCGACGGCGTAGAGCATCGCGCGGCTCGGCGCGCGGTCGGGACCATCAAGCATCAGACTGGAATACGGGCGTGTCGTGTCATTCATCGCGCGCGGAGCATCCCGCCGGATCGGGGGCGGCGTCAAGGCGGAGTGCGGAATCAGGCCTTGGCATCGTCCAGCCGGACGATGACCGAGGTGCGGGTCCAACCTCCGTCGTGGCGGCGCTCGACGCTTGCCCGGGGACCGAGCAGGAGGTTCAGACGCTTTTTCAATGCCTCGAATTCGTCAGAGGAATCCGCCGTTTTTGCGGGCTCGTCGCCCGAGTAGGACAGGGTGGCGTTCAGGCTCCCAGCCTCGACCTTCGCTGTCAGCCAGATGTGCAGAGGGGAATCCGGAGATTTCGGCCGGTGGCGGAACGCATCCTCTAACAGAGGTTGGATCGTCATCGGAGGCAATGGCACTTTGGAAGCGCGTGCATCCATGTAGATCCTGCAAATCAGACGCTTCTGTAGATGGGACGCCTGGATGGTGAGGAATTTCTCGAGTGCCTCCACCTCGCAGGCGAGAGGTTCCATTTTCCGCGAGTCCCTGAGGAGAAATCGCAGGTGGGCGGCAAGGCTGGATGTAAGTTCCTCCACCGCGTGAGGATCCTGCTTGCAGGCAAGGATGCCATCCAGAGCGCTGAAGACGAAATGGGGATTCATCTGCGCCTGAAGGTGGCGGAGTTCGTGTTCACGGGCGGCGAGTTCGGCCCGCGTGGTCCGCATTTCGAGGGCGTGTTGGTTTTCGAACAAGTGGAACGCGAAGTAGAACGAACTCCAGAGGCCGAAGTTGAACATCCGCACCACCAGCAATTTCAGGCTGCCTGCCGCCAGCCCACCCGGCAGCGGTACTCCCGCCCCAAGCAGGCCATGGAACAAGGCCATTTCAAACAATCCCAGAGCCAGGAAACTCCCCAGCACCAGCAGCCACTTCACCGGGAGTCGCTGTTGCCGGAAGCGTGCATGGCGGTAGATCAGTCGAAGCCCGGAAGTCATCACGAACCCGCAGACAACGCGCATCAGTATCGTCAGATGCACGTCCGGCATTCCGGATTGGAACGCGCGGGTCATCAACAGGGCGATCAACCCGAATGCCGTCCAATAAGCCGAGTTTAGCACCCAGAATACGATCTCGCGCCGGTGATCGGACAAGGTTTGGAAAAGAAGCCACGGAGGGTTCCGTTTTTCCTCGTCCCCATCGACGTGGGGCATCGGCTGATTGTTTGAATTCATGACGCACACCGCATTTCCAAAATGGAATACGCCGGGGCCTCTACCCTTGTCGTGGGCCAATGGAAAGCGCGGGATGTACGAAATCTCTCCCATTTCCCGGGAAGATCAAAGCCAAGTGGATTCAATCCTTCAAACGGGTGGCAATCCCGGGAAATGCCAGGGATTGCCACCGGATGGCTAAAAGCGGACGGTTCCCTGAATCACCACGCCGCCGCGCGGATATGGAGCGCAATACCTCGGTGCAGGAGGTGGGCAGGGGGCCACGTAAACCCGGCGAGGAGGCGGCGGCGGGCAGTAGGCCCTCGGCGCGCGGACCGTGCGGTATTTCCAGATCGGACGGCCGTGGCAATCGTATCCGACGAAGTAACGCTCCGTGTAAATCGGCGTGCCGCAGGAGCGGTAACCGCTGATGTAAACGCTGCTCTGCACTCTGCCCCGGTAAGGAGCGGCTTCAGCGGACGGGATCGAGCCTAGCAGGGTGAATGTCGCGGTGATGGCGGCGATGATGGTTTTCATGAGTTCGCAATGGTTGGGTTGCGCAGGCTTCGACGAAACACCCTTGCGATTATTCAAAAACCATTCCGAGTAACGCGCTTCTAACAAAATCCCTCAACCCGCTCCGAATCCCTCCGGCGTTTCATCGATGAAATACACGTCCCGGTCCGGCCGCGAGCCCGGGCAGTGGATGTCCAGCATCACCAGCTCCTCGTTTCCGGTGATAAAA
The DNA here is from genome assembly GCA_036824745.1 of Luteolibacter sp. GTDB lineage: Bacteria > Verrucomicrobiota > Verrucomicrobiia > Verrucomicrobiales > Akkermansiaceae > Luteolibacter. Next base: position 1,988 of record DAISZP010000587.1, read on the forward strand.
CCATGCGTCGTTCCCGGAGGCAGGCGCAGGAAATCGCCGGTTCGGATTTCATGCTCCACTCCATCCAGTACGGCGACGCCCCGGCCATGCAGCACGTGGTAAAACTCCTCGGCGATCTTGTGGTAGCTCACGTTCGTGCGCTCATGCGGCGCGATGCGGATCCGATAGACGGTGCCCGCGCCTTCATCCGCCTCCGCGATGAGAGTCTCGATCTGATAGGGGCCGAGTTTCACGGCGGGCACCTCGTCTTCGGCGCGCACGTGGAGCAGTTGGAGCGGTGGTTTCATGGGCGGCACGAAAACAGATCCCGCCTCCGTTCGTCCAAGGTATTCCGCGATTGGAACGATCCGGAAAATTTCCATGCGCGGCCATTCCGTTTGCTTCACGGCGCGGCACGGTGACAATGCCTTGTTTCCCAAATGACGGAAGAAGCCAAGGAAATCGAAGTGGAGGTCGTGGAGATCGACGGCATCGCGCCGGTCGCGGCGAAGGATCGCGCCGAGGAGAATCCACGTCGCGAAGACGATTGGCCGGACTGGCGGCAGTGGCAGGGCAGGGTGACCAAGCTCGACAGCCGCTGGTGGCCCTTGTGGGTGTTCCTCGGGCTCATCGCGCTGGTGCTGATGCTCACCGTGGGCTTGGTGGTCGC
>DAISZP010000047.1:0-409 GCA_036824745.1 Luteolibacter sp.
ACGGACTCTTCGTCCGCGCCAGCGCCCGCGGCCTCCCCGTCGGCGTCCTCGAAGACGGGGCCGGAGCCCAAACCGTCTTCGACGCCCTACGCTCCGAAGTGGAATCCAAACTCGATCCCGGAGACGCCCGGCACTTCACCCCCGCCTGAATGGACCCGGTCAATCCATGGCTCGATCCCGTCGAAGTCCGGCGTCTCGCCGAGCGGCTCATCCGTCCCGTCCGAGACAACGCCCTCACCGTGGCCGACGCCGGATTTGACGACGCCTTCGTCGGCTACGCCGGAGGGAAACCGTCCCCCGCCCCGGCTGCTCCCCCCTTCATCCCCGCCCGCGTCGTCGAGCCATCGGACGAACCCCCGCCTCTGCCCGAACGGCCAACCCGCCCCCCCCCCCCCCCCACCCCCCCCCC
>DAISZP010000047.1:419-17055 GCA_036824745.1 Luteolibacter sp.
GCATCCCCGCCGCCGCCCGCGCCCGAGCCCGCCGTCACCACCAGCGTCCGCGGACCCTTCCTCGACCGCATCCAGCGTTTCCGCGATTGGATGCACCACCACTTCTCCGCCACCGGCATCTTCATCCTCGATCGCGAAGGAGCCGTCATCTTCGACGAGAGCAACCACGGCCGCCTCCACTTCCTCGCCCGCTCCCTCGCCCTCGCCTCCCGCCGCCCCGGCTCCTCCTCCAGCAACGTCCACGTCAAAATCGGAGCCGCCGCCACCCTCGAAGTCATCCCCGTGGACACCGCCTACGGCACCCTCGTCCTCGGAGCCGTCGTTCCCGAGTCCCTCCAGCCAAACGCCGTCTCCGCCGTCATGGAGGCCCTCTCCCAAGTCGCCGCCCCGCCCGCAGAGTAGCCCACCCACAGGACCGCGGGCTTCCAGCCCGCCACAGCAGCGTACCATCCAGTAGCGGCGGCATCCCATCCAGTAGCGGCGGCATCTCATCCAGTAGCAGCGGCATCCCATCCAGTAACAGCGGCATCCCACCCAGTAACGGCGGCATCCCACCCAGTAACGGCGGCATCCCACCCAGTAACGGCGGCATTCCACTCAGTAACGGCGGCATTCCACCCAGTAGAAGCGGCGTCTCATCCAGTAGCGGAATCGCTCGTCATTTAGAGGAATCGTTCGCCATTCCCACTAATTTCCACGCCCTCCCCCCCCCCGATTTCCGCCCCACGGCACGGACAACGGAAATGAGCCGGTGGCCCGCCCACGCCGCGCACATTCCGTCGCCGCTGCCGGGGCTTGGAGGATGTCGGGCCTCCCTCCCGGTGGCTCGCGCCACCGGCTTCCAACACCCCTCCGGGGTCATGAAAACAGCCCAATTCCCGCGAAACCCGCCGTTTCCACCCTTGCCGGATCTAACTCAAATCACTACCCTCTCGCGCTGAAGCAAATCACTGCCAGCAACAGGAATACATTCCTTTCATATGAGTAGATCAGCAAATGCCATTTCGGTTTACGTTGAGGACGGGGAGATTGTCATTGATACTTCCAGTGAGCTTGATCCACACGCTCGGATTTCGGTGACAGGAGATCAGATCAATCAACTTGTGGAATGGCTTCGAGAGAAACAGGTCGAGTTACAAGGAATTAAAAGAGATGGCTAACAAGTCAGCTCATCCGGCTGAGAGGAAGCCCCTTGATTGTTTTTTGCGCCCCCTATTTCCGACCTTGGACGTTCTGCAAAAAAACCAAGAGACGAAATTCCAGTAGATACCATGCAATACTCTGAGAGCTCATATTACGGAAGACGCGAGTTTATTCTGGAACCCCCGTATGTCCTGGCGAAGGGGAAGCAGATGGCGAACGGCACCGAATACGACTGCAAAATCGAATTGCACTCTCTCAACCCGGAATACTCCAAACTGCGCCTGCGGAATCCGTTCTTGATGTTTGCGATCATGGTGACGGCCGCAGGATTCTTTGGATCGGTTTATGCCGGCGAGAAGATGTTCTCCGGATTCGGGAGTGCTTTCTTCTGGTGCGCTGTCTTGTTCCTCATCGTGGGTCTCATATGCGTCGTCGTCACGCTCCCAAAAATTCCAGCAGCAAGCTTCCAGACAAAGACGGGGATCCCGATGCTGGTCATCATGCGGGCGGGACCGCAAAAGAGAGAATTCTCAGACTTTGTGACGGCTGTTCAGGAAGCAATTCTAAAGGCAGAACAAACCAGTGAATCCAACGGCGAAACGTCATAGGGACCCAATTTTCTTTCCTGAAAATCAATGATCACACCGAGACTTTGCACAAGAGTTGCAACCGTTTGGATCACCATCTCCCTCGTTTCTTGCGATTCCGACTCGGGGGACGCGAGCAGCGGCGGTGACGAGCACACTTCCGCCTCGTCTCTTGAGAAGATCGCAAAGTTGGAGGGCGATGTGACCTTCACGTTGGAAGATGGCGAAGCCCGTCATCGGGATTACCCGGACACCTTCTGGATTCCGGCACGGAAAGACCGTGAGAACCTGGTGAAGGACGATCTCGTCAAACTCGTGTTCAATCTCACGGACGGCAAGCAGACTCAGGCAGAGCGGATGTGGGTTCTGATAACGAGTGGAGACAGTGCGGGCTACACCGGCAAGCTGGACAACGACCCCTATTGCACGGACAAAATCAAGGCTGGCCTCGAGGTGGCATTTGAGCCGCGGCACGTGATCGAGATCTATGAGCCTGAAACACCTGAACCCGAAGATCACGAATCGGCTCCCCGTGACTGACAGCGAGAACCAGCCATATCCTACATCCCGTCGATTTGTAAACCTCCCCCACCGCCAGCCAGCAACCCGGCGCATGCCGGATTCTCCCACCTCCGGACCACCCGCACCTATGTGTAATGGGGAGAACGGAAACCGTATTGGGACACCGCGGCTTTCTTGATGGCCTTCATCTTGTCCTTGAGCTTTTCGCAGGCCGCCGCGCGCGAAGCCCGGGCCGCGATGAGCTCTCTCTACTGGCGGCTCTTGGGCAGCCCCACATCGACGGGAAGAGGGTGGTGATGGAAATCCCGCTGGCGGAGCGCCCCGGTATTCGATAAGCTGCAGGCATGTCACAAGTCGCGGAACTGCTCAGGGAAGCCTCCAAGCTGGATGCGCGGGACCGCGCGGAGTTGGTTTCCTCGCTGCTGGAGGATCTGGATCCCAAGCCCCATCATGTGAGTGACGAAGAAGCTCTTCAACGTCTCGGGGATCTGAAGTCCGGAAAGGTGATGGGGCTCTCCGAAGATGAGTTTTGGAAAGCATGCGGACGCCCGTAAGCCATGCGGATCGTCCGACATCCGAAGCTGGCTGAAGATATCCGTGATGTGGCGGCGCATTACGCGGAAATTTCGGAGAGGGTGGTTTCCGCATTTTGGAGCGAGCTGGATCAGGAGCTGGCCTCCATCGAGAGGAATCCCCGCAGCCACCATTTCGATTCCTGCGGACTTCGCCGGGCGAATTTCCGGAAGTTTCCGTATCACGTGCTTTACGAGGTGGATGACGAGACGATCTATCTGGTGGTCCTGAGGCATGATCGGAGACAACCGGGCTTCGGGCTGGATCGCGGTGAACCCTAGGAAAAACAAAAACGCCCGGCTCCCCGAGAGGAGACGGGCGTTTCATTAGAATCCGTTAGCTCACTCGCCGAGGCCGAAGCGGACGAAGCGGGTGACGCTGAGGGTGTCGCCGAGTTCCTTGCTCTTGGCTTCGAGGAGGGCGGAGACCTTGATGTCGCCGTCCTTCACGAAGGGTTGTTCGAGGAAGCAGCTTTCGGCGAAGAATTTGTTGAGCTGGCCGGGGATGATCTTTTCGATCATGGCTTCCGGTTTGCCTTCGGCGATGAGGCGGGCGCGGAAGATGTCCTTCTCGTTCTCGATGACGCTCTCGGCGATGTCCTCGCGGGACAGGCCCTTGGGAGCGCTGGCGGCGATGTGGAGGGTGAGGTCCTTGACGAGTTCCTTGAAGGAATCGGTGCCGGAGGTTTCGGGCTTGGTGGTGCCCACTTCGATGAGGACGCCGACCTTGCCACCCATGTGGATGTAGGAGCCGACGACTCCGCCGGAAGCGGCGTCAAAGCGGACGTATTTGCGGAACTGGAGGTTCTCACCGACCTCGACGACCTTGGCCTTGACGGTGTCTTCAAGGGAGAGATCGCCCTTGGTCACGGCCAGCGCGGCGGCGTGGTCGGCGGCGTTGGAAGCAATGAGGGTGTCGGCGATTTCGGCGACGAAGGCTTGGAAGTTCTCGTTCTTGGAGACGAAGTCGGTCTCGCAGTTCACCTCAAGCAGGATGCCGGTGGTGGCGGCGGCGTTGACGCGGGCGGTGATGATGCCTTCGTTGGCGGCGCGGTCTGCCTTGGCGCCGGCCTTGGCGATGCCGCGCTCGCGGAGCAGCTTGATGGCGGCTTCGATGTCGCCGTTGGTTTCGGAGAGGACTTTCTTGCAGTCCATCATGCCGGCGTTGGTCTTGTCGCGGAGTTCTTTGACGATTGATGCGGTAATCATGGGAAAAATGGTGTTAGACGTGGAGATGAAAACGGGCGGCCTGTCGTGAGACAGGACGCCCGCAGTCTGGAAAAGGAATCAGTTCTTGCGGGCGGCGACCATGGAGTCCACCAGGTTCTGGAGGATCACGCGGATGGAGCGGATGGCGTCGTCGTTTCCGGGAATCGGGTAATCGACGATGGCCGGATCGGCATTGGTGTCCACGATGGCGACGATCGGGATGTTGAGGCGGCGGGCCTCGGCGACGGCGATGGTTTCGCGGGCGGAGTCCACGATGACGACGGCGTCGGGTTTCTTGTCCATGTCACGCACGCCGCGGAGGTTGCGCAGGAGCTTTTCGCGCTCGCGGCCGAGGGCGGCGAGTTCCTTCTTGGACATGGCCTTGAACTCGGGCTGTTTCTCGATGTTTTCGAGATACTTGAGGCGCTCGACGGACTTGCGGACGGTGGCACTGTTGGTGAGCATGCCGCCGAGCCAGCGGTGGTTGACGTAGAATTGGCCGGTGGCTTCCGCTGCTTCGCGGATGGCGTCCTGGGCCTGGCGCTTGCAGCCGACGAAGAGGACTTTTTTACCCTTGCCGGTGAGGTCACCGAGAAACGCCGCGGCCTTGTCGAGCTGCTGGACGGTTTTCTCAAGGTTGATGATGTAGATGCCGCCTTTGTCCTTCATGAGGAAGGGCTTCATGCGCGGATTCCATTTTTTCGTCTGGTGGCCGTAGTGGACGCCGGCGTCCACCATTTCATTGATGAGGTCGTTGATCATGGATGTGCTTGGTTTCCCGCCTTGATTCAGGACGGGCGATTTCTGAAGACCTGCCGCATGTGGTTTCCCCCGGATCTTCTTTGGTGAAAAGGCGGCGTGAGGGGCCGCAGGGGGTAAGGAAATCCCACTGTCTTGGCAAGGGGAAATCCGCGTTTTCCGGACAAAAACCGGCATTCGCGGGGACATCACCGGGGTTTCCCGGCTCAGCTTGCGACCTTCTTCACGTAGATGGCCTTCAACGCGATGGAAAGCCCGTCCATCTTGCAGGAAATCTCATGATCGCCGTCCACCAGGCGGATGGGCTTCGACTTGGTGCCAACCTTGAGCACCTGGGAGGTGCCGCCGAGTTTGAGATCCTTGATCATCGCCACGACATCCCCGTCGGCGAGCACGTTGCCGTACGCATCCTTGACCACCCGCCCAGCCTCGGGGGCGGGATCTGTTTCCCACTCGTGGCCGCAGGTCAGGCACTCCAGCAAGTCCCCGCGGTCGAGGATCTCCGGCATGTCGCAGAGGGGGCAGGTTCGGTCGCTCATTTCGATGGGAAAAGAAGGAATGACGGGGCGTTCGACAAGCTCCGACTCGGATTGTTAGACAACGCGCCGCATGCCCGCCGGGCCTCTTGCGTTTTTGGAAAGTGCGGGCGAAACTCCCGTTCATGGAGACGAATCCCGGATTTCAACTCATCACTCCCGAAGATCTTCATTGGAGGCCATCCAACCTGATGAGGATTCCAAACGCGGACTATCTGGAACGGACTGGAAGCGCCCACCTCGGCGCGCGCCTTTGGAGACTGCCGCCGAAAAGCGCCAACACCCTGCACAAACACGTGACCCAGGAGGAGTTTTTCTTCGTGCTCGAAGGCACCGGCCGGCTGCGGATCGGGGAGGAAACTCTAACTATTCCGAAATACGGCGGCGTCTGGGTGAAACCGGACTTGCTGCGCCAGGTATTCAACGACACGGACGAGGACGTGCTGTGGCTGATCGTGGGAGGCCCTGAGGAATGGGAGTTTCTCAAAGGATCGCAGGCACAGATCGATCTCACGCCTTTCTATCCGGTGGACCCGACGCAGCTTCCGAAGGAACTCAATGGCGTGGTCTGGCCACCGAAGGATTGAAATGTCGGCCGTCTTCAGGCGGTCCGGATCGGAACCAAGGAGTCTCCATCCAGGATCCAGGCACGCAGTCCACGATGCCGGGACTCAAGCCGCGGATCCTCTATCAGGATGCGGTCCGCCATTTCACGGGCCTGCCGCAGCAATTGCGTGTCGGCGAGGAAGTCCGCGAATTTCAGGTTCGCAAGGCCGCTCTGCGCGGTGCCGAGAACATCACCTGGGCCCCTCAAGCGCAGATCGGCCTCGGCGATGACGAATCCATCGGAGCTTTGTTCGAGAACCCTCAGCTTCTCCATGGATTCCGGATTCTTCCCGTCCGTTAGAAGCACGCAATAGCTCTTGCTGCCTCCGCGTCCGATGCGTCCGCGGAGTTGGTGAAGCTGGGCGAGGCCGAACCGCTCCGCATGATGCAGGATCATCAGCGAGGCGTTAGGCACATCGACGCCGACTTCGATCACTGTTGTGGAAACCAGCGCATGGATTTCGCCCGCGCGGAATCCGGACATCACCGACTCTTTTTCCTCGGGTTTCAGTTTCCCGTGGATCAGGCCGACCGTGTGCCCCGAGAGCCGTTTCCGCCATTTTTCAAATGCCTCGGTGGCCGACTCCACATCCAGGGTCTCGCTTTCCTCCACCAATGGATAGACCAGATAAGCCTGCCGACCTTCGGCTAGTTGGGATTTCACGAACGCCGTGACATCGGATTGTTTCGCACCCGTTCTAACAGCAGTAACAATCCTGCCACGCCCGGCCGGTTTTTCATCCAGCAACGAGACATCGAGATCACCGTAAATGGTCATCGTCAGGGTCCTCGGGATGGGAGTGGCCGTCATGACAAGGACATCCGGAGTCACGCCGCTGTGGATCAACTTGGATCGCTGGGCGACGCCGAACTTGTGCTGTTCATCGATCACCACCAGGCCGAGATCCCGGAAGATGTCCTCGTCGAAAAGCAGCGCGTGCGTTCCGATGATCATTTGTGGCTGGCCGTCCAACTCGATGTGGGAATCATCCCTGCGGTTGCCGGTCCGCAGCGAGATTCTCACGCCAAGTGGATCCAGCCATCGGCGGAAGGTCAGGTAGTGCTGTTCCGCCAGAATCTGAGTGGGAGCCATGAGGGCGGCCTGACAACCTGCATCGACCGCGAGCAGCATGGCGGCCATGGCCACAAATGTTTTTCCCGCGCCGACATCTCCCTGCAACAAGCGATTCATCGGCCTCGGCATGCGCATGTCGGCGATGATTTCGCGGATGGATCGCTTCTGGGCTTCGGTAAGGTCGAATGGAAGGCTCTGATAGAACCGCGTGAGGAGTTCGGTGCGTTTCCCGAGTATCCTACCCGTCTGCTGGCAGTATGTCTGCCTGCGCCATGCGACATTCAACTGCAAACGCAGGAACTCCTCCAATGCGAAGCGCCGCAATGCCAACTGTGCGTCTTCAATATTCTCGGGAAAGTGGGCATCGCGAACCGACACCGAACGCTTCGTTTCCGGGCTGACGTCATATTCCAAGTCCATCGTCGGTTCGGCACAGTTCCGCAGCAGTCCATGAATGATCTCGCGCAACCTGCGCTGCGGGATGCCGGAAACATTCCGATAGATGGGAACAATGCGCTCAACATGGATCGACTCGCCTCCCGTCTCACCTTCGTCGATGATCTCGAACTCCGGGTGATCCATGACCAGCCTGCCTTTCAGATCCTTCACCTTACCATACACGACCACTTCCTGGCCCGTCGCGATCATGCGATGAATGTAGGGCATGTTGAACCACCGGCAGGTGATCTTATCGGATCCGAACACGCCACCGGCTCCTTTCATGATGATCGCCTCGAAGAATCCCCGTTGCCTACCGAAATGGCGCTTCGCGGAATCGATCACGGTCCCGCGAAGACATACCGGGGGACCTGCGCCTTGGGTTGGAAACGTATCGAACCTGCGGCGGTCCTCGTATCGTTTCGGAAAATGCTCCAACAGCTCCCTAACCGTTCTAAACGAGGCGGCCGCAAAGGCTTCATGCTCCCTCGCGGAGATGCAAGCGACACCTTCCAATCCGTCTCCGTATGAATTCACGGCGTTGCCATGTCGGCCAGGTTGCGGAGGTAAGTGAACGAATAGATGCCGGACGAGTGACCGTCCTTCCAGAAAAGCTGAAGCGCATACCCACCGACGACATCGAACTTCAAGAGGTCAAACGCTCGGGATCCGTGCTCCACCGATGGACGGATTACGCGCCCCAGCGCATCCGGCTCACCCTGGCACACCGCGCACGGACACGCCCTGCGCAACATTGGCAGCGGAATGTAGGCCTCGTACCCGTCCTCGAAAGCCAATGCGAGTTCATCACCAATCAAAGTCGCGTTCTGAAGTTTCAGGATCATGGGTCACAATGATTTCAACCGAGTTCGCCGTCCACCCGATAGGTGCGTTTTCCAAAAATCGCGGACCCCACCCGGACATGGGTGGCCCCCTCTTCGACGGCGGTTTCAAAATCCCCGCTCATTCCCATGCTCAGGGCTGGCAACGACACTTTGAATTCCGCTTCCAACCTGTCCCTGAGAACCCGGAGCGAAGCAAACCATGGCCTTGCGGATTCGGCGTCCGGGCCCACCGGCGGAATGCACATCAAGCCGGCGATGGAGAGTCGCGGCAAGGAAAGCAGGCCCTCCATTTCACTGAATACGGATTCGGGTTCGAATCCGCCTTTGGAGGCTTCGCCACCCACATTGATCTGGAGAAACACCTTGGGAAACAACCCAAGCTCGCTGGAAACCTCGTTCATGTAACCCGCGAGCCTCAGGGAATCCACCGCGTGCACGAATTCGAATAGCGGTAGAATGCGCCGGACCTTGTTGCGTTGAACTTTTCCGATGAAGTGCCACATCAGACTCCCGGGAAGCATGGCGACTTTCGGTTCAGCTTCCTGAAGCCGGCTTTCTCCGAAATCACGATGTCCGCATTCAACTGCTTCCCGGATGTCCTCGACCGCGAAAGTCTTCGAAACCGCAATCAACTGAACTTCCGAACGAGGGCGTCCGGCCTTGTCACAGGCCAGAGCAATGCGTTCCTGAATCAAAGCCAGATTCGCGGCGACTTCGGACATTCAGCGGGACCGGTCACAATTCACTTGTTCACTCCAGCCATCCGGGCGCTCTCAGTGAGATCCGCCAAATCGCGAAGCACCATCATCGACTCGCGTTTCACCGGATCCAAACCTGTCGGCCACTTCGGAGTCTCATCCAGATCCTCGGCTTCATCCTTCGCACGGAGCATGTATTCACCGCTTTCGTCCGCTGGATCGTAGGGTCTCAGATCAGCCCCCTTCTCCAGGTCTTCCAGAGTGAGCTTGAAGAACTTGAACTCCTCGTTGTCCTCTTTCGCCATTTTGGCGAAACGGCTGCGGCGTTCGGCGTTCCGCTCCTTCTGCTGTTGATCGGATTCAGCGAGTTCCTTCTCACGCACTTCCTTCTTGAGGCTGACCGTGTTTTTCTTGAGTCGATCCTTGGTCTTCAGGACATCTTCGATCACATAGTTGAAGTCCCTACTGTCCTTCAAACGCTGCTGGCTGAGTTCCTTGAGCCGCGGAATGAAAAGGTTCTGCTGATCCAAGGGTTTGAAATCCGCGGCCTGACGGATGCGGTCATGCGGCAGTGAATGATCCAGGAAGGCTTCTCCGACTTCCAAGGCGTCCATCATGCTGGGGATCACCACATCCGATTTCACACCATCCATCTGGGTGGAGGAACCGGATGGGCGATAGAATTTCTGAATGGTGACCTTCAGGTAACCCGCGCGGTTTCGAACCGCGAACAGCGGCAGCATGCGTCCGATGTCCATCGGTTGCTGTACGGTGCCTTTGCCGAAAGTGGATGATTCCCCCACGATCACGGCCCGGTTGTAGTCTTGCAGGGCACCCGCAAGAATCTCGCTGGCTGAAGCGCTGCTCTTGTCGGTCAGCACGATCATCGGCCCGCCGTAGATGGGTTTGCCGTTCTCAGAGTCCTTCACCTGAACCTGCCCCAGGGTGTTCTTCACTTGAACCACCGGTCCTTTGTCGGTGAAAAACCCGGTCATTCTGCGCACTTCTTCCAGCGATCCGCCGCCGTTGTTTCGCAGATCGAGGATCAAACCATCGATCCCTTCATCATTGAGACGACGCAGGATTCTCTCAACATCCACGGAACAGCGTACTTTGCCCTCTTCAAAATCCGCATAGAAACTCGGAAGCGTGATGATCCCCAATTTGCGCTCGCCGCCATTCTTCGTGCGCATCTTGATCAACTCGCCGCTTGCCTGCTCGTCCTTCATCTCGACCTTATCCCGCTGGATGACTACGATTTTGGTCTCACCGGCGGGTCCGGACGCGGGTTCGACTTTCAGTGCGACGGATGTTCCCTCCTTGCCCCGGATCAGATCGACCACCTTGTCGATTTTCATGAACATGATGTCCGTCATGTCTTCGGGTTTTCCGGTGTTCAAGGTATCCACCGCGACGATGCGGTCATTGAGCTTGAGCTGTCCGGCACGGTCCGCCGGACCGCCGACGACAATCCCCATGATTTTTGTCGCACCGTCCTCTTCGGCTTGAAGAAGCGCGCCAATGCCGACCAGTTCGTTTTTCATCCCATCCCGGAAACGATTCATTTCCCGGAAGCTCATGTAGTCAGTATGCGGATCATACGACCTCGCAACGGCGCTCAGGAAATAATTGGAAATTTCCTCCTCGTCCACATCCTTCACGCTTGCCAAGAAGCGTTTGTAACGGAGGGAAACCTTCTCTTTTGGGCTGCGATCATGGCTCCCCGGATCGTTCTTGCCTTGTTCCTTGGCCAACTTGCTGAGAAGCCCACGGCGCAGTGTCTCAGAGAGAACAGCTTCCTTGATTTGCAGTCTCCACAACTCGGAAGCTTGAGCTTCATTCTTCGGCCACGGCGCGTTTTTCCGGCTCAACAGAACCGATTCATCGGCAGTAAAATCAAAATCAGGACCATTGAGCAATTTTTCAGTCTCCGCGACCCGGGATTCCACACGCTTGACGAAGACCTTGTAAATCTCCGAGGCGGCGGAAATGGACTCTCCCTGCAAGAGCAGATTGTGGAGATTCGCGCCATAATCAGCATTGAATTTATCGACGTCTTGCTGGGTGAAATACAGGCGTTGAAAATCCAGATCCTTCAAATAGTCATCCAAAAATCGCCTGCTCAATTCCTCATTGAAGTCCAGTCGTGCAAAGTGGCTGTTCTGCAGCATGATCGCCATTTGACGACCCACTTCATCGAAGTCGGCCTGCTGTGCGGGCGCTTGATTTGCAAAAGTGGCGAATGCGGCGGCAAGTGCCGTTTTTCGAAGCCATTGGATGCTCATGGGTGTATTAGCCGGGGCAGGTGTTGGAACGTTTCACGAAAGTGCCACGGGATTCAAAAATGTCGATTTCCAAAATCCGACACCAAACTATTTCTTCAACAGTCTCTCTCTAAGCCAATTACGAAAGAACGAATCTTGTTCCGCCATGCTCAATGCCTCGATATCTGACTGCGAATCTTCCAAAAGGAACGGATTGGCCGGTATCGGGGGACGGCGACGTAAAATCACTTCGATCTCCAAAACTTTGTCGCCCCTTAGGATCTTCAAGCTGACCTTGGTTTTTGGTTTCAGAGTTCGGATCTGTTTTCCGAATTTCTCGGTGATCGGAATTTCCCTCCAGACCTCGTCACCAAGGCCCACGATCACATCCCCGGCTAGAATACCCGCAGCAGCCGCAGCAGAGTCATCCACAACCTGGCCCACGCGGATTCCTGCCCGCTGAATGGGATCACCCGGGACAGCAACGAATACATCCAACATGTTGATTCCAATATATCCTTCGCCTTGATTGGAAAATTCCTCCATCGCGATTTCACGAACAACCGTGAGGCAACGGGACCTGATTTCAGGATCCTCCGATTTGGATGAAAGTTCAATCAGGGCGGAAACAGCGGGCTCGCCATTCTGTCTCGCCCACTTCAGGATTTCATTCTGGGCCTTCTCTCTTGTCTGGAACTCTTCCGAACAAAGGCGCAGCAAGTTGTCTGCCGGCAGTTCAAGTTTCTCAAGTGCGGCAGCATTCGAAGCGATCGAACCGGCCATCCACCCAATCAAGATCAAGACCCGCATTCCGAGTTTCATGTGGTAAGTCCCGAAGTCGCCCAACCGCGCAATGTTTCAATCCATTGGGAACTTCAACGGATACATCAGGAATGGCTATCGTCCGTAGAAATTCTTCTGCGGCACTTCGATGGTGTCTTCCGGCTCAAGTGGGATTTGTTGGAACTGTGCTTTCGAAGCATCGTAAGTTTTCATCTTTCCCTGCCTGGTCAATCTCACCCGGTTCATGGCTCCAAATTCATTTGCCCCACCCGCGGCCTGAATCGCCTGCCAAAGTGTGAGACCGGGCTGGAACGGTTTGGGACCGGGGCCACGAACGAACCCGCCTACATGAACCTTCTGCTCGTCCACGGTTTTTTGGCTGGAATCGATCACCTGAAAGGTGGGATTCCGATAGATCTGTGCGGACTTGTAGTGGGATTCCAGCGATGCAGCCAAAACCTCTGCTCGAAGGCCGGCAGCGCGAACCTGTCCAATGAAGGGCATGTTTATGTTCCCTGACTCGGAAACTGGATAGATCGCATCAATACGCGCTTTCTCCTCGGCCGGCACCCCGGAGACGTAGATCTGGACGGCGCGGCCTGCCTGGATCTGCCCAACCAAGGACATCACCATGGATTGGAGAGTGAAGAGGAGCGTGATTAGGAATCGTTTGTTCATCGGTTTGGAGAATTGGGTTTAGTAGAGATCCGAGTCACCACCGCGATTCGCAGCCGGTGATTGCGGCTTGGAGGCAGCGGCAGCAGTTGAGCCAACCTGATTAGACGGTGCCTGGGTTTCCGCGGGCGCGTAATAGGTGTAGTAACTGGTGTAGTATTGATATTGGCTGTCACTGCGGACATCCACATTGTTCAGGACCACCCCGATGACATTGCCACCAACATTCTCAACCGCTTGTTTCACCCGGAGCAGCATGTTGCGCGGAAGTTTCCGATGTTGGACGACCAGCATCGTGAGGTCCACTTCACTCGCAAGCACCGACGCGTCACTGACACCCAGAATCGGAGGGCTGTCCACCAGCACCAAGTCGAAACGCTGTTTCACATCCTGAATGAGCTCAGACATGCGACGGGAATTCAGAATTCCAGCCGCATCCGCGGGGAGAATCCCCGAAGGCATGAAATACAGGTTGTCCACTGGTGTTTGAAGAATGACGTCTTCAAGCATCAATTCGGTCGTCAAATAGTTCGTCAGACCGACAGAGTTGTTGATATCGAAGAAAGTATGCAGTCGGGGGCGGCGAAGGTCCGCATCTATCATCAGCGTTGTGTAGCCGCCCTGCGCGCAGATGTAGGCAAGGTTCACGAGAGTCGTGGATTTTCCTTCTCCAGCTCCACCCGAAACCACGGTAATGGCGTTATCTTCGGGGTTCTTGCGATTGAACTCGATGTTGGTGCGAAGAATCCGATACGCCTCAGCATCCGGACTCATTCCGCTCTGCTTGTGAAGCACTCCCACATCCTTCGGGATTACCGCAAGCACAGGGACCTGAAGGTAACGCTCCACATCCTCCAAGCTTTTCACCGAAGTATCCAGATACTCGAGGAAGAACGCGATGCCCACACCGAAGATCAATCCAACTACGGCACCCAACACCAGATTCAATGTCACATTCGGGCTCACCGGATGATCCGCGATCACCGGTTTTTCGTGAATTTTGACACTCTCGATCTGCATGTCGGAGGAAGTATCTTCTCCGATCAGCTTGAGCTTCATTTGTTGGAGCAGTTCCTGATCGGTCTCAAATTCCCTCTTCGCGTCGACATAGTCCTGAGCATCAAGTCCGCGGCGAATGGCATCATCCCTCGTATCGTCCTTCATTGTCTTGACGGTCTCAAACCTGTCGGAAACGAGATCAAGCTGGGCTTTCAGGGTTGCCCGCAGGTTCACCACGCCCTCGTCCAGTTGCTTTTTCATTCTCTCCAACGTATCCATTGCCGCCAGCACCGTGGGATGTTTGTCGCCAAGGCCGTTGATCTTCATGGCTTCCAACTGCCGGTTTGCTTCAAGATACTGCGGATAGAGGTTCCGAATGATGTTATCGGGGAGGTCCAAACCCGAAGCATAGACCATTAACTGGTCACTATCGTATTTCAGAAGGCAATTGATCTGGCTATCCAGCTGGATTTTCTCCTGCTCGAGCTGGTGATACATTTGCAGGGCGTTCTTCGCCCCTTGGTCCTCATCGACTCCACCCTGATTGTAGAATGAATCAGTTCCCTTGTAGATGATTCCTTTGGTTCTGACGATCGTGGAAAGCACCTTTCGCCGTTCTTCGACTTTGTCTTCCTGCGCCTGGACCGCTTTTCGGAGCTTTGCCAACTGCGTTTCCTCGTCCTTCCTCTCAAGCCCTTCCCGGTAAGCTTTGTAAGCGCGCGCCACTTCCTCGGCGATATCCCGCGCATCCTCCTTCCTCGTGTGTCTGACCCGAATCGAAATCAGGTCGGTTCCGCGGATATTCTGAGTGTTTACAATCCCCTTGAGGATCGCCAGGGCGGTTTCCTTGTCCACACTCCAGCGGGACTGGAGATTGAGATTCTCGACCACCTTTTCCAAGCAATTGCGACTCTTGATGATTTCGAACTCCGTTCCAAAGAACTGAGCTGTCATTGATCTCGCGCCCGATAACTCGGTGTTGCTGGCCCCCAGCACTGCCAAACCTGGAGTTCTTGGTTTGATTTCAAATGTCGCCTCGCTTTCAAACTTCTTCGGCATCACATACGTGATGACGGCAGCGGTCATAAACACCAAGAGAAGGGTCAGCAGAATGATCCCATAGCGGTTCTTGATGACCTGCCAATAATCCACCGCGTGGAGGGCGGCTTCGTTCTGTTGTGGGGTCGAGAGGTTCATGGACGTCAGTTTTTCACATTTTTTAGCGTTTTCCAGTCGAAACAGAAACTCCCGCAATGAAGATCATTGCGGGAGTCGAAGTTCAATCAAGTGGTGATTGTGAAGATTCAGAATTGAAGATTGGAAGCTGAATCAGAACTCGGCGCTGACACCGACACTGATCCGGTTGCGATCATAGTCCCGCCCAACGATGTCCGAACTTGAATCGGTGTAGTTGTAGGAAGCGGTCCCCGTGAGGTAATCGGTGAATTTCACCGATATTCCAATGTATGCGTTGATCAGATCCTCATCCGCCTCCGGCACCGGACCGACAAATGGAGTCAGCTTGCGACCGGATTGGTACGAAGTCGGAATGTAATCCAACCCACCAAACAATGAAAAGGCCGGGGTGAAGGCATACTGTGAAGAAATTCCGAAACGGAGTGTCTGGCGATCATCGTATTCCACCATGGCGTCCGAGAATCCATCACCATTGGTGTCAACGCCCTGCACCGTGTCGTAGGACTCGATCCCGTAACGGGCATAGGACCGAACACTCAACTGTTGGTTGATCTGCGAATTGAGCGCGAACTCGAGGTAGGGACTGGTGTTCGTGTCACCATCGGATACCGAGTGGAATTGAGCACCCGCGCGCACAATTCCAACCGTGTTCGGATTGAAACGATGCTCCACGCCTCCCAGAACAAAGTGGTCGGCTGTGTCCGAAGACAGTCCGTCGCCGTAGGTCCGTTGATAACGATAGTCCCCTGTCAGGACCGTTTGAGGAGTAAGCTGATAGCGGAACTGGTTATAGACCTGCCAGGAAACCCGATCATTGTTGCTCACGTCGGCATACTGGGTGCCAGACAAAACAAACCCCGTGTAGGTTGCAACCCGCTCGCTCCAACGGTAGCCGATGGAGTTGTCAGTCTGCCAGAAGAAATACTCACCGACTGACCGGGATGACGCATATCCATAGGAGTAATCCGGCTCGAGTTCATACGAGATGAAGTTGCGGCTGGAGAAACGCAGACGTTCATTGAAACGGTGAGTGAAATCCACTCCAGCGCGGGATTGACTGCTCGTGCTGTCCATATTGGACGGCGCGTCAAAATAATAGATCATTCCAAGCCGCGCATACACATCCCACGTGGACTGAGGGGTGATGTTCACAAATGAAAGACCCACGTAAGGATTCACGCCAAAGGAACTCTCCTCAACCGGGTTTCCCGCTGAATCCAGAGAACCGGGGGAAACATTGTCATCATAAATCGCACTGATTCCAACCACCCACTTGAGCGGAAGGGATTCCTGAGATTCATTTCCGATCAAGTATAGGCCCTGGCCCGAAGCCGTTCCAACGGCGAGCAGACCAAACAAACCAAACGGGATTTTTCGTTTCATCGTGGGGTGAGGTGAGGGTAACAGTATGTGCGCAATCTAAAAAAAGATGAATCAAGGATTCACCTCAGTGACTTCAGGCGGGTTGATGATCACTGGAGGGAAAACCGGAATCAAAGGCGAACCACCGGGACCGCCCGGAATCGGACCCACCGGTCCTTGGCCCGGAAAATCAAGCGGGTTCGGCATCGCAGCAACCTCCCCGGCAGGAGTCTTTGCGCCTTTCGCGCTGACTCCGGATTCTCCGCGGTTGGGATCAAGCTTTGCCATCACCGACTGAACGTTGCCCAGCGCATCCGGCGCAACAGCAACCGCGCACTGAGCAATCAAACGCATCTGGTCGGGAGC
>DAISZP010000048.1:0-17031 GCA_036824745.1 Luteolibacter sp.
CGGTGGTCGCCGCGTCGAGAAAATGAATGACTCCTTCCAGCACGAGCGTGCCGCTGTCCGTGCCATTTCCGAGGATGATGTTGGATCCGGTGCCGAGACGGTTGTTGGCATTGCCGATGATGAGCGAGCCCTGGCGGACTTCGAACGCGCCGGTATTGCTGGAAGTTCCGGATCCCGCGAGGCGGACCGAGCCAAGCCCGGTTTTGCGGAATGGGGTGCCGCCGCTGAAGGTGCCTAACAGGGTCACGTCACCGGTGGCGGTGTTAAGACCCGGGGCGATGTTCATGACGTAGCCGAAGCTGAGACCCACGAAGTTGACGGTGGAGTCGATGACCGAGCCGGAGGCGGTGTTTTCCACAGCGAGGTGGGTGCTGTTCGTGTCGTAGCCGCCGAGCGTGGCGTTGCCGGTGCCGTAGGAGCGCACGGTGGTGGGAGCTCCGGCGAGGCGGACCGTCGAGGAGAAGGTGTAGGTTTTTCCCCCATCGAGCGCGAGGCCGTTGGTGGAGGAAACTCCGTTGCCGTTTACGGTCACGCCGTAGTTGTAAACCTGGCCGATGGCGTAGCCGATCTCGAGCCGCCCCTGGGAGCCGACTTCATAGATTTTCCCTCCGTTGTTTCCGGTGACGGTGAGCTTGCCTTCAAACACGCGTGTGGTGCCGGAGTAGGTGTTCGCACCGCCGAGGGTCACGGCGCCTGCGCCGGTTTTGGTGAGGCCGGTGGCACCGGTGTTGTTGGCGATGATCGAGTTGATCGCCAGCGTTCCCGAGGCGTTGTTCTGATGGAGGATCAGATCCAAGGTGTTCGCGCCGGCGAGCGTGCCGCCGGTGATGGTGGTGGTGTTCGCACCGACGGTGGAGGTGACGAGCACGCCGCCGCTGGTGAGGGTGTTGATGCCGGCGAGAGTGAGGGTCTTCGCGCCCGCTTCGTTGAAGCGCAGGCTGTTGGTGGTGGAGTCGGTGGCGGGGTTGGCTCCGGCGACGGTGACATCGGTGTTGTTACCCGCGGCCCAGGTGTCGGTGGTGAAGCTGACGAGGCCGGAGATGGCGACGCCGGTGCCGTTGGCGACCGCCCAGGTGCTGTTGTCAAAGGTGGCCCAGCCGCCGAGGATGCTGTTGGTGTTCACACTGGCGGTCTTGATCGATGAGCCGGTGGAGAAACGCATGACGCCGCCGTTGCTGCGGTTCGCCGTGGTGATGATGGCGTCCCCGGTGGTGGTGGCGGTGGAGGAGAATTCCAGGATGCCGCCCTGTGGCCGGATGTTGCCGCCGTTGGGCTGGAGGTTGCCGTTGACCGTCCACTTGCCGAGTCCCTGTTTGTTGAAATTGATGAGGGCGGTGGTGTTGGTGATGCCGTTCATGGTGCCGACGCCACCACCGGTGATGTTGATGCCCATGGCGGAGGCGGCTCCGGTCATGTTGCTTGTTAGATTCAATGTGCCGGTGCCGTGGTTCATGACGATGCCACCCTGTGCCGTCGGGAAATTGATCACGCGGTCCGTGGTTTCCCCGCTACCGAGGTAGCCGAGGGTGTTCTGCCCGGCACCTGCGGCGCTGACGGCGATGGTGCCGTCCAAGACGGTGGTCGGCGCGCCGAGCGCGCTGGTGGGGCTGCCACCGGAAACGCTGTTGAACGAGGTGGCGAAGATGGTGCCGCGCTGGACGGAGACCGGGCCGGTGAAGGAACTGGCACCTGCTAGAAAGAGGACGCCGGAATCGGTTTGTTTGATTCCGTTGGCTCCGGAGATCGCGCCGGTGAGCATCAGGTTGGTGCTGCCCCACTGGCGGAGGGCGGCGGTTCCGGAAACCAGGGTGATGGGGTTGTTGAGCAGCACGGTGCCCGAGGTGACCAAGAGACCGCCGCCGCCGGACAAGGACAGCGTGTTGGATCCCGCGGCGGCCTGGCTGCTGAACTGGACGAGGCCTCCGGTGATGGCGATGCCGCCGCTGAGGCCGGTGTTGTTGCCCGTTAGATCGAGGCGTCCGCTGCTGCCTCCGCCGGTGCCGGAGAGATCGCCGTTCGCGGCGATGGTGAGTCCGCCGCTGCCGGTGAGGGCACTGCCAAGCGTGAACAGGTTCCCGCCGGTGCCGAGCGCGCTGGTGTCGATCGAGCCCGCGGAAGCGCCGAAGGCGAGGGTCTTGCCGCTCACGTTATAACCGGTGACGGTGGCTTTCACGCCCTGCAGGTTGATGGTTTCAGAAACCGTCACCGCACCGCCGGTGGTGCTGAAGAGGGCGGTATTGGAGGCCCAGGCGGTGTTGTCCCAAGCCGCGTTGGTGGCACCGGCGTCGGTAGTCCAGTTCGTGACGGTAGTGCTCCAGGTGCCGGCTCCGCCCTGGATGCCGGCGGTGGCGCTGTTGTCCCAGGTGATGTCCGCTGCGCTCGCGATGGAGAACGAGCAGGCGATGGTGGTGAGAACGAGTGATGCGAATTTAGGTTTCATTGGAGGATGCGATTGTGGAATGCGAGTGAGAGGGAATCCGTTGGAACTTCGTGACACGTGCCCGCCGGATGCAGGAACCGGGAGCCACAAACGCCTTGCGCGGACGGATCAGCCGCGACAGGACGGAAAGCCGGGGTGGTGAGCGGTGAAAAACTTCCGGATTCGGCGGCACGCGGCGCGCCACCAGAATGAATCATCCGGATTGAAAGGTTGGAAACTGTCACCACCACAAAAAGTACGATGTCAACGTAACCTCGATCTCATTCAGACCGAATAACAAAGTGTGTATTGTTTCTGTCCAAAGTCATTGCACAGAAAGTCGGCCACGCTGCCGCACTCCTTGTTTTGTTGGCCGTATCAAGGCGTGATGTCTACCTTGAGGCGGGCGAAGAGCTTGTTTCCGGCGGCAAGGGCGCGAGGAACGCGCACGGTCACGCGATCGGTGCTGGCGTCGTAGAAATTGTCGTCCGTGGTGACGATCACGCCATTGACGCCATGCACGGCGGTGGTCCATCCGGTGAGGGATGAGCCGTATTGGACGGAGGAGGCGTAGGCGCTGGACGCATCGGTGCGGCGGAAAACAAAGTTCAGGTAAGTGCCGTCGAGCGTGACGGTCGGCAGCAGGGCGTTGGAATCCGAGTTCGGGCCGGAGGGATCACCGCCGATGACGAATTCGATTCCGTTAGGGATGCCGTCGCCATCGGAGTCCGCCTTGGCTCCGGCACCGGTGATGCCGTTGGCGGTTTCCCACGATGAGTATCCGGCGACTCCGGTGCTGGTCACCGTGAGGGTGCCGGTGCCGGAGAAGTGAGTGTTGTCGATGTTCGTGGCACCGGAGCCGGACGCGCCGTAGGTGCCCGCGGTCATCGGGGAGCCGCCGATGAAGAGTTTGTCCACGGTGTCGGTGCCCGCGAAGTTGAGGTCGAGGACGGCGCCGGCCGCGAGGTTGACCGTGGAGGCATCAGCCAGCGAGGCGGTGGACACGGACAAGGTGCCGGCGTTGACCGTGGTGTCACCGGTGTAGGTGTTGGCACCGCTCAGGCTGAGGGTTCCGGCACCGGTTTTGGTGAATCCGTTGCTGCCGGAAACCGCGCCGCTGATCGTGACATCGACGCCGCTGCCCGCGACGGCATCGGCCACTTGGAACACCGCGCCGCCGTGGTTGAGCTGGACGTTTGCGGAAACCGTGGAAAGCGCGGAGCCGCCGAAGACCCATGTGCCGCTCGTGGCTGGGACAAAGGCCGATGCGCCGCCGCTGCCGGTGCCGCCGAGCGTGCCGCCGTTGACGGTTAGAGAACCCTGGGGCTCCACCAGCAGCGCGTAAGAAGCGAGGTTGGCGACGCTGAGGTTCGCGCCGGCACCCACGGTGATGGCCCCGGCCGGAGCGAGGGTGCCGGTGGTGAAGGCAAGCGCGGAGCCACCGGTCCATGAGCCGTTGACGTTGGTGGCGGCATAATCGCCGATCACCACGTTGCTGCCCGCGCCGTTGAGAGTGAGGCTGCCGGAACCCCAGCCGGAGGAGTGCCCGAAGACCACGGCCCCCGCCGGGGCGGCGGAGGTGCCGATGGTCACGTTTCCGCTGAACCCGGTGAAGCTGCCTTTGAGGTTCAGGTTGCGGGTGGGTGAGTTTCCGGTGTTGCCGGCGCGGTTGAGGGCGAGGGCTCCGGTTCCGGAAACCGCTCCCTCGACCGTGACGAATTGCGAGTATTCGCTGCCACCGCCGGCCACTTGGGCGATCGTGCCGCCCGTGGAGCCGATCTGGATGGCGGTGGAGGAAAGCAGGCGCTGGAACTGCGCTCCGAACGAACCGCCGAGGGCGAGGGTGGCACCGTTGAGGGTGATCTGGTTGCCCATTGTGAAGTTTTTCGAGCTGGTGTAGGCGCTGCTTTCCGTCTGAAGCAGGCTCACGGTGGTTCCGGAAGCGGCTTGGACGTTCACGTTGCTGCCGGTGGCGAAGCTGCCCGTGCTGCCGCCGTTGTCGTAGCGGAGTGTGCCGGACTGGACGTCGACGGTGGTGTTCGAGGAAATGATCGAGCCCGCGATGCGGCTGAAGGCGACGGTGCCGTTGATGGTCGAGCCGCCGCTGGCCGCCGGAGCACCGATTTGCAGGGTCATGCCTGGTGCGGAGAGCGTGCCGGAAAGGGTGCCGGTGCTCTGGGCTCCGATGCGAGCGTCCGCGCTGAGCGTGATGTTTCCGGAAATGCCGGAGCCGCTGACGAGGCGGATCGCGCCGAGGCTGCCGGCGGTTTCCGCCCAACCGGTGCCGCTGATGGTGAAGGCGTTCGGCAAGGTGACCGCGGCGCTGATGAAGGTCTGCCCGCCGCTGGTGACGGTGACCGGTCCGGTGCCGAGCGAGCCTGCGAGGCTGGCGACGGCGCGGGAGTTGTTGACGGTGGTGCCGCCGGTGTAGGTGCTGGCGTTGTTGAAGGCGTAGCGGCTCTGGTTGGAAACGCCGGTGCCCTGGCAGACGACGCTGCCGGTGCCCGAGATGATTCCGGTGAGATCGAGGTCTCCGGCATCGGAGCGGTTGAGAATCAGGCTGCCGTTGTCCGTGATGGAGCTTCCCGCGCCGATGATGCCGGTGCCGCCCGCGTTGCCGACCTGCAGCGCGCCCGCGCCGATGGTGTAGGTGCCGGTGGCGGTGTTCGCACCGGTGAGGATGACCTTGCCCGCGCCGAGTTTGGTGACGGAGACCACGCCGATCCCGTTGTTGGCGATCACGGAGCCGACGGTTAGATCGTTGGTGATGCTGGCGTTGTTGAGAACGAGGTCGCCCGCGGTGTCGATCGCGCCGGTTCCGGCGGTGAGGGTTCCGTTGGAAATCGTCAGCGCACCGCTGTTGGCGGGGTTGAAGATGCCCGCACCGGTCGCGAGGCGGAGAGTGCCCCCCGTGAGGTCGATGGTGGTGGCGCCGGAGGTCACGCTGTTAAGGGCTGAGGCGGCGTCCACGGTTCCGGCGGCGCCGAGGGTCACGTTGCCGCTGGAGCCGGCATCGATGATGCGGACGTTGCTGGTGGTGGAGCTGGCGATGGATCCGCCCATGCGGTTGACGTCGGTGTATCCGGTGAAGGCGACGATGGCTCCATCAGCCGCGTTGGTGGCGTTCGCCGCCCAATCGGTGCCGTTCACGGTGGCCCAGCTTCCGAGAATGCCCGCGGAGTTGTTCAGGGTGTCGGTGGTGGCGATGTTGGATGCGGATAGATTCAACGAGGTGCCTGCGGGAGCGGTGATCGCGTTGAGGTTGATGGTGCCTGTGCCGGAGGCGCGTGTGATGGTCGCGTTTCCGGAAAGCGTGGTGGACAGCACGGTTTCGGCGTGCGAGCCGCCGCTGAGGCTGAGGGTGGCCGTGCCGAGGTTCAGCGCGGAGGTGTCCGAGAGCTTCGAGTTGTTCTGGCTGGTGAAGTCCAGGGCGAGTGCGCCGGCGGAAAGCGTGGTGGCTCCCGAGAAGGTGTTTGCTCCAGAGAGGGCGAGCGTGCCCGCGCCGGTCTTGACGAGCGCGCCGGTGCCGGAGAGCGCGGCGGAGAGCGTGATGGTGCGCGCGCTGCTGCCGTTGGCGGAATCCAGCGTGTGGAAGGTGGTGCCGGTGGCGGCGTCCGTGAGGGCCATGGGCACCGCGCCGGTCCAATCCGCGAAGGCTCCCACGGTTCCCGCGCCGAGGCTGACGGTTTTGGTTCCGGTGCCGCCGGATCCCCAACCGCCGCTGCCGAGATTCAGGCGGCCGCCGGTGAGTGTGACGGTGCCGTTGCCGTTGTGGTTTCCTCCCGCCGCATTGCCCATGCGGATGCCTTTCAGGCTGGCGGTGCCTGCGGAGATGTTGAGAACGCCGGCTCCATCCCAGCCGATCACGGTGTCTGTGGCGGTGGCGCTCAAGGTGCCGCCGGAGAGCGAGTAGGTGCCGGTTTCGGAGGGCCAGTGGCCGAGGCGGATGGTGTCGGCGGTGGATGAGGTCAGATTGACCGCGCCGGACGATTGGTTGAAGGTCCCGTTCTGGCTGGTGCTGTTTCCGAGGTAGAAGTTCCCCGAGGCGTTGAGGGTGGCGTTGGTGAATGTGATGACGGAGAAATTCCGCAGCGTGAAGTTTCCGGTATTGATCGTGCCGGCGCCGCCGACGGTGTTGGTGGAGTTGGTGGCCCAGTCCAGCGATCCGGGATTGTAGGTGCCGTCCACGGTGGCGTTGGAAGTGAAGGAGGCCACGAACGAGGAGGGGCTGAAGGTGCCTCCGGCGTTGACGGTGACGCTGGTGGTGGCCGCGCCGCCGGTCAGCGCGCCGCAGGACAGCGTGCCGCTCACGTTGATGGCGGAGCCGTTGTTGTTCATCGCCACGGCGCCGAGTCCGGTGACATTGCCGGTGGCGGGCACCGAGAGCGTGCTGTTGGCGATCGCCACGGTGCCGGAGTAGGTGCTGGTTCCTGATAGAAGCAGGGTGCTGGCGCTGCTGGAGCTGCTGAGCGCCAGCGAGCCGGAGCCCGTGACGTTTCCTGATAGATTGAGGGTCTTGCCGGACCAGACGACGTTGATGGCGCTCGCGCCGGTCATGGAAACGGGGCCGCCAATGGTGGTCACGCCGTCCTCGCTGATCAAGGTCGCCGCGTTCAGGTTGACGGCGTTGGCATAGGTCAGCGCGTTGGAGGTGCTGCCGGTCTTGAGCCGCAGGGAGCTGCCGGTGTTCGCGGTGATCGCGCCGGTGCCGAAGGGGGACTTGGCCCCGGCGGCGGTGGAGACGAGGGCTTGCAACTCGCCGCCGTTGACCACGGTGGGGCCGGTGTAGGGATTGGAATCCTTGGAAATGATCAGCGCGCCGGAGCCCTCCTTGGTAAGTCCGCTGCCGGCGTTGCTGGCGATCGAGGAGGTGATGGTGAGCGCCTTGGTGACGTTCTGCTGGAGGATGTTGAGCGTGCCGCCCGCCGCGCCGCGGATGGTGCCGCTGTCCACGGATGAGGCGTTGTTTCCGACGGAGGTTAGGTTGATGATGCCTTGGTTGATGGTGACGACGTTCGCCGGTTCTACATACACGGAGGAAAGCACCGGGACGCGGAAGGTGAAGCCGTCGATCGCGATGTCGCTCGCGACCGAGTTGTACCAGGCCTCGGTGTTCACATAGTGATTGGCGCCGGAGGTCCAGAGGGCTTCGTCGCTCTGGTTGGTGACGGTGGAGATGGAGCTCTGGATGATGTTGTTAGAAGCATCGGTGGCGGCGAAGCCCCCGTTGTAGGTGATCCATGGGATGACGGCGGTGCTCGCGGTGGTGCCCGGGAGCTTCAACTGCGGCGTGCCGGAACCGGACACGAAGACATCGAGGCCGGCTCCCGCCGCGCGTGTGAGCGTGCCGCTGTTGGCGGTGAAGTCCGCGGAAAGGGTTTTGCCGGCGGCGGTGGTGAGGGTGATGGCCGCGCTGCCGGAGAGCGTGAGGCCCTTGACGCCCTGGCTGGTGGCGGAGCCCGTGTTGCCGACGAACTCGAGGTTTCCGCCGCCGCTGAGGATCACCGGATTGGTGGCGGAGATCTTGTTTGTGTTGTTGGTCGTGTAGTCGAGCTGCAGCGTGCCGCCGCTGATGGTGGTGGAGCCGGTGAAGGAGTGGGTGTTGGTGAGCGACCATGTGCCCGCGCCGGTCTTGCCTAGGGTGACGACTCCGGTGCCGTTGTCGGTGAGCTGCGGGGAGAAGACGTTGAGGTCCGCGTTGGAGCCGCCCAGTGTGAAGGAGCGGGCCGAGTTGCTGGCGGAGAAGGCCACGGCTCCGGTGTTGGAGAACGTGAGGGAGTTGCCCGAGGTGGAGTTGTTAGAGATGGTGGCCGTGCCGGAGAGGGTGAACAGGCGGTCGGTGGTGGAGGCGCTGGCACCGAGGTAGCCGAGCGTGCTGCCTCCGCCCATGACGAGGTTTGAGGCCGCGTTTCCGGAGGCTCCTATCGAGGAAGCCACGCCGCCGTTGTCAATGACTCCGAGGGTCAGGTTGTTGGAGCTGATGGTGGTGACACCCGTGTAGGTATTCGTGCCGCTGAGGGTGCAGGTCACCGCACCGGCGGACAGGCCGGTGGAGCTGCTGAAGTTGCCCGCGCCGGAGATGAGCTGTGTCACGGCGCTGCCCTGATAGTAGTTGAAGGTCGCGCCCGCGCTGATCGCGATCTCCGTCGAAGCGGAGCCCACGCGTCCCGAAACGCCGGAAGCGCCCACCTGCAGGGTACCTTGGGCGATGGTGGTGACGCCACCGTAGGTGTTTTTGTTAGAATCCGCGAACACAAGCGTGCCGGCACCGGATTTGGTGAAACCATTGGCACCAGCCAGCACGAAACCATTGGTGGAGCTGCCGAAGGTAGCGGTGTTGGTGACGGTGATGGTAGGGGATCCCGAGGAGGTCTGGAGCGTGAGAGTGGGAGTCGCGCCGCTGCGGAGAAGAGTCCAGTTCGAATCGCCGGAAGTGCCGGTATCGTCGAACTTCAGGTTCCCGATCGTACGGTCTTCCGTCATGGTGACGGTGCGGGCCGCGGTGATGTCGATGGTGGAGAAATCCGCGGTGGCATCCGCGCCGTCGGCCACGATGCCGCCGGCCCAGGGTGCGGTGGTGGCGGCGTTCCAGTTTGCATCCGCATTGGAGGTCCAGGTGCCGTTGGCGGCGTTGGCGCTGCTGGTGACGCAGGTGTAAACGAGGGCTCGTGCGGCGAGGATGAGGAGGTTGCGTTTGGGCTTCATAAAAACAAGGGATTGGATTGTGGGATGAATGGAGAGGGATCTCGGAAATATCGAAGGAGGGAGTCCGGACGTTTTGCCGGGGGCGCGAAATGGCGGCCGTGACGCTTGCCGGGTGCTGGAGCGGCGTAAAGCCGGCGAGATTTCCATTTCCGTGTGGTGGAATCTCCCGAGGCGGCGTCGGCGTGGTGGACGAAGCCGCCCCACATGGATGTGCGGTGTCCTGTCATCAGCGGGCGGTGGTCTTGCGGGGAGTTCCTTCGCCCGTTTGCCGCGAGCACCGGCAGCGGCGCTCGACGGACATGGGATACCCTGCGACGCGGAGCCGCTCCGGTCCCGCAGGTCTTCGGTTTTCCCAACGCGGGAAATCCCGGTTTCTCATCCATGGAATGCCGTAAATCACAAACGTAAAAGCGATGGGATTCTACGGCTTGATCCAGACCAACCTGAGGAAAAACGCCCGGCAATTTCTGTGTGGTTTGATTGTACAGAGCTCAGGCGGTCACCGGACATGAACAGGCCCGCCCCGGCGGAAATCCGGAGCGGGCCGTCCTCACACACTGATCCTCCACAAATCAATTCTCCACACCCTCGACGCGGAAGAACTTGCGCCCGGTGCTAAGGGGAATGGTCACCGTCCAGCGGTCATAGTCGGTGGGCACTCCGGTCTGGGAGCCAAGCACAGGCACGAACGCGCTGGTGGTCCACGAGCCGACGGAGAGAAGCGTGCTTTCCTTGAGGGTGTAGGTGGATCCCGTCTCAAGCTGGAGCCAGTTGAGGACCAGATTTCCACCCGATGAGGTCATGGAAACGAGCGATCCATCGGACAGGTTGGGATTGGATCCGAAGAGGTATTCCTGAAGGTTGGTGAAGCCGTCGGAATCCGGATCGTCGGTGCGGTCGCGGTCCGCGGCATTGGGGATCTGAGCGGCCCATGAATCATAGCCCGATGCGACAACCACAAGTGACAGGGTGCCGGTGGATTCATCGAAGGTCCACGTCTTGGCACCATCCACGAGCGTGTGGACACCACCGGACTTGGTGAAGGTGTGGGTGCCGTCGGTGACGTTGAACGTGGATCCGAAGCTCTCGAATGAGAGGGCGTTCACATCAACGAGGAGCCACGAGTTTCCAGACGTCGGATCGGCCGTGCTGAGATCCAGGACGATGTCGCCGTTGGCAAGCAAGGCACCGGAGCCGGTGACCTTGTTGGACACTCCGTTGGCACCGGGCTTGAATTGGAGGGTGGCTCCATCAGCGAGTTCGATGGCACCGGTGTTGATGGTGGTGTTTCCGGTGTAGGTGTTCAGACCGGTGAGAGTCAGGTTGCCGGCCCCGGATTTCACCAGCACGCCGGTTCCACCGATGTTGTTGAGGGCGGTGATGTTGTTGCTGCGGTTGAAGGTGAGGGTGGCGTTGTTGGTGACCGGACCGGTTCCGAGGGAGCCAGTGGTGCCGCCACTACCAACTTGCAGGATGCCGGAGGAATTCAGGAATCCGCCGCTGGTGGTGTTCGTTCCGGTGAGGATGAGCACCTTGTCGGCGGCGCTTCCGGAGCGGGTGATTTTGCCGGTGCCGGAGATCACACCGCTGAAGGTGACGTTTTCGTAGCCGCCAGTGAAATTGAACGTGCTGTCCGCAGTCACATTGATCGGGCTGCCGATGGTGGCACCGTTAGGGCCGGGCCAGTCGCTGGCAATGGTGCCGCCATTGAGAACGATCGGCATGGTGACCGTGAAAGTGGGACTCCAGCGGGAGGTGATGAGCGACGCTCCGGAATTGATGGTCAGGGTTCCGGGGCTGGTCAGGGAAACGGCTCGCTGGTTGTTGTTGTAGGTGCGCATCAGGCGGATGGAGCCGCCGTTGATCGTGATGTTGCCCGTGGTGACGGAGACGCCGTTGAGAATCAACTGTCCGGCTCCTTGTTTGATCAATGTGCTGGAGCCGAGGTTCAGGGATCCGGAAGCGCCGTTGTATGCTCCGACCGTGATCGCATTGGCCGTGTTCACGGTGGTGTTGCCGGTGAGTTCCAGGCTGGTGATGGCGGCGACCGTGGCGGAGGAGTTGGTCAGCACCCCGGCGGACTTAATGACTTGACCGGTGCTTTCAAGATCCTGGCCATTGAGATCGAGAGTAGCGGACGCACCGATCTGGGTCACGTTTCCGGGGCCCCCCAATCCGTTGGCGGCACCAGCGATCAGGGTTCCGCCGTTGACGGCATTCCCACCGAGGTGGGTATTCGCGCTGCTCAGGGTGAGGGTGCCGGTTCCCGACTTCACGATGCTGGCGTTTCCAGACAATCCGCCCGCGCCGGAGAAGGTGTAGTTGGCGGTGGAATTAACCGATACAAGCCCTGCCGCAAGGGAACCGGTGAGGTTCACCGTGCCGGGAGCAGCACCGTTGAACGCGACGTTGTCGAGAGGCAGGAATTCGGTCAGGTTGTTATTGCTGGCCAAGCGCCAGTTTTGAACCGTGCCGTCCCAGACGTTGCTGTTCTCACCAGTCCAGACGAGGGAATCAATGCCATCGAGTTTCACATTGATGGACTTGGCCCCGGAATTATGGACCAGGCTCGTCTGATAGCGCGGATTCGGCAGCGGTGTAAGGCTCAGGTTTCCGAGACCGGTGGCGGTTCCCGTGTAGGTGATGACGGGATACTCCGTGCCCACGGTGAGCTGGCCGATCGGCGAAACCGCGACGGTGGTGGGTGCGGTGACGTTGAGGTTCGTGGTGTTGACGCGGTCCACTCCGGTGCCGATGCGGAACTGGGCGGTTCCGCCGGAGAACTCGGTGGATACGGCTTGGACAGCCGCCGAAACGGAGTCACTTCCGGGATTGAGGATTCCGCCCGCGAGCTGGAGGGTGCCGATGGGGCTGGCGCTATTGTTCCGCACGAACAGGGTGCCACCTTCAACCCGGGTGGTTCCGGTGAAGGCGTTGTTGGCGTTCCCCAGCACGAGCGTGCCCGTTCCCTGCTTGGTGAAGCCACCCGCGCCGGAGAGGACGCCGGAGAGCGTGATGGTGCGGGCGTTACTGCCGTTTACGGAGTCCAGTGTGTTGACGATGGTGCTGCCGTTGGTGCCGGTGACCGTCATGTTGAGCGTGGACGACCAGTTGGCGGACGCACCGAGGGTGCCGCCGCCGAGATTGACGGCATAGGTGGTGCCGTGAGTTCTCATTCCCCATTTGCCAAGGTTGAGGCGGCCGCCGGTGAGATTGAGCGCGTCCTGGCCGAGGTTGCTTCCATCGTTGCGGCCGTTGACGATAAGCGATGACGTGTTAACCACGCCGCTGCCGGAGATGTTCAGGATGCCAGAGCCATCGATGCCGAGAAACAGGTTCGCCTGGCCCTCGGAGCCAGTGTCGGTGACGGTATCGGGCTGGTTCACCGAACCACCGGAAATGTTGTAAACCGAGGTTTCCGCACCCCAATGACCAATGCGAAGATCATTGGTCACGGTGAGGTTGCCACCAGTCTGGTTGATGGTGTGGGCATTGCCGCTGGCGTTTCCTGCCTCTAAGTCCGCCGTGGTTCCGGTGCCGATGTTGATGTTGGTGGTGCCGACGTAGAGCTTCATGCCTTCCACTCCGGCTCCGCCGATGCTCATTGTCGGGCAGTTCAGGTTGGTGATGATGCCGGAGTTCACGGTGAAGGTGGATCCCAGAGCAAGATTGCCATTGAAGGTGGCGATTCCGCTGTTGCCGGTAAAGCCGCCATCGATATTGACCGCGCCGTTCTGAACGAGGGTGCCGCCGTCGCTCTTGGTGAGGGTGCCTGGTCCGGTGACGGCGCCGTTGACGGTCATGGCGAAGCCGGTCCATGGGTGAAACCCACCGTTTCCGGAGCCCAGCAGGATGCCACGGTTCGCATCGAGGGTCAGATCCAAACCGGCGGCGGATGTGCCACCTTGAAGGCGGCCGCCGTTGGTGAGTGTGATGGAATCCGCCACCACGCCTGCCGGGGTGCTGCCGAGCGAGGTTTGATCGGCGATCCGGAGAATGCCGGCGTTGGACACCACATTGCCGGTGAATCCGGTGTTGGCGGTGCTTTCGATGATCAGGTTTCCGCTGCCGGTTTTCTCCAGATTGAATGGGCCGGAGAGAGTGCCGGATATCGTGCCGGCAGTTCCGTTCGTCCACACGGTGATCCTGCTGTTGCTTTGCAAGGTCACAGGGCCGGCGAGGAACGCGCCGCCTTCCAATCTGGCCGCTCCGAGATTGTTCACGCCTTCCAAGGTGCCGATGCCGTTGAGAAACACGGGGTTGTTCACGGTTCCACCACCGGCCCA
Organism: Luteolibacter sp.; assembly: GCA_036824745.1. Taxonomy (GTDB): domain Bacteria; phylum Verrucomicrobiota; class Verrucomicrobiia; order Verrucomicrobiales; family Akkermansiaceae; genus Luteolibacter. The sequence goes on from DAISZP010000048.1 coordinate 13,411, forward strand.
GAGTTGGCCGCCGCTGGCGACTGTGACGTTTCCGCTTCCGAGGTCATTGGCATTATCCACCAGCACGCGGGCTCCATTGATCGCAACCGGTCCGCTGAATCCGCTGTTGTCTCCGGTCACGGTGATCGTGGGATCGGAGGTGCCGGTGCCCGAGTAAACGAGGTCGCCGGTGCCCAGCAGGCGGATGCCCGCGTTGTAAGCTCCGGCGGAGTTGGAGAAGGTGACGGTGCCGGAGTTGATATTCAAATACCCGGAGGCTCCGGTGCTGCCTTGGGAGAGGATGAGATTGCCGCTGCCGGCTTTGATCACATCCCCGTTCCCTGTGAAATTGCCAGCGAAGGTGCTATCGAGATTCGACGCGCCAACGGTCAACTCGCTGGGATAGAGGACTTCGATCTTTCCCGCTCCGGCGATCTGGTTCCAGCTTTGGTCCGCGGCCACGGTGGCGTTTCCAAGTGTGGTGACAACGCCGGTTATGTTGTTGCCGGCGCTGCCGAACTGCACGGCACCCGCCACGCTGATGTCTCCGGCGCTCACATCAGACTCCAGCACGAGGCCGACGAGGTTGTTGTCCGGGTCGTCTCCACGCAACAAAGCGGTGCCACCGGCAAGGTTGAGGCTGCCCCCGGTGAGAGTGATCTCTCCGTTCTTCACCCAGACCGCGTCGGCATTCTGGGTTCCGGCGATGTTGACTACATGGCTCCCGGTCCCATCCGAGCCTGCCGAAAACACGGCGGCTCGTCCGTTGACCCATGCCCCCGGTGTGCCTGTTCCATCCGCGGTGGAAGACCAGAACGTGTCGGACCCCCAAGTGCCGCCCGAATCGCCGGATCCAGCGGCCGTGCCATTGGCATCCCAATAGGCCAGGGTTCCACCATACGCGTTCACAACCTGCAGGCCGGCGATGGCGCTGCGGCCCGGACTGGAATTCAATCCTGCGAGGGAAACTCCGGGCTGGGAGAGCGCCTTGATGTAGTTGTCACTCTCGACCAAGGTGTCCGCGGTTGAAAAGTTCGCCGCCGACCATGAATAGCCGCTGCCGGGCACCTGGATGGTGCCACCGGCTCCATTGCCGGTGTAGAATCTGCCGTTCACCGAAACCGCGGACATCGTGGCGGGGCTGACTTGATCGGTGGAGTGGATGACGTAGATGTCGTTGAGCAGGAATGGCGAGATCATGCTGACCGTCCAGCCGCTGCCGCTATCATCCAGATAACCTTTGGTCAACAGGCCGTTTTCCGAGGTGGCGGTGGATCCGGCGGAGCCCGATTGCCAAGTGTTTTGCGCCGTCCAGTTGATGCTCGCGCCGGAGACCTGGCCCGCATTGTCTATAAGGGATGCGAGGGATCCGCTGCCGTTGGTCGTGGTGTTGTTCCATCGATTTCCCGCCACCGGAATGGCACCTGCGGTCTTCGATGCGCTGGTCACTGAACTGGTGGATTGATTCGCTCCGAAGTTCACGCTGATCGATTGCGCGGAGGAGGAGTGAATCGCAGCGATTCCGAGGAGAGTCACCACGACTGCGGAGTTCATGGACGCGGTGTGGAAGAGGTGGCGGAAGAGCGGATTGGAAGGCTTGAGTTTCATGGAGGTTTGATTTTATGGATTCAAGGAGGGAGGGACATGGACGTGATGCGTCAGATCTGCCGAGACGGAGGCACCTGTTGGAGAGCGGTCGAGAGCTTCGATGGAAGCTCCGCTGGGGGGGCGTCAGGTCAACGCCGGGGAACTTCGGCGGACGGTGATTAAGGAACTACAAGAGGCCATGTCACAATACGGAGGACGGCCGGGGGCAGAATTCTGGCACATGGAGTTTTGAGATGTTGAAACAAAAGGAACAAGCTACTCCTAGACAGAAGCCCCTAGGACTGGAAGAGGTGACTGGCGGAAAGTTCTGTGCATTTTCATTGCACAGAGCCCGGATCCGTGGAAGCTGGCCCCGATGAATTCCATCGTAAGGACGCAACTTGTGGACGTTGTCGCGGCCGAGCTGCACCGGCGGCTAGTCGCGGGTGAGTTGAAGGGCCGGCTGCCGGGCACGAGATTGCTGGCGAAGGCGCTGGGGGTGAGCGTGCCCACGGTTTGCAAGGCGCTTCACAAGCTGCGTGAGGACGGCGTGCTCATCGGTGGCGGCGGCCGCAAGCGATGGCAGGCTGGGGATTTGAATGTAACGGCGGCGCGGATCGGCACGAAGTCGCCGAGGCGTGTCGGCACGCGGCCCGGCAAGTTGATGTTCGTCTCGGCGATGCCGTTGAGCACGGAGCGTCAATCGGGTGTGGAGGTGTTCGCGCATGTGATTGATCTGCTGAGCTCGAAGGGCTGGGAGGTGACGCACCGGTCGGTGGGTTTCGTGAGCGCGCGCAAGCCCCACAAGGCGTGGGACGAGTTGCTTCGTTTCTCCAAACCGGATGCGATGATGGTGCTTGGCGGCTCGGAGGTTTTCGGAGCGTGGGCCATGCAACATCGGATCCGCACCTTGTTCATCGGCGGCGAATCGGGCAGGCTCGGGATTCCGACGGTGATGGTGAAGGCCTCGCTGATGCTGCGCCAGGCGCTGGAGAAATTGATCTCCAGCGGACACCGGAGGATCCTGATTCCACTCTGCGGCCGCATCCCGAAGTTCACGGAAAACTGCAAGAAGCAGACCTTGGAATGCGCGATGGAACTGGGCGTGGATCCGGCCTGCGTCGTCCATGCGGAGAGCGAATATTCGTCTCCTGAAGTGCTGGCGGCGGCGATGCGCCAGCAGTGGCGCAAACAAGCGCCGGACGCGCTGATCATCTTCGACTGGCGGGAGTATCTCGCCGCGTCCCATTTTCTCAAGGAGGCCGGAATTTCGATCCCGAACGATGTCTCAGTGGTGCTGCTTTCGCACAACCCGACGATGGACTGGCACATTCCGACTTTGTGTCACTTCATGCATCCGGTGGAGGACATCGCGAGGGCTTGCGCGAAGTGGGCGCTGCATGGCAAGCCGCTGCCGGGCAATCCGCAGATGTTGGAGTTCCGCCCGCGGTGGGTGGAGGGGAACAGCATCGCCAACCGAACGAAAAAAGCCCGCCCGGCGTGAACCGGACGGGCTTTGGGCAAGGGATGGGGAAACGCTCAGGGCTTGGCCGGTTTGGCCGTGTCCGCCTTGGGAAGTTCCAGTTTGCCGCTACCGGTCTTTGGCGCGGCGGGTTTGGTTTCCTCCTTCTTGGCGGCGGGTTTGGGTGACTTGAGTTCCTCAAGCTGCTTCATGGCCTCGACGCGTTGATTTTCGTCAAACTTCTGGCCGATCTCCTTGGCGAGCGCGTCGCCGTCCTTCTCGCCGCGTTCGCCGGCGAGCGTGGCGAGCGCCCAGGCTTTGGACGGATCGGCCTTGGTGCCAATGCCTTCGTTGATCAAACGTGCCAATGCCAAGGTGGCGGGGCCGTGGCCTTGGTTCGCGGCGAGTGAATAGAGCTGGCCGGCGTTCTCGATGCTGCGCTGCACGCCGCCGAGGCCGCGCTCATACAGGGTGGCGAGGTTGTTCTGCGCCTGGGCGTTTCCTCCTTGGGCGGCGCGGGTGAGCCAGGCGACTCCAGCGGGCGAATCGGCGAGGCCGAGCTTTCCGGAGAGGTAGAGCAGGCCTAGTTCGTT
>DAISZP010000588.1:0-2587 GCA_036824745.1 Luteolibacter sp.
AATTCTCGGGAATCCGTCCTGCCGATGCGATCGACTTGTTGGGGGACAACGCCTACTTCAGCGGTACCGATTCCGAATATCAGGTGAACTTTTTCGGCGTCTATCAGCAGATCCTGAAACAAGTCCCGGTATGGCCCTGCTATGGAAACCATGAAACCTATGGCGGTCTGTTTCCCGACGGCACTTATGCCTACGATTCGATTTTCGCAATTCCATCCCAAGGGCAATGCGGCGGCCAGGCCTCCGGAACCAGCCGATACTATTCGTGGGATCTTGGAAACATCCACTTCATCATGCTGGATTCGATGACCAGTAATCGCTTGTCAACCGGCGCGATGGCCCAGTGGCTTTCCGCCGATTTGCAGGGCAACACGCTTCCCTGGGTGGTTGCCTGTTTCCATCATCCGCCGTACACCAAGGGCTCGCATGACTCGGATCTGGAAGCGGAGTCGATCGACATGCGCGAGCAGATCCTGCCCATTCTTGAGGGCCGTGGGGTGGATCTGGTGCTCGGCGGCCACAGTCATGCCTACGAGCGTTCCGCGCTGATCGACGGGCATTACGGACATTCCACAACAACACACCCCTCTCATTTCAAGGATGCGGGTGATGGACGCGAGGACGGTGATGGTGCCTATCACAAGTTCGAGGAACATGCCTCCGCCCACGAAGGTGCGGTTCACATGGTGGCTGGAAGCGCGGGCCAACACAGCGGTGGTCCCCTGAATCATCCGGTGATGAAGGTGTCGCTTGATCGGTTGGGGTCCGTGGTCCTCGACGTGACGGACAACCGGATGGATGTCTTGTTCCTCCGGGAGCTGCCTCCGGCCGGGCAGCCGTTCTCTGATGATCATTTCACCATGCTCAAGGGCGCTCTTTCGGTTCCTGACCAACCGGGCGATCCTTTGGTGCTCGCGCGGTCTGAGGATTCATGCGTAGTTCATTGGGAGGATCTGTCCGACAACGAGACGATGTTCCGCGCGGAGGTTTCCAAGGATGGAGGCCTGTTTGTTCCTGTCGGGGAGTTTCCCGCGAACCACATGTGGTGTGATCTGTCAGACCTCGTGAACGGAAGCAGATATGAGCTGAAGATCACCGCCCTGAATGCCCGGGGTGAATCCGCGGCGGCTGTTGCGAACTTTGTGTGGCAGGCGGCCCAGCCCCCTGCCACAGCGCTTGGGATCTTGAGGTTCCGGCACTTTGGAACGACAGCTTCGGAAGGCGATGCAGCGGACCTGACGGATCCGGATCACGACGGCTGCCCGAACTTGTTGGAACTGGCTGTTGGATGCGATCCGCGTGATTCCGACTCCAGGGCGGTGTTGAACCCGGGCTGGGACGGAATGGGGCGCTTCATGGTTTCGTTCCCGAGGAAAGCGATTCCGGAAATCATCTATCAGATCCAGTTCAGTCCCGATCCTTCGAGTACGGACTGGTCCACCGTTTTCCAATCGAGCGGGCCTGCCAACCAGGAAGGCGTGGTTTCGGTCTCCGACACCGAGGCAGCCGGCAGTCCGAGGCGGTTTACCCGGCTCGCGGTGAGCCGGGTTTTTTGAGGATTCAGTCCTTGGTCACCGTCACTGTTTTGGGCGGTCCGCCCGGCAACCACTTGCCGCCGAGCTTGGTGCGCATGGAGAGCGACCACTTGCGTCCGGGAACCAGGGTTTCCCCCGCCGTGGCGGATGTGAACTTGAACTGAGTGGACGTGGACGCGAGCGTGGTGGATTTCTTCAGGTCCAGCCAATCGCAGTTTTTGGTGGTGATGCTGTCGATGAAGATGCCGGTCGGGAAGGACGGTGTGGCTTCGTGCGTGTAGATCGGCTCTCCGGGTTTCGTGTGGTAGCGGAACCTCACGCGCAGAGGTTGGCTGGTCTTGGGCAGCTTGAAGGTGGCGGTGCTCGCCGAGGAGTCGTACATCGTGTCGTTCACACCGCTGATGGTCTTTCCAATCCGGGTCCACGTGACGCCTCCGTTCGCGGAGACCTCCACATCGAGGAAACTTCCCTTCGTCATGTAACCGCGGCGGTATTGGAACTTCAGCTGGCCGTTTCCTCTGGAAACCATCGTGCGGTCCAGTTCGAAGCTCTGCTCGGGGACTCCGCGCTGGATCAGATCATACGAAACGGGGAACGTGAGGTGGAACGCCGTATCACCTGATAGAGTTCCGAATCCGCCGTAAGCCGCCATCTTCATCTTCAGTGGATAGGAGCCGGAGGTGCGGTCGATCACCGGCACCACCGTCTTCTTCTCCGCGCCTTCCGTCCATGATGTGGACATTCTCCGGCAGGCGTTCACTTGCAGCGACTCCGCCAGCGACGGCGGGGTGATCTGATAGGTCGCGCCGACTGTGGGTGCGCTGGATGGCCCGTTGACGGATTGGGTGGAAACGATGCGGTCGGGATTGATCAGGGTGACCGTGTAGTCGCAGGTGGCGGGAACGCCCTCGCCGCCGATGCCATTCACGCTGACGCTGAAACTGGTATCCGCATACACGGACTTCGACGCGGCAGCGCCGCTCACCTGCCAGATCAGCGCGGGGTATCCATAGGAGGTGTTAGACCGCACGTTGCTGATGGGAACCACTTTT
>DAISZP010000589.1:0-2564 GCA_036824745.1 Luteolibacter sp.
GCTCCTCAGGATAGTCGCGTGACCATTTTTCAGACAGCCTCTAAGCAGTCCCACCGCTTCCTGTTCACGTTTGAAAAGGTCCGCTGGCAGCCCGGTGTTCTAACAGCCATTGGTCGTGACGCGAACCAACGCGAGGTCTGCCGCGCGCAAAAAGAGACGGCCGGTGAGCCGGTCGCGCTCCGACTGACTCCGATGACCGCCCCCGGAGGCCTCAAGGCGGATGGCGCGGACATGGCACTCATCGAGATCGAAGTGGTGGATGAAAACGGCCGCCGTTGTCCCACGGCCTTGAACCTGGTGGACTTCGATCTATCAGGTCCGGCCGAGTGGCGCGGCGGGATCGCACAAGGGCCGGACAACCACATTCTATCCAAATCGCTGCCCGTCGAGTGCGGTGTGAACCGCGTACTGGTCCGCTCCCTGCCCGAAAGCGGTGCGGTCACCCTGCGGGCGAAGTCCGCCGGATTGAAGTCCGCCGAAGTGACGTTCGATACGAAACCGTTCGCCGCCATCGATGGTTTGGCGCTCGAAATGCCAGCCTCCGGCCTTGTTCCCTCCTTGAAACGCGGACCCACCCCCGCCGGTCCTTCCTTCAAGGTCACCCGGATCACCGTGCCCGTGGTCCGTGCGACGGCTGGTGCCAATGCGGACAAGGTTTCCGCGGCCTTCGATGACGACGAGGAAACCACCTGGAGCAATGACAATAGACTCGGCAGCGCGTGGATCTCCTGCGAACTCGCCCGGGAGGCGGCCGTCTCGGAAGTCTCGCTCAAGCTTTCCGGGTGGCGTCAGCGCCGCTATCCGATCCGCATCACCTTGGACGGAAAGGAAGTGTATCGCGATGTCACGCCGCTCAGCCTCGGATACGTCACGCTGCCGCTCAAACCGGCGCGTGGGAAAACCCTCCGGATCGAACTGCTGCGCCCTGCCATCACCGGTGATGGATTCGACATCAAGGAGCTTGCAAACCCGGACAACGCCTCCACCGGTGACAAAGGCATGGGGAAGGGGAGTCTCGGGATCGTGGAGATCGATTGCTTTGAAGCGGCGACGAACAAGTAGCCGGGCATCGGTTCTTGATCACCTCACGCGCTGTTAGGAAGGCGGAATCAGATGCTTTCCAGAATCCGCTTCCGCTGCTCCTGAAACTCGGACTCGCTGAGGAGGTTCTTCGCTTTGAGTGTTTCCAATTCTAACAATCGGCTCTCGCGGCTGGCAAGAGGTGGTGCGGGTGGCGGAGCCGGAGGCGGATTGCTGTTCCGCCTGGAGTAAACGATGATTCCGATGGCGATGAGCGCCGGGAGGCCCAAGACCAGGAGCCCCACGATGAGGATCACGATCATTTCAGGCATGCCCACAGGTCCCATGAGTCTGGTGTGGAGATTCAGGCCAATGAAGGAACTTTGGCGGCGGTGTCGGTGTCCGCGTCATAATCCACGCCTTCGAGACCGAAGCCGAAGAGGCGGAGGAAACTGGTTTGATAGCCTTCGAGATCGCCGAGTTCGGTTAGGTTCTCGGTGGCGACCTTGCCCCAGTTCGCGATGACGGGTTCCTGAACTTTGGGTTCCATTTCCCAATCGTCCAAGCGGATGCGGCCGGTTTCGTCGGGCTGCGGATTGGAGAAACGATCGCGGAAAAGGCGGTCCATCTGCTCGATGCAATCCTCGTGGCTGCCCTGCTCCTTCATCACCTTGTAGAGCAGGGAGATGTAGAGCGGCACCACGGGGATGGCGGAGCTGGCCTGGGTGACGAGCGCCTTGTTCACGGAAACCCATGCCTTGCCGCCGAGCGGGGCGAGCTTGGCATCGAGCGCGCGTTGGGCGCGTTCGAGGTCTTCCTTGGCCTTGCCGATGGTTCCGTTCTTGTAGATCGGCCAGGTGAGATCGGGCCCGATGTAGGAGTAGGCGTAAGTTTGTGTGCCGGGTGCGATGACGTCGGCTTCAAGCAGGGCGTTGATCCACATTTCCCAGTCCTCGCCGCCCATGACGGCGATGGTTTGGGCGACGTCGTCGCCCTCGGCGGGCTGGATGGTGACTTCATCGACGACGCCGGTGTTGGTGTTGAGGTTCTTGTTCGTGTAACTCTCGCCGATGGGTTTGAGTACGGATTTGAAGACTTCGCCGGTCTTCGGGTGGGTGCGACGCGGCGAGGCGAGGGAGTAAACGACGCAATCCACCTGGCCGAGGTCGGCTTTGATGGCGGCGATGACCTGCGCCTTCATTTCATCGGAGAAGGCGTCACCGTTGAACGAGCGGGCGTAGAGACCGGCGGCTTTGGCTTCGTTTTCAAACGCGGCGGAGTTGTACCATCCGGCGGTGCCGCATTTGTCGGCTTCACCGGGTTTTTCGAAAAACACGCCGATGGTGGAGGCTCCGCAACCAAACGCGGCGGCGATGCGGGAGGAGAGGCCGTATCCGGTGGACGATCCGATCACGAGCACCTTCTTCGGCCCGCCGTTGATGGGCCCGCGGTTTTTCACGACGGCGATCTGTTCGGCGACGTGTTTGGCGCAGCCGTCCGGATGGGCGGTGGTGCAGATGAATCCTCGGATCTTTGGAACGACT
>DAISZP010000590.1:0-2561 GCA_036824745.1 Luteolibacter sp.
CCGAGCGGCGGTTGGCTTCGCTGGAGACCGCGCAAACCGATTCCTATCGCCGCTGGTGGCCTAACGAAGCATGGGAGCAAGCGGTTCGTGAAAAACTCACCTCGTGGAATGCCTCTCCGGAACGGGTGGATGCCATCGTGAAACACTTGAAAAATCCCAATCGATGAAGGGACCTGGCAAAACAGCAGTGTGGGCCATCTCCGCCGGGTGCGGCATGCTCGCCGGAATGTGGCTGGGTGGTGGATCGGTGTCTGATGACCCGGAAGGTGTGAGTCCCAACGGCCGCAGGATATCGGAGCGCAGGAAGGCGCTGGCATCTAACAAGGTGGAGGCAGGTGGTTTCAAGAGCATGCTCGCACGATTGGAGCGATCCGGTGGCTTGCCGGAATCCGCGGTGAAAGCCATGGAAAGCGCGGACAAACACACGCTGCGCGAATGGATGCTTTCGCTCGCCGGTGAACCGATCGATGCGAGGAATTTCGGGGCGAACCGGAAGCGATACAGGATGCTCGCGGCATTGTCAGCGGAGCTGTTCCGACGGGAAGGTGCTGAATCCGTTCGTTGGGCGGAAGGAGTCGGCAAAGAACTGCTACAGCTTTGCATCTTATCCGAATTGGCCCGTGTGGACTTACCTGCGGCCAAATCATGGATTCCCGGGTATCTGAAAAAACATCAGACACCCACCAATCCGATTTTTGATGCCGCTTTGGAAGGCGCGGTGATGCGAGGTGCGGATGAAACGCTGAAAATGGAACAAGCAGAGTCGACGGGTTACATCGCCTATCGCTTTCCGCCGGATTTTGAGTTCGCCACCTACATCGCCAACACAACCTCGCTTCGGGGAATGGAAGATGGGGTCCGCTACTGGTCTGCAAAGGATCCGGATGAGGTGGAGAAGGCGTTGCGGGAAGGTTTGAGAGGGAAAACCGGCGAAGTGAACAGGATATTTTCCCAAGCCTATCAGGGCCGCGCGGCGATGGTCGGCGAGACCGAGGCGGCGCGCTGGATCTGGCCTGTCCTGAGGGCATTGCCGCCAGGGGAAAAGGCAGAGGTTTACCCGTGGATGTTGTGGGGTGAGACGGAACTGAATCGCGCGATTTGGGAAGAGGCTTCGGATGATGCGGAACGGGCGGAACTGCTTTCCCTATCGCCCGGGCCGCGGGATGATGGAGAGGCCGCGAAGTGGTTGAACCAACTCGGTTCGGAAGAATTGAAGGCGGATACAATCGCGCGATGGATTGAGAAGTTACGCGCGCAGCCGTCGCCTTCCCGGAGGGAGCTTCTGGAACGGATCATCGGGGAAGCGAATCTATCGAAGTCGAGAAGGGATCAGTTTCGCGCGAAGCTCGTGGAGCCCTGACTCAGGTGGCTGGGTTTCCGGGACTTGGATCGGTGTGCAATCCGGATTTCGCGGAGTTCTCGTGAGCAATTTTTTAAACCGCTTGCGGCTTTGCGGACATTTCGGGATGCTGCTTACGGCATGAGTGAAAACCCAGACAGCGACGCGGGTTCCGAGGAATTCGTGCGCGAACTCACCAACCACCAGACGTCGATGCTCGCCTACGTCCGGTCGCTCGCACCGGGCGGCGCGGGTGCGCGCGACTTGTTGCAGGAGGTGAACATCACGCTCTGGCAGAAACGCGCGACCTTTGAGCTGGGGACGAATTTCAAGGCCTGGGCCTTCCAAACGATCCGCTACCACATGATGAACCACCGGCGGCGGCTGGTTTCGCAAGGGTGGCTCGTGTTTGATGACGATCTGATCCAGCGCGTGGCTCCCGACACGGAGTCCGAGCCGGAGGAACTGGAAGAGCGCCATCTCGCGCTGCGCCGCTGCCTCCAGCGGCTTCGTCCGCAGGACAGGGAACTGCTCCATCACCGCTACGCCACGTCCTCCTCGCTTCAGGAATACGCGGATCAGACCCACCGCAGCGCCGGCACGCTCAAGGCCGTGTTGTTCAATCTCCGCGCCGCCTTGAAGCGCTGCATCGAGCGCGATCTGCAAGCCGCCGCACGCAACTCCCGATGAAACGAGCCGATCATCATCTGGTCCAGCAAGTGCTCGATGGCGATGTCACCGCCGAGCAGTTCGATGGATTCCAGGAGCGCTTGCGCAAGGAGCCGGACCTCGTCGATCTCTACAAAGGTTACGCGCTGCTCCAGCATACGCTGAGCGAGGAATTTGAAGACGGGTTTTCCACCGGCGCTTACACGGCTGCGGGTGCGAGGCGATCGTGGAATGCGGGTTTGCTGTTGCTGGCCTGCTCGCTGGCCGTGCTTGCCGCGTTGGCATGGCTTCTATCGCGAGGGTATCTCGGAGGTGCGGGCAACGTCGGGGTCGCCACGTTCTCCGTGGATGCCGTATGGCAGATCGAAGGTCCCAGCAGTCCGCTCGGTGGCGCGACCGGCATTCCCGCGGGCGGGAAAATTCTACTCCGGCAGGGACGGGCATCGGTTTCTCTCGAACCCTCGGTGACTGTGGTTCTTGAAGGACCGGCCTCTCTGGCACTGGAGTCCAAGAACGAAGTGGAGCTGAAACAAGGCAGGGGGTACTTCCGTCT
>DAISZP010000591.1:0-2558 GCA_036824745.1 Luteolibacter sp.
TCGCGCTGGTCAACGCGGATGGCGGCACCGCCCACTTCATCATCCGCCCGAACCAACAGGTCTTCGAAACCCCGGCCGGGCTCGCTGGAAAATTCGACCGCTCCAAGCCGGTGAAACTCCGCGCCACCCTCGCGGACGGAACCTTGAAACTCGAAGCCGCCCAGCAGCCCGCCGCATTTCTAACCATCGCCTCGCTCCCCTTCCCCAAACCGCCAGTGAAACTCCGTGTCGGAAAAGTGGGACGCGATGGCAAGGGCGGCGACTATCAGGGCGCGGACCTCAACGGGAACCTGATCCGCTGCCACCTGCTGGATCTGACAGTTAGAGCTTCGGAGCCCGCCGCATCGTCCGCACCGCGCGCCGACCTGCCGCGGATTGCCGTGCACTACGAACTCTACGACGGCATCCCGCTTTTTTCGAAATGGGTCACTCTCGAACACACCTCGGATGCTCCAGTGAGGTTGCAGCACATCGTCAGCGAAGAGTTGAAACTCGCCGAGGTCGAATCCTCGGTGAACACCGCGCCCTCCTCCGAGAAGTTCAACTTTTGGATCGAAACGGACATGGCCTTCGGCGACATGGTTCCCGAATACGCCGGTCCCTGCGTGCGCTATCTCCCTGATCCCGAATATCCCACCCAGGTCCACTATGATCGCCAAACGCCATGCCTGCTGCGCTGCCAACCGCCGTTCGGTCCGGACCAGGAGGTTTCGAAGAACCAACCCTATGAATCGATCCGCAGCTTCGAACTTCTGCTGGATTCCACCGAACGCGAGCGGCGCTCGCTCGCACGGCGCAAGATGTACCGCGTCATCGCGCCATGGACGCAGGAGAACCCGCTCATGTTCCACAAAGTGCAGGCCGATCCCAAGACCATCCGCGAGGCGATCGACCAGGCGGCGGAAGTGGGTTTTGAAATGGTGATCATGTCCTTCGGCTCCGGTTTCAACTACGAGAGCCGGGACAAGGCGTATTGGGACCGTTACAAGGAACTCGCCGACTACGGACGTAGCAAGGGAATCGCGCTCGGTGCCTATTCCCTGCTGGCCTCGCGCGGCGCGGGAAGCCCGAAGGACAACACGCAGGGAAGCCCCGCGCGCTACGGAGTGATGCCCTGCCTCGGAACGCAATGGGGGCGCGATTACCTGGATAACATCTCCGCCTTCACGCGTCATGCGGGACTCGGCGTGTTTGAAAACGACGGTTCCTACCCCGGCGATCTCTGCGCCGCCACGGACCATCCGTTTCACCGCGGCAAGGAGGACTCGCAGTGGGTGATGTGGAAGGCCATCACGGACCAATACAAGGATCTGCGCGCCGAGGGCGTGTTTCTCAACATTCCGGACTGGTATTATCTATCAGGCGGAAACAAGTGCGGCATGGGATACCGCGAGACGAACTGGAGCCTGCCGCGCGCCGAGCAGGAGATCATCGAGCGCCAGAACATGTATGACGGCACCTGGACCAAGACCCAGAGCATGGGCTGGATGTTCGTCCCGCTCTCGCAATACCACGGCGGCGGGGCGGCGGCCACCATCGAGCCGCTCAAGGAGCACCTGCCGCACTACGAAGCGCGTTTCGCGAACCTGTTAGGATACGGCGTGCAGGCCTGCTACCGCGGACCCCGCTTGTTTGATTCCGAGGAAACCAAGTCCCTCGTGAAAAAGTGGGTTTCCTTCTACAAACAACACCGCGACGCGCTCGACCACGGCGACATCATCCACCTCCGCCGCCCGAACGGCCGCGACTGGGACGGCATCCTCCACGCCAATCCATCCGGCGTCGAAAAGGGACTCGCCTGCCTCTACAATCCCCTCGCCGAGTCCATCACACGTGAGATCCGCGTGCCGCTGCACTACACCGGACTGCGCAAGTCCGCCCGCGTTTCAATCGATGGAGCGGAACCCAAAGCCGTGCATTTGAGCGACAATCACGTCGCGCTCCTCACGGTGAAGATCCCCGCGCAGGGCCGCAGTTTCCTGCTCTTCACCGAGTGATCGATTGATTCGCAAAATTCCCCCATACCACCTCTCATGAAGACCCTGCTGACTCTCACCTCCCTGCTTGCGGCGTTTGCAGGCAGGGTTGCCGCCGCGGACCATGAAATTTCCAATAAACTGCTTTCAGTGCGGTTCGAGGAGTCTTCCGGAGGGGTCACGGTAACCGAACGCTCGTCGGGCAAGGTGTTCGCCACCACGGGCAAACTCGCCGGAGCAGCAAGCAGCGTCGCGGGCGATTCAAAGGCATTCACGGTCAACGACGGTGGTGGAGCCATCCGCTTCGAATTGAAGGATGAATCGCCATTCCTGTTTGTGACTCCAAGCGCTGTGAACGGCACGCGGAGCACAATCGACCTCGCCCGCGTGGCGATTCCGCCATTCCGACTCGATCTCGGCAAACCCGCGGCGAATCTCCGCACACTCGGCACCGGTGGCTTGATGCAGGCGGACAAAGATCCGAAAAGCTACCTGTTTCTCGCCTGTGCGGATCCAGTGACACGGCATGGCGTTGTGGCTGGATTCGCCACGCAGAAGCGCGGATCAGGTGTGGTGTTCTCC
>DAISZP010000049.1:0-16767 GCA_036824745.1 Luteolibacter sp.
CATCAAGCTCCGCGCCGAGGGCGGGCACATTGTTTCGGCCAGACGGGAGAACAACGCCACCACCTGGTTCCGCATCACCGCGGGTCACTCAGGCATGCTCCGCATCCAGGACAACTTCGGCGGAAGATCGATCCAGTGGAAAGGCGGGACGCCGGAGAAACAGGACGGCATCTATCAGATCAAGATCCGCAAGGGCGAGACCATCGAAGGCAGCTTGGAAAAACCCGCCGTCGTTCCCGCGGCGCCGGCCGATCTCGCGGAGCCGGTGGTTGTTCCGAAACCAGGCGGCATCGTTCCTAACAAACTGCCCCTGCGCATCGGCGCTGACAGCCAGGGGAACACCCGCTACCAAGGTGGCATGTCACGCGTGGCCGTCTTTTCACGGGTGCTCGATGCGAGGGAGATCGCCGCGCTCGCCGATTCGCACGATGCGAAACCCGAGAGTCTCAAGGATTGCCTCGTCTCGCTTGTGTTCAAAGACGGCAAGGTGGTTAACGCGGCATCGGAGAAATACCAGCCGGTTTCCCATGGCGGAGTCGCGGCTGCTGAGCATGGCGGCTTCACTCTAACAAACGACGGGTTTCTCGAAATCCCGCACGCTTCCGAAATCAACTGCCTCAAGGGCGTGACGCTCGCCGCATGGATCAAGCCCGCGGCGCTTCCCGCGGGCGGCATGCGCCTCATCGACAAGACGCCGGTGGGCTCGGCGACGGCGTGGATGCTCGATACCTATCCCGGCGACGGGTTGCGCCTGATCTTCCGCGATCCGCATCTCACGTTTCCCGCGAAACTGCCGCCGGGCCAGTGGACCCACGTGGCCGCCACCATCACGGCGGAGGGTGAGGCCGTGATCTATCAGAATGGCGAACCTGTCGCGCCTTGATCACTCGACTCCTTCGCCGCCGAGTTTGATGTCGAACGGCTTCTCGTCCGGATCATTGCTGGCGATGTGGATGGCGGCGCTTCGGGTGCCGGGGGCTTTCGGGCTAAAGGTCACTTTGAACGTGGTGGAGGCACCGGGTTTGAGGGTGGCTTTCGCGGGCGGGCTGATGGTGAAGTCCGCGGCATTGAGGCCGTTTCCAGTGATGGAGATCCCCTTGAGAACGGCCGTGCCTTCGTTGCGGATGGTGAAGGTCCGGATCGCGTTTCCGCCGACGATCACAGTGCCGAAGGAACGTTTCGCGGTCCCGTCCACCATGGAGCTGCCGATGGGTTGTTCCACGGCGATGTCCGGAGTGGCGTTGCCCGTCCTGAAATTGCGGAAATAGGCGTCGCCGCTCACGATCTTCGGTCCTGGCACCCGATTTTCGTCGGATCCGCCGCCGGAGCCGACGATCGCGGCGAGAAATTGATCCGAGCCGGACATTTCCCAGGCTTTGATGCTGACGGGGGCGAAGTAGCTCCAGGTCTTGCCGGATTTCCAACTGGCGGTGATGGTTTTTGCCCCGCTGTCGTGGTGAAGGCGCAGGGCGACGTCGGTGGCGGAGGTTTTGTGGATCTCGTCCTCGCTGTGGTTGATGGAACCGATGTTGATGTTGGAAACGTAGCGGGTGCCGTCTCGATAGCGGTCGATGGCGAGAGAGTAGCCGTTGTTCCTGGTATCGGATGAATCGACGACAGCGAGGTTGAGATTCGTGAACGCTCCGTTGTTGAGCGTCACCTCGTCAAGGTGCGCGTCCACCTGGATGAACCAGTCCTGATCGATGGAGCCTTGGTTGCGCTGCCAGCCGAAGATCATCTGGTCCTCCCGGGTGGGAGACTTGACGAGAAATTCGAGGCGGGAGTTTTGGAACACGAGTTTCCCGGCTCCTTGTGAGGCGAAGATGTCCCAGTTGGCGGATTTTGTGGTGAGCGGATCGTTTCCGCTGAAGTCCGCGAGGCTCGTCAACGCGGAGGAAACCATGAGGCACGGGATGATGGACAGAGTGAATTTCATTCGGATCAGCCGGGTTCCGGGCTTTGGAAAAAGCCAAACCCATTCGCGGCGGTAATGCATCCGATCCAGCCGCCAAGACTCCGCATATTCTACTTCCGCTACAGGTTTCCTGAAGATCTTGCCCGCCCCCCGGAAAATTTTCCGAAATTTTTTGAACGGGGCGAAATCTCCCGGGTCAAAGCTACTGAAGACCGTACGCAAGTTCGCGTTTTCATGTAAGGGTGAACAGCAGTTGTCAGCCTCATTAACATAGCGGGTGAAACCGCTGGTGTGTTGAAGTTGTTCAGCTTGGCCGTCGGGGTGGGTGCCCCGGCGGCCTCTCTTTGTACCCCTTTTGGATGCTCAGCGGATGATGCCGCGCTCCGAATTCTCGATGAAATGGATCAGGTGCGCCACGTGGGGAGTGTCCGCGTCGTGGGTGGCTTTGAGCGAGCTGATCGCGTTGGCCAGGTTCTGATCCTTCTTGAGGAAGAGTTTCTTGTAGGCGGATTTGAGCGCCTTGATGTCCTCCTCACAGAAACCGCGGCGTTGCAGGCCCACGAGGTTCAGCCCGCGGGTGCTGGCCGGGTTTCCATCCACGATCATGAAGGGCGGGACATCCTGAACCGCCTTGGACATGCCGCCGATGATCGAGTGTTTTCCGATCCGGCAGAACTGGTGGGCGGCGGCCATGCCGGAAACGATCGCGTAGTCCTCGACGGTGATGTGTCCCGCCAGGCCGGCACCGCCGGAAAGGATGATGTGGTTCCCGAGCTGGCAATCGTGCGCCACATGGGAATAGGCGAGCAGCAGATTGTGAGAGCCGATGCGCGTGGGCAGGCCCTCGTGGGTGCCGCGGTGTACCGTGACCCCCTCGCGGAACACGTTGTGATCGCCGACTTCAAGGTAGGTCGGCTCGCCCTGGTATTTGAGGTCCTGGGTTTTCCCGCCGATCACGGAGAAGGAGAAAAACTCGTTGCCGCGCCCGATTTTCGCGTGGCCTTCAATGACGGCGTGGGAATGGAGCACACAATCGTCTCCAATCTCCACATTGGCACCGACCACGCAGAACGGGCCGATGCGGACGTTGTTTCCGAGCTTGGCGAGCGGCGAAACAATGGCGGTCGGGTGGATCACGGGCGGATTCTCGCGCCACGGACGCGGGTGACGAGCATAATTTGTGCGCGGAGCGCGCGTCGGTTGCTTGGATTTCCTGAGCGGCAACGCCCGATTTCGATCCTCCCTCCCCACATTGACACATCTCAGGCAGCCTGTTATCCGATGGAAAAGACTCCGATGAAGATCCTCACCCTCTTACTTGCCATTTTGGTCGGCCACATCTCTCGGGCTGCGGAAACTCTTGAAGAGGAGCGCAAGGCTTTCTCCGGGCAGTTGGAAACGATCTCCGCCAATGCCAAGGAGCAGAAAGAGAAGCTTGGACTTCAGATGATCACGGCACTGGGAAAAAGCAGGGAGGCCGCGAAGAAG
Organism: Luteolibacter sp.; assembly: GCA_036824745.1. Taxonomy (GTDB): domain Bacteria; phylum Verrucomicrobiota; class Verrucomicrobiia; order Verrucomicrobiales; family Akkermansiaceae; genus Luteolibacter. The sequence continues at coordinate 3,404 of DAISZP010000049.1, forward strand.
GCCGGGAATCTGGATCTGGTGAAAGCCATTGACGGGGAAACCGAGCGCTGGGTCAGTGAGGGCGATCTGCCCCTGGTTCCCAGCCAAGTGCCGGAGATCAACAAACTGCACGACGTTTTCATCAAGACAATCGCCGACCAGAAACTCAAGGAACAGCGGGCGACGCTCACGGCCTACGACGGCTACGAGAAGAAACTCGGCCAATTGGAGAAGACCTTGGTCGCGCAGGACAAGATCAAGGAAGCCGAGGCGGTGCGATCCGAGAGAGAAACCACCGGTGAAAGCCTGGCAATCAAGGATGCTCGTGAGGCTGTTGCCAAAGCCAATTCTCTAAACCCTCAGAACAATGCCGCTACCGGCTCGAAGGAACGGGAATGGAAAAACCTGAAAGATCACAAGAAGTTCAAGGCTGAAGGGAACAAATACTTCACAAGTGCTTTCAAAGAGTGGGCAGAAAAGCCGGAGCAGTCAGTGACAGCGGGAAAGCAGGATTACAAAGGATCGAAAATTCTTTATGCTCACGCTACAGGGAGCATCGAATTCAAATTTGATGTATCGATCAGTGAGTTTCGTGGTTCGGCCTGTCTTGAAGATCGATCCGGCAGAGGCAACGTTGTATTTCGAATCGAAACCGAAAGCGGCGAGGTCTTCAAAAGCAAAGAAATCAAGCCCGGCAATCGGAAGGAAGACATCAACTTGAAATTTGAACCCACTCGCAAGTTGGTTCTGATCGTGGATCAAAACGGTGAGAACTACGAGGATTGGTCATTCTGGGGGAATCCGGAATACCGCTGAAAATCTCGCAGACCCATTGGATGGCGTTGTGGCAAGCCACGCGGGAATCCGCAGAATCAAATTCGTCCGTTGTAATGAAACTGCCCGCATTTGCCCGGTTCATCTGTGTTCTGACCGCTGCGCTTCCGTTGAGCCAATGCGCGCCCGGCCGCTCGGCGGCTTACCACGCGAACATGGAAGACCTGAGAAACCAGGTCAAAATCGGCGAGAACATCCACAGCGCGACCAAGCGGATCAAGGGCCGCTACCACATCGTCACCAAGCCGCATGATCCCACGGGACTCGGCCGCGAGTTGCATTCCGATGTGGACTTCGGATTGCCGGTCACGTTTCTCGAATCCGTGGCCTACGCGGCGGATACCCGTCCGCCATTTGATGAAAACGAGCCGATCAGCGCGATCATCAAGGCCCGATCTAACGGAACCATCGTCGCGATCGAATGATGAGAGTCGCCGCCTGCCAGCCTTCCTATCTGTATCACGATGTGGAACAAGCGCTTCTCACCATTGTCCGATATGCTGAAGAGGCGGCCGGGGAAGAAGCCGCCCTGCTTTGTTTTCCGGAGTGTTACCTCCAAGGATACATTCATGCGACGGAGGATTATGGGAAGGTGGCCATCGATCTGTCGTCCGATGAGTTTTCGCGGATTCTGGGAAGGCTCGCGGATTTGGAACCGGTCCTGGTGTTTGGCCTGATCGAGCGCGATGGAAACGATCTCCACAACAGCGCGGTGGTCGTCAGGAAAGGGGACTTGTTAGGCCGATACCGGAAAACGATGCTTCTCAAGGGGGAATCGATGTTTCGCCCGGGGACCGAATCGCCGGTGTTCGAGGTGGACGGGCTCAGGTTCGGAATCAACATCTGCCACGATCTCAATTTCCCCGAGTGTGCCCGGGTGATCGCCGGGCAAGGCGCGGAGCTGTTAGCTTGTCCCTGCAACAACCTGCTGAGCCCGGCGAACGCCGATCTCTGGAAACACAAACACCAGGAAATCCGCCGCCAGCTGGCACGGGAAACCGGCAGGCATCTGCTTTCATCCGATGTGGTCGGTGAGTGGAACGGACGGATCTCCTACGGATCCACCTCGCTGATCGGGCCGGGTGGAGAGATCCGGGCGGAACTCGGGTTCATGCGTGAAGGTCTGTTGATCCAGGACATTCTTTGATAGATCTTACGGCAAGATCAGGAACGCTGTCGCCGCGGCAGGAAGATCCGCGCGTTCATCGAGCGATTGGCGGATGGCGGCCGCGGTGCGCTGGACTTTTCCGGTGAAGACCTGCTTGCCGTTGATGGAAACCGTGACTGGCTGATCGAGATCGAGCAGTTTGTCGGAAAGGCGCAGCGTCATCCCCGCGGGGACTTCGCCTTCGAGACGGAGGGTCTGGCCGTCGGCGGTGGCGGTGATCTTTTGTCCGGCTTCCGCGGTATCTTTGTTAGGGATTTCCAACCAGTAGAAACGTTCGTGGGTGATGTCGTCCTGCAACCAGACGATCTTCTTCGGCCACGTGTTGCGTTGGAAATTCGCCATCCAAGGAATGCCCTCGCCGTCCTTGCGGTTCATCCAGTGGCCGAGGCCTTCGTAGATGCGGGACATGTGGACGTATCCGCCGGGGTCGTCCTTGGAGAGTTGGTCCAGCTCGGCCGTTTTCGCCGCGGCGATCTTGTTGCGGTCGTAGGCGGCGTCGTTTCCACCCATGAAGATGGCGAAGGGGAGGTTCCGCACGCCTAACAACGAAGACTCGTTCGGGTGGCCTGCCATCATGGCCGCGGCGGCGAAACGATCCGCCATGCGCGGCGCGAGCTGCCACACGCCGTCGCCGCCGGCCGAGTACCCCATCAGATAGATCTTGTCCGGATTCACACCGCGCAGGGCGACGTAGGATTCGATGAGGCGTTGGAACATCGGATCGATGTGGCCCTCGTGCCAGAGGTTCCATGTGTTGGTCGGGGCCCGTGGAGCGACGCAGATGCCTTCGGGAAGTTCGTAGAGGTTCACCTGGTTCGACCACTGCTGGTCGTTGAGCGCGGGCGGGGCGTTGCCACCACCGTGCATCGAGATCCACAAGCTGTGACCACCGGCGGGTTCCTTGCCGAACACGCGCTCCTTCCAACGCAGCGTCTTGTCGCCGAGTGTGAGTGATTTCTTCTCCAACTCATCCTTCCTTTCCGCGGTGATGGCCGAAAGACGATCCGCGCCTAACAAAGCTGCGGCTTTCGCGGCGTCTTCCTTGTTCATCGGCGCTTGCAGGGCGGGATCATCCGCCTTGCGCTCCGCGGCGGGTTTGGAAATCCACGCGATCAGCCTTGTGATGGCTGGCGAGGACTTCGCGAGATCCGGCCAAACGGCATCCACCGTGGGATCACCATGCTCCAGCGGACCGAATGCCAGCTCCCGGGTTTCGTTTTCCATCGTGAGGAACATGAAACCACGCGTGCCGGGTTTCAGCTCGAAGCGCGGCATGTCGTTGAGATCCGTGGTGCCTGCCTTGGTCATGGCGGAGTGGATCGTGGCACCGTCGGTTAGAATGACCTTGGCGACGATGCGGCTGCCGCCCTTCTTCCCGATCAACCGCACACCCAGTTTCGCGGAAGCCGCCGCGGGCGCGGCCTTGGCGTATCGATCCGTCACGTTCACCGCCGCCACATCTTGGCTGCGGATGTTCCACACCATCGGAAACGCGAGTCCGTCCCGTTTCCATGAGGTCGCGTAGATCGCGTTCTCCGGTTTGTCCGTCTTGGCCTCTGCCGCGTCATCGGTGAACCATCCGCGGTCCAGGCCCTGCGCGTCGTATTCATCCGCGCCGGTGAAATGCCAGCCGCCGTCCCAAATCTCCACCCAGGTGTGGTTGCCGCGGCCGTTCGACCACATCGGAGTGCCCACGGACCTCGCGGGAATCCCCACCGCGCGGCAGGCATCGACGAGGATGATGGACAAACCGGTGCAGGTGGCGCGGCCGCTTTCCATCGACTCCTTCGGGCTTTGGTTGGGAGCCTTGCGTCCCGTGTTGTAGTGGACGTTGATGAGCTTGAAGAACTCCTTGTTCAAGGCCTGCGCGGCCTCGCTCGCCGTTTTGCAATCCTTCACGATCGGACGGGCCTTTTCGAGAAACTCCGTGCGCCACGGGTCCCGCGATTCATCAAACACGGCATAGGGCAGCACGTCGTTGAGAAAGATCTCCTCGGGCACCTTGGCCGCCCATGGAAACTCCGCTCGCGCCTTGAGCGCGAGGTCGAGATTCTCCGTTAGGAACCCGGCGTCGAGAGAAGACTTGTCCTTCTCCGGCATGCCATCGACGAGAAACGAGGCGGCCTTTTTCCCGAAGTCCCCGTGTTTCGCGGCTGCCGCTGTGATGAATTCATCCGTGGGTGCGGCAACGGCCAGACCGGCCGACAACATGAGGAACGCGAGAAGTTTCACGAGTGAACCAACGACGCCGACAGCGTGTTTCGTTCATCGAATCCCTCACTGTGCCGTGTATTTGAAGGGATCGGAGAACTTCGGATCGGTGGTGACCGAGCGGTCGGTGAGAGTCTTGAGGAAGGCGACGAGCGCGGCCTTCTGGTTCTCTGTTAGGTTGAGCCGGCGCGGAGGCGAGGGCGGCGAACCCGGAGGGCCGGGCGGTTGACGGAGCGACGGCGAGAGATTCGGGTGGTTGACGACGCCGGAGTTGTAGAACTCCACGACTTGTTCGAGCGTGACGAAGCGGCCGTCGTGCATGTAGGGCGCGGTGAGCTCGATGTTTCGAAGGGATGGCACCTTGAAAAACCCTTCGTCGGAGGCGAGGCCGGAGATTTCGCCGAGGCCCTTGTCGGTGTAGGGGTTTTCCAGACCGTTGTTGAAGATGCCGGCGCCGGGCACGAAGTTGTCGCTGCCGTGGCAGGCGGCGCAACCACCGGCGGGGCCGGTGAAAATGGCGCGGCCTTGGTTTTCCAACTGGGTGAAGTTCGAAAAGTTGAGCGGCACGCCCTGGTCGTACTTCGAGTTTCCGGAGACAATCGATCTAACAAACTGCGAGAGCGCGCGGGAAACCCGGTTCGATGTGATCGTCGGGTCGCCGAAGGCCGCGGTGAACAGCTCGCCGTAGAAACCTTCCGCGGATAGACGTGCGGTCATCACCGGAAGGGTCATGCCCATTTCCACCGAGTTCTGGATCGGCATGAGCGTCTGGTCTTCAAGCGTGTTGGCGCGTTCGTCCCAGAAATAATGGCCTCGCAGGTAATATTTGGCGTTGGTGAGGCCCATCGAGTTGCGACCCGTCAGTCCGCCCTCGAAGCCGGTGCTGAACATGGCGGGATCGGAGAATCCGTGCTCCGCCTGATGGCATGACGAGCAGGAAACGGTTTGGTTCGCGGAAAGCCGTTTGTCGTAGAACAGCACGCGGCCGAGCGTGGCGCCTGCGTTGGTGGTGGGGTTGTTGGCCGGGGTGTTGTCCTGCGCGCGGATCACCTGGGTGAGCAGATGCGCGGGCAGCGTGGGGTTCGCGTAGTTGTAGGTGGTGGCGGGAAGGTTGAGCGTGTTCGCCACGGTGGAGGCTGCGGCCGGGAGGCTGGCGAGCTGATAGAAACGGGTGCCACCTTGAGGAGCGAATGAGACAACGAGGCTGCCATTGTGCACCCGGTGGGTGGCGATGCCGGTCCAGTTCCGCAGGTCGGTGGAAGTGCGCAGCTCCCAGTTGTGGTTTCCGGGATCGCGGATGCCGAGGGTGACCGCGCCCGGCGTGTATCGCAGCGAAGTGGTCGCGCCATCCGCGGGAAGTTCCACAGCGGGTTCGGCGGCCATGCACGCGGCGGGCAGGATCATGGGGAGGAGTCGGGTTTTCATGATGAATCGCAGAAAGCCCCCGCGGCTGATGTTTCTCAAGTTACTTTACCCCGGCTTAACCGGGTGATTCGGGAATTTACCAAATCTTAACAGTCGGCTACCAAACCCCGGCCGCGCTGGAGGTTTGGTGAGATACCCGGACCTTCCGGCACGTATGATGCACCCATGAAAGCTTCCAAATCGATCTTCACTCACGCCGCGGTGTTCGCGGTGGGGATTGCCATCGCCTTCGTCGCCCGCCAGTCGTCGGAAAACGGGGCGGATGCTTCAGGCGATGCCCGCCGGTCCTCACTTTCGTCGGGCGGATCGGAAACCGGAAGCGCCGACGGCCCGGCGTCTGCTTCGAATCGCGAGCGCCGCGAGGCCGCCGCCCGTGGCGAAAAGGAGCGCGAAGGCCGGGAGCGGAAGCTGGAGGACATCGTGCACATCGGCGATCCGCTGGACCGGCAAATCGCCTTGCTGGAGGCCTTGAAACGCCTCGGTCCGAATGATTTCGCCGCTTTTTCCGATCAATACCGCTCGCTCGATCACTACGGAAACTCGCGCGGCGAATACGAGATGATTCTGCGCGCCTGGGCCAAGGCGGATCCGCTCGGCGCTTTGACCCACGCAGGCGAGCGCCCGGATGGATTCGGTGATCAAACGGTTTTGCTCGCCGCCTGGGCCGGCAGTGATGCTTCCGCCGCCGAGCGTTGGGCTCTGGCGAACTACGAAGGCGACGGCCCGAATCCCTACCTCGCCTCCGTCATCCGAGGTGTGGCCGTGAACGACATCTCCCACGCCTCCGCGCTCGCCGCCTCCATGCCTAACAGCCGCGAGCGCGGCGAGGCCATGGACGCGATCACCCGCGCGCTGATGGTGCAGGGCGCGGACGCCGCGATGGCCTTTCCTAACAGCATCCAGGATCCGGACATGAAGGGCGGATACATCTCGATGATCGCCGACCGCCTCGCGAACAAGGATGCGCAGGCCGCCGCGGCTTGGGTCGCCTCGTTTCCCGATGCCGCCATGCAGAACCGCGGCGCGCGCCGCGTGGCCGACGCGCTCGCCCGCCAGGACGTGGAAAAGGCCGCCGCATGGGTGGAGAAACTGCAACCCGCCGCTCAGGCCGAGGCCGCGCGTGGTGTGATCCAGCCGATGTCCAGCAACGACATCGCCGGCACCGCCAAGTGGGTCACCACGCTCAACGGCATTCCGAACTACGACCGCGTGGTCGAAGAATTCGTTTGGAGCTGCGATGTCCGCTCGCCCGAGCAATCCGCCGCGTGGATCGCCGGGGTTTCGGATCCCGCGCAGAAGACGCGTCTCTATCACCGCATGCTCGGCGAATGGGCGCGCCGCGATCCAGCCGCCGTGAAGAATTGGGTGGCGAACAACCCGGTGCCCGGATCGGTGTCCCAGCGGTTCCGTTAGAACCGGCCGCTTCTCATTTCACCTCGCGCGGCAGATAGGCTCCGCAGGACTCGCGGACGACCAGGGCACCGCTCAGCTTGATGCCGCGCGGCGGCAGCGAGGGATCGAGGATGCGCTCCATCATCGCGCGGAAGGCGGAGATGGCGATCTCCTGGCAGGGTTGTCTAACGGTTGTCAGCGGCGGCGCGACGAGTTCCGCGAAGCCCGCGTCGTCGAAGCCCACCACGCGCACGTCCTTTGGCACGGAAATCCCGAACTTGCCGAGCGTCTGGATCAACACCGCCGCGGTCTGGTCGTTTCCACAGAGGATCGCGTCCGGCCGCGCGCCCATCAGCTTGTTGATGAACATGCGGTCGCCCACGTTTCCGCGCTCCTGTTTCAGCGTGGCGGACGCGTCGCCGTGCTGGTTCACCGCTTTCCACACGCCGGTGAAGCGCGCGTCCACCGTGGAGGCGGACAAGGGGCGCGAGACAAACACGAACTTCGAACAACCGAGCTTTATCAGGTGCCGGCCTAACAGATAGCCGCCGCCCATGTTGTCAACGCCCACCAGATCGAAGTCGCTGCGTTCCGGATAGGCGGCGATGTCGTGATCCACCAGCACCACCGGGATGCCCGCCTCGCGGAAACGTTTCACCATCCGCAGGTTCGCCTCGTATCCTCCTTCGACGAACTCGTAGGGCGAGAAAAACACGCCATCCACGCGTTTTTCGATGAACTGCTGGCAGAGTTCCTCGCCGTGTTCGAGGCGCGTGTCGGCATCGAGCTGCGGCATCGTGGATCCGCCCCAGACGAGGCCGTATTCGTGATGCCGCGCGAGGCTCGCGAGGTGCCCGGCGATGAGTTGGAAAACCTCGGTGTGTCCGAAGTGCGGCATCAGCAGGGCCAGTCTCCGCGTGGCAACCGGCAGCGCGGGGTTTCCGGATGGCTTGGCATAACTGCCCGATCCCGCGCGGCGCACCACGAGGCCTTCCTCACAGAGTGTCCGCATCGCCTGTGCCACCGTGGGACGCGAAACGTTGTAGCGGGCCACCAGTTTCGCCTCGCTCGGCAGCCGGCCTTCCTGACCGTACTTGCCGGACTCGATCTCCCGCCGGAGTTCGGCGGCAATTTCCGCGTGCTTGGTGGAAAAATGGGTGGTCATGGCTGGGAATTGTCCTGTCAGGATGGGGCGCCGAACCGCGCGAATCACCTTACAGGATGTTGGCGACGCATCCGAAGCGGTACCCCCATGAATGGGGGGTATTGGCAACGACATTACGGCGCTTGATCGCAAAAACATTCCTGCGATCCCGTCCCGCGATGAGCAGGGATGTCATGCGATCTTACCAAGCTGACAGGTCAGGTAATCGCGTTTCCCGGGGCATCGGCCATTGCGGCGGATTCCCTCCCTCGGCTCTTTCCCATGGAAACCCATCCACCGGATGCATCAAACCCTCGCCCTGTTCCTGATCGCCGTCCCGTCCCTCCACGCGGGGGACCTGTTATTTCCCAACTCGGACTTCGAATCGGGAAACCTCACGAACTGGACCGCCTCCGGCACGGCCTTCACCACCCGCCAGCCGACCTTTGGCGACAACACCGCCGCGCGCGGCAATGTTTCCTGCAACCATCAGGGAAACCACTGGATCGGCACCTATGAGAATTACGACGGTGTGAACGGATCACCCGGCAACACCCGCGGCGACGGACCCACAGGCACGCTCACCTCGCAGGCCTTCACCATCCAGAAGCGCTACATCACGTTCCTCATCGGCGGAGGAAACCATCCGGGTCTCACCGGCGTGAAGCTCGTTTGCGAAGGCCAGGATTATCCAATGGCCACGGGTGCCGATACCGAGTCCATGGCGGCGGTGAGTTTCGACGCGCAGGCTCTGTTAGGAAAATCCGCGAACCTCGTCATCTTCGACCAAGCCACCGGTGGGTGGGGTCACATCAACGTGGACAATTTCGAGGCGAGCGACGAACCCGCGCCGATCGGATTCCAGCTCACGCCCGGAATCCCGGCGGCTGACGCACCGGCCCTCGGCTATGACCAGCCGCTGCGTCCTCAGTTTCATTTCACCTCGCGCCGCAACTGGCTCAACGACCCGAACGGCATGGTCTTCGATGGAGAAAAATACCATTTCTTCTTCCAGCACAATCCCCTCGGCACCGGCTGGGGAAACATGACCTGGGGCCACGCGGTCAGCACGGACATGATCCACTGGACGCAGCTCAGGCACGCGCTGCTTCCCAATCAGGTCGAGGGCCGCAACGGCACGATCTACTCGGGAAGTGCCGTGGTGGATCACAACAACAGCCTCGGCTATCAGGTCACCTCGCGCAAAACCCTCGCGGCATTCTTCACCTACGCGCACAGCCCGTTCTATCAGGCGATGGCCTTCAGCACCGATGGCGGCGTGAGGTGGAACTATCACGACTACGGCCGCGCGGTCGTGCCGAACCAGGGTTTCGATTCCGGCGAGCGCGATCCCAAGGTCTTCTGGCACGAGGCCTCGCAGAAATGGGTGATGCTGCTGTGGGTGCGGAACAATCCCGGCCGTGTGCGGTTCTTCACCTCCAACAACCTGAAGGACTGGACCTTCGCCTCCGACTTGCTGCGGAACTGGGCCTTCGAGTGCATGGACATGTTCCCGTTAGCCGTGGATGGAAACCCGGCGAACACAAAGTGGGTCGTGTATGACGCGAGCTTCGATTACGAGATCGGTAGTTTTGATGGCACCACCTTCACCACCGAAGCGGGACCGTTCCACGCGAGTCACGGGAATTTCTATGCCGCACAAACCTTCAACCAGGCTCCGAATGGACGCGTCGTGCAGATCGGCTGGATGAACGGCGGACCGAACTCCGCCACCGCCTACGGCCTGCCCTTCAACCAGCAGATGTCGTTTCCCTGCGAACTGTCGCTGAAGACCACGCCGGATGGTGTGAGGCTCTGCGCGAACCCGGTTTCGGAAATCTCATCGTTGATTTCATCCACCCACTCGATATCCAACCAGACGCTCGGAACCACCAACCTGTTAGCTCTGGCCGGGCCGTTGGATCTCGTGGACCTATCCATCGAGTTCGAGCCCGGCACCGCGTCCCAGGTCGTCATCGATCTTCCGCGCACCACCGTCCGTTACGAGGTTTCCAACTCCACCCTCACCTTCACCGACGTGAATGGAAACACCGGCTCGCTCGTCGATGGCGCGGTCACCCAGCGGGCCGGACGGGTGAAGCTGCGAATTTTGTTAGACCGTCTCAGCATCGAGGCCTACGCCTTCGACGGCGAGAAGTTCGGCTCCCACTACATCAGCCCGAACTACGGCACCCAGACACCTTCCATCACCGCCTCCGGCGGCCAGGGATGGGTGCACTCGCTCACCGTCCACAAGCTCAACTCCGCGTGGACGCCTGAGACGCCGCTCTCCACCGTCATCCAAAATCCGGGCTTCGAGGAAGGCATTCCGAGCGGTGCCGCATTCCACACGGCGATTCCCGGCTGGACCACCTTCGGTGATTGGAGCGACGCCGTGGGGCGTTGGGATGACAGCGGTGACGCCCTTTCCCAATCCGCAGGTCTTCCCGATTTCACAGGCCTCGGAGCCGCTTCGTTCAAAGCGCGGAGTGCCAATGAAACCCGCGCCGGAATCTATCAGTCGCTGGGCCGCGTCGCGCTCATGGACATCGGCAAGACCTTCACGCTGGGCGCCGACTTCGGTGCGAGGATCACCGATGGATCGGGAAACTACGCCCACACCGGCGAGATGACTGTTTCCTTCCGCAAGGGCCTCACCAGCGGAATCCCCGGTGACGGCGGGACTCTGTTAGGTGAGGCTGGAACCCGGACCATCACCGCAGATGACGCGTTGCTGCCGTCAATGGTGCCTCCCATGAGAACGACCGCCACCTTCGTCCCCGCGCTGGAGGATGTCGGGACCGAGGTGTTCGCGGTGATTGCGTTGAAAAATCTAACTGCCAGCCCCTCCGCGTTGAACGGCGAGAAACACTACCTTGCGGACAACGTCACGCTTTCGGAATCGGTTTCGTCATCTCCGGCCGGATTGCTCTGTTACGAAGGCTTCGAGTATCCGCCGAGCCTCGCGCTAACAGGAAATGACGGCGGTCATGGTTGGTCCGGCCCATGGGTCACGGTGAACAACGGCAGCGCGGACCTCACAGCCGGCAGCTTGATCGCAAGCGCGCCGGACGGCTTTGATGCCGCCTCGTCAGGAAACCACGCGATTCTCCTCAACGGCCGGCGGGTCGGACGTTTCCTCGATACCGGACCGAACGGCTCCTTCGGTCTGAAGGGCCTGGTCGATTCCAACGGGCGCATCGGCAAGGACGGCAGCACGCTTTATCTCTCGTTTCTGCAAAAACCAAACGGCACGAGCTTGTTCTACGAGTTCGAGTTTCATCGCGGCGATCTCGGCGATGCCGGACGCATCGCGGGCATCGGCAACGACCAGTCCGGAAACAATGTGTTCCTGCGAGCGCCTAACAACACGCACACCCTGATCGGCACGGGCGATACGAACACGAACCTCTACGTCGTGCGCATCGACTTCAAGACGGGCAATGACGACGTCCGGGTTTACCGGAATCCAACCTCGCCCACCGAGCCCGGAGCGCCCACCCTCACCCGCTTGAACGCCGCGGACATGTCGTTCGACGGAATCTCATTCGGCGCGTTCGTCAACGGCCGCACGGTGGCTCATGACGAACTGCGTTTCGGCACCACTTGGGCACAAGTCATCGCCGAGAATCCCTACATCACCTGGTCGCGCGACAGCGGGCTGACGGCTTCCGGTGTTCCGGAAACCGGCTTCGCGGATGACGCGGATCACGACTCAGTCCCGAACGGCATCGAATGGATGCTTGGCGGAAATCCGTTGGTTTCCGATGCCTCGTCGCAGTGGACGGGAAACGCGGCGGACGGACTCACCTTCAGTTTCGATGTGGATCCTGACAGCTTCGGCCAAGCGGATCTCGTCTTCCAATGGAGCAGCGATCTCGGAGGAAACTGGAACGAAATACCGATCGGAGGAAGCTCCGGAACCCATGCCGGCGGCGTGGTGGTCAGCGTGAGTGGAGTTTCCGTCACCATCCACGTTCCCGGCCACAACACCACGAACGGACGCCTGTTCGGCAGGCTCAAAGCGGAATTGCCCTGAACCCGAACCAGTCATGATCACTGACCAATGTTGCCATGACAGGATTCCACGGATGCTCCTCCAATTCCATTGTGACCGCTGTGTCGGGATGGATAGCTGCCCATCGTCTTCCGGTTGTTCCGGCTGCGTTTGTTAGAACGCCGCCCCCACCGGTGGAAAAACCCACCCCACCTCGCAAACACACATAAACCCATGAAACGAAATCCCATTGATCTCATCGGGAGATCGGCGGCTGCAATGGCCGTCCTGATGTCCCCCATCGGCGCGCGGGCCGCGCAATTGGCTTATGAAGGGTTCGACTATCCAACCGGATCCTCGAACCTAACAGGACAATCCGGCGGCACCGGCTGGAACGGCGGCTGGCAGACGGTGAACAACGGCAGCGCCGATGTCGCCTCCTCCAGTCTTGTTGCAGGCGCAAGCTCCCCCACCGGATACGACGCGCTCTCCACCGGCAACAGTTGCAATCTTCCGACCAACCGGCGTGTCGGCCGATTCCTCGACACCTCCACCAACGGACCTTTCGGAGCGCGCGGCTACCGCGATGGCAACGGCCGCATCGGAGCCGATGGCACCACGGTTTACCTGAGTTTCATGCAGCAGCCCAATGGAACGACGAGTTATTACGAGTTCGAATTCCACCGCGGCAACCTCGGGGATTCGGGCCGCATCGGCGGCGTCGGCAATGACCAGGGCGGAAACAACGTCAACCTCCGCGCTCCGAACGGCACCCACACCTTCATCGCCGCCGGAAACACCAACGTGAATTTCTACGTCGTGCGCATCGACTTCAAGGCCGGCAATGACGACGTTTACGTCTATCAGAATCCCACATCCGCCACCGAGCCCGCACCCACCTTGACCAAACTCGCCGCCGCGGACATGTCATTCGACGGCGTTTCCTTCGGTGCCTTCAACAACAGCCGCACCGTGGCTCACGACGAAGTCCGCCTCGGCCAGACATGGGCGGACGTCACCGGCCCCGTGTTGGCGGGACCGGCTTTCGTCAACCAGCCGCGCGTCTCCACCACCGTTTATGAGGGTGGCAGCGTCACTTTGAACGCCGTGGCCAATGGTTATCCGGCACCCACCTACCAGTGGTACCAGGGCGTGACCCTCCTGTCGGGAAAAACCAGCCCGACGCTCACCTTGTCCAACGTGCAGCCCGGAGA
>DAISZP010000592.1:0-2541 GCA_036824745.1 Luteolibacter sp.
TGGCAGCAGCTTGCGTAACGCAAGCTGCTGCCAAGCGGACTGCTTTTCAACGTGAAGGAAGCCAGCCAGTTCCGCAAACCGCTGTCGCCGTTCATGGTGCACACCATCGCCGGCCGGCTGCTTGGCAAGCAGATGGGCAACGTCAGTTCGTTCGGCGCGGAAGGATACTTCGCGGTCGTCACCGGGCACGCCTACTTCAAGGAAATCAGCCTGGCGGGCAAATCGGAGACCAGTCTGTTGGCGGTTTCCGGAACGGGCCAGGATGAGATCAGCTCCAAACGCGGATTCGAGGACGGAACCTCGTGGGCCCGCTCCCTCCGCCCGTTGGTTAGATCCGGCAAGGTGCCGGTGAAACTGGATGCCATGCTCAAGTGGAAATCCGAAGAACTCACTCCCGAGCGCCTCGTGCTCATCTACTCCTTCGCCTGCTACATGGAGAGCGATTCGAAACGCCTCGCAGCCTTCGCCAAGATGATCCGCCGCATCGAGGCGTCCCAACAGATCCCCGCGCCAGAGGAATTCGCCAAGATCTTCGGTTTCGAAACCGTCGAGGCGCTGGAAGCCGACTGGACCACCTTCATCAAGGAAGGCGACTTCAAGTGATTCATCCATGAAACCGATACTGCTCTCCTCACTCGCCCTCGGGTTGTTTCTAACAAACGCCGTCCGCGCCCAGAAGGTTCCCGATCAGGAATACCGCGATTTCAAAGGCAGCAACGGCGTGGTCATCCAGGCCGTGCTGATCGACAAGACGGAAACCGACGCCGTCCTCCTGCTCCGCAACGGCAAGCGAGCCAATGTTCCTCTCGACAAACTCGGCGATGCGGACCGCGAATACGTGAAGTCCTGGAACAAGGAAAAGGCCGTGTTCCTGCAGAAATGCCGCGGCCTCACCATCCGCCAATGCCTCGAACTCCGCGGATACGAATCGTTCAACTTCCGCTTTGAATCGAACTCGATCTTCATCGACGGCAAGATCAACGGCAAACCCGCGAGGCTTTTGATCGATACCGGAGCGGGCACCAGTTTGCTCCACTCGACCTACGCCGAATCCGTCGGGTTGAAAGTCGGTCCCATGACCGAGAAAATCTACGGCGTGGCCGGCGAAGCCCCCGCGGGGTGGACGGATGTGCCGACGATCCAGCTCGGCGAAGCCATTTTCAAGGATCGCAAGATCCTCGCCACCGATCTCCTGAAAGACCGGCCCGAAGGCAGCAAGTCCCGCGAGGACGCCATTCTTGGTGCGGAGTTCATGAAGAAACTGGATGCCGTGATCTCCTATCCGGACCGCCGGATCTTCCTCCGCCCCGACCGCTCGGATCAGGACGAGGCCGGAGTTTCCGAAGGCAACGCGACCGACTTCCGGCTCTTCAAAACCAAGGACGGCAAGGTCATCCGCGGCAAGGTGACGACCAAGACACCCACCGTGGCCACCTTCCAGCTCGTGGGCGGCAAGACCCAGTCCTTGTTCATCGATCTGTTCGTTCCGGAGGATCAGGAGTTTCTCAAGAACTGGACCGAGGAAGGAGCCTTGTTCCTCCAGCATTGCCAGAGCCTCACCGTGCACGAACTACTCACGCTGCGCAAATACCAGTCGTTCCAGTTCGAACGCCTCGGAAATCATATTTTCGTCGATGGCACGCTCAACGGAAACGACGTCACCTACATGATCGACACCGGCGCGGACAGCAGGCTGCTACACATTGATGCAGCGAAAAAGCACGGATGCAAGGTCGGCGATCTCGATCAGGAAGTCTGGGGCATCGGTGGCAAGCGCCCCGCGGCCGTATGCATCATCCCGAAACTCACCATGGGCGAGGCTATCCTCACCAACCGCAAGGTGCTCGCATCCGACATGTCCCGCGGCGACGGTGGCGAGGAGGAAATGGGCTACGTCGGCCTCTTCGGCGCGGACTTCATGCGGGAACTCGAAGCGGTGATCACCTACACGGAAAACCGGATCTTCCTGATCCAGAAGTGAGGCGGCATTCCACCTGTTAGCGCTTGTGAATCAGATTTCGCAGGCGCTCCAGATGGAGCTCCGGTGCCGCGCCGTCCGAGTGGTTTGGATTGATTCCCTCCATGTCCAAGTCGAGCGCGCGATCCGCACTCTGGCGATTGAGCGGTCCATCGTGGTTGAAAAGCGCAGGTGGCCAATGGCTCCAACGCCCGAAGCTCGCGAATAGATCGCCGCAGAACAACAGGCGGTGCCGTTCGCTGAAAAATCCCATGTGCCCGGCCGTGTGCCCGGGCAGGTGGACTGCCTTCAATCCCTGCCAGACATCGATTTCCTCACCGTCATCGAGCCATCGGGTCGGTTGAAACGGCTGGAAACCTAACAGGTGGCGTCCGATTCCCTCCGCCATGCCGGTGATTCGTGACAAGCCCCGATACCGTGGATTTTCCGAGAAATGATCCGCGTCGAGTCGAGGCGCTGCAATCCAGGCTCCGGTTTCCCGCGCGAGTTTCCCAATGTTCAGGATGTGATCCAAATGACCATGGGTGATGAGGATGCCGCGGATCGGCTCGCGTTCCCATCCG
>DAISZP010000593.1:0-2531 GCA_036824745.1 Luteolibacter sp.
GAATGCAGGTGAGTCCTGCCCGGTAGCGTTGCCAGATGGTGAGACCGGACGGGTTTCCCTGATCCTGAAGGTGGACGGGAGTTTCCTCCTCAGGCAGCGGCGCATGGCCGATATCCGCGGGTTTTTCTTTCGCGATCCACCAGAAGACAATCGAGCCGACGAGCATCAGGATGACCGGCAGGCGGAACAGCCAACGCCAATCGAGACCGCTCTGGAGCACAAGATTGCAGAGGCCGAACGTAAGCACCGAGGACATGCCCGCGGAAAAAAGGTACCAGCCGTAAACCACGCCGCGGTGGCGTTTTTCCCACCAATTCGAGAGAATGCGGCTGCCGGGAGCCCATCCGAACGACTGGGCGAAGCCATTCAACGCCCAAGGCACTTTGACGGAGAACAAGCCGCCCGCAAAGCTGGTGACGAGGTTGAATCCGAAGGAAATGACGCCTCCGAGCGCCATCAGCCGTTTCCCTCCGAAGCGGTCGGCGAGCTGGCCGTTGATCGCCTGACCACAAGCGTAGGCCCAGAGCATGGCGGTCCCACACCAGCCGAGTTGCTCCTTGGTAAGGCCGAGGTCCCGGCTCATTCCCGGAATGGCGAATCCGAAACTCTGCCGCCCCGTGTAATAGAACAGGTAACAGAACATCACCGCCGCCAAGGTGGTGATCCGCGTTCTGCCGAACTGTCTGCCGACACTTTCTGTCATCTGGGAATCCATGTGCTTAGTCCGCCGCGCGGGAAAACCCAAGTCAAAAGTTTCCCTGAAACGATTTTGTTGCATTATGAGAAACTTTGGATATTGGTGCCGTCTCGACCTTGCCGATGATTGCCTCCATTCCCCGATTTTGGCCGATATTCGTCGGTTTTGCGCTCGCGCCATTCCCCGGAGTGGCTGCGGATAGCGCCGCCGGGCAGGCAGCTCTCGCCGCGGTGGGTCGGGAAATATTTGTCGATCCGGGGCTTTCAAATCCTCCCGGGACCAGTTGTTTGAGCTGCCATCAACCGAACAGCGCCTTCGCCGATCCTCGGCCCGTATCCGTGGGATCGAAACCCGGGAGTCTTGGGACGCGCAATGCACCAAGCCTGATGTATGCGGCGCTGATTCCGAACATGGACCAAGAGGATCTGCTGGAAGAAGACGGGACCCAGGTATGGATTTGGCAAGGCGGTCTCTTCCAGGACGGAAGCGCCAGAACCCTCCACGATCAGGTGCGCGGGCCGATGTTTCACGCCAATGAGATGAACATCGCCGGCGAAGCGGACCTCGCCGTGAAAATCCGCAAGGCGGAATATGCGCCACGCCTGCGGGACGGACTGACGGAAATCGAGTGGGCGGATGACTCCAAAGTGACCCAACGGGTGTACCGCGCCATCGTCGGGTTTCTCAAGGAGCCGGTGTTCCGGCCCTTCGATGCGCGGATCGATGACTATCTTTCCGGAAGGACCGACGCCCTGACAGAGCAGGAAAAACGGGGGCTGGATGTATTCAAAAACCGGGGCAAGTGCGCGGACTGCCATTTCCTCCACGCCACCCTGTGGCCAAAGGCGCTGTTGAGCGACTTCGGATACGACAATCTCGGGGTGCCATCCCGCGGCGAAAAGGATCCGGGGCTGGGAGGACACACGCACGCCGATGGCGAAATGGGGCAGTTCCGCGCGCCGAGCCTGCGCAACGTCGCACTGACGGCTCCCTATTTCCACAATGGATCAATGGCCACGCTCAAGGAGGTGATGGAATTCTACAACCGCCGCGACAAGGAACCACAGCGCTGGGGAAGCACCGACTATCCCGCGACTGTCAATCACACCGATCTCGGAGATCTCGGTCTAACCGATCAGGAGGTGGAGGACCTCGTGGCATTGATGGACGCCTTCACCGACCGCTCTCTGCTCCGCATGCGGGAACTTGGCGGACGATTTCCTGACGCGCCTGCGGGAACTCCGGACTCATGGACCATGCGGGCATATTTTCCGGATTGGAACCACGCGTCTCCTCCCCTGCCGCCTCATCCGCCCTACCGCGGGCATTTGCTCAACCCCGAATCAATTGCGACATCCCGATGATCCTGACATCCCACAAAACATCCGCCTTTGCGTTCATTTTCGCCGCCGTGGCCGTCCCTGCAATCGCCCAGACCGGACCGATGGTGGGAACGGTGAAAACCGACGAGGCATACTTTCTTTACCGTCCGGGCGAGGTCGAAACGAACCTGCGCTTGAGCGTATTGGACGCAAGCCAACAGGTGGTGGCCACTAGCGAAAGCACGAGCGACGACGTGAACGACTACGTCGCGAAATTCCACGTCACCGGACTCCGGGCTTCGACGGACTACACCTACCGGATCGAGGATCTATCAGGTTCCGCGCCGGTGCAGCTCGCGGGCCCTGCGGACGGTTTGCGTTTCAAGACCCGCTCACCGGTCGGCGCCAAGGGAGTGGTATAGGTGGGTTTGGTTTCGTGCGCTACCAACTCCTCGGATCTCGTCTGGGAACGAATGTCGACACTCAATCTGGAGCAGTTGATTTTCGGATGT
>DAISZP010000594.1:0-2526 GCA_036824745.1 Luteolibacter sp.
GGAAATTCCGTTCACCGTGGCGATCGTTTGCCATGCCGAGAGCGAGCCTCCGATGGATCGTTGAATTTGAAACACCAGGCCCGTGTTTCCCGGCCAAGTGAGCAGGTTTCCCTCGCGTTTCGCGGTGAACCGCGACCCTCCGTCGAAGGGATCGAGCCCCAATCTCACCTCCACCGAATCGCCGGTGCCATCACCATCGGTGTCGGTATCCACTTCAGCCGCGGAATCGTGATAGGGAAGCAGCACGTCCTCCCAAAGCGAACGCACGTAGCCGAAGCCGCGGTTGTCGTTCATGTAGGCCAGGTCCACATAACCGCGCGTGGCTCCGCTGGAATAGTTGTAGTAGCCTTTGGACATCTTGTACCAGAGGTCCGTTAGACCGACCTTCATCCGGTTCACCGCGGGCTGGGCGACGGCCTTGCCCTTCGGCCAGTATCCGCCGATCACCAGCACCAGTTGATTGGTCTGATGCGGGCGGTATCCATCGTAGGCGTAGTCCAGAGAACTGCGCGCACCGTAGCCATCCGCGCTGTCGAATTCCTTGAGCATGCCGGCGGCTCCGGGATTCGGCAAGGTGGCCGCACCGCCGGCGATCCTGCCGGAACCGCCAATTCCTGCGCCGCCATTCAAGCCGGCATTCACGTTTTTCCCGAAGGTATCGCCGGAGAGCGAATTGTAGATGCCCATGTAATCGGAAAGGCCGGAACCGTAATAGCGGTAGTTGCGCACCGCGTTTTCGATCATCGATCCGGTCGGCGCGGGCGACGCGGGGTTCGCGGCCTTCCAGTTGAAAATCTGATAGGGATTGGTGAGTCCGGCCGAGAGGAGTTCGGAAACGAACGACGCGTGGTTGTAACCATTGAGGATCGCATCCGTGCGGGCGGGACCACCGAAGTAAACCATGGCCACGAGCATGCCTCCGATCATTCCCTCGCGATAGTTGGGGTTCCAATCGCGGTTCATGTTGGAATCGCCATCCAGCGAATACTGCTGGGTCCCGGCGAGCACGTAGGGATTGTTGTTGGAGGTGGTGAAGGCGCTCGCAACGAGGGATGCTTTCATCAGCAGGTGAATCTTGGAAATTTCCGTGGCCGTGAGCTGGTTCCAGACCCGCGGCGTGTGCCTCGCGATGGCGAACATGCCGGTGACGTGCCTTTCATGCTGCGCGGGATAAGCCCCGTTGGCGCAGATCGCGTTGGTTCCCACGATGGAATGGCGGATCTGTTGCAGCAGCCTTGCATCCGCCGTGGTGTTTCCCGCGTGGCTGGCCGCCGCGAGCACCACGGAGGCTCCGCCGAACCACGCGCCGTTGGTGTAGGCACCGCCGCTGAAACCACTGCCGTAGCTGATCAACGGGCAGGAAATCGCCGCATTCACCGCGGACTGCGACGGGCTCTGGATCAGCGCCGCGGTCGTGACACGGGGAGTCATCACTCCGAGCACAAGGCCCATGAGGCAGGTGAGGATTCCCGAAATTCGCCGCATCGCGCCGCAACTAAACGTGCCACATCGCGATTTCAAGGGCTGTTAGCTATCCGCGTCCGCCGGTGGTGAGGATCATCCATACGGCGAAAAACGCGGAGAGAGCGAGCACGCCCAGAGCCAGCAGTCCCGCGATGCGGTCGGTGACGGTGGTATTGGGCCGCATCGCGGATTCGGAGCGCGGGAAAACGACGAGCGCGTAGAACATCCCGGCGATCAGGCCGCCGGCGTGGGCCGCGTTGTCGATGAACTTGTAACCGATCAATCCGATCAACCCTGTTAGAAGCACACCCGCGAGCAGGCGCTTCCTCGCGGTGCGGGGCACCAGTTTCCGATGCAGCGACTCGAAGACCAGGAGAAACCCGAGCCAGCCCATGAGGCCGCCGGAGGCCCCGACCGAGGGCGCGGCGAGGAAGCGCGCGGACGCCTCGCCGCCGATGCAGGCGGAAAAGAGAAACACCAGCGGCACGTGCGGCCAGCGCGCGAAGACCTCCACGCGCTTGCCGAGATAGACCAGCGCGGCCGCGTTCATCAGGAAATGCAGCGGATGACCGTGGAGGAACGGTGCTGTTAGAAGCCGCCACCACTCGTGGTGCTGGAGGTAGCGGTCCTTCTGCAGGCCTGCGGCGGCCAGCGAATCGCCCGGCATCATCTGGGCGATGCCGACGAGGGCCACCAGGACTAACAGGAAACGGGTGGCGGGCGCTTTCTGCCACTCCAGCCAGGTTTCAAACCGCAGCGTCGGCACGATGGCCGCGATGTCCCCGCCGGTCCAGTGTTCGAGTTCCTTGAGCCGCTTGCGCGATTGATACCAAGGGATGAAGGCGAAGATCAGGAACATCAGCAACGTGATGCCCATGGACATTGAGTTGAATACCGCGCGGAGCACGAAGGCCGCCCGCTCCGCCTGGGTCGCGCCGCGCGGCGAGTATTCCCAACCCTGATAGAGCATGAAGAGCGTGAGCCCGCCGAACAACCAGCCGAACCAGCGGAGCTTGTCGTGCGCGTCCACCAGATCATCCGCGGCCCGGCGGCGGCGGGAGG
>DAISZP010000050.1:0-16529 GCA_036824745.1 Luteolibacter sp.
GTCCGTCCGAGGCCGAACTCGTCCGGGAAAAGGCCAAGGTCGAAAAAACCGTGGAACCGGACGCCCTTGCGGACACGGATGCGGCCGAAGCCACGACTCCTGAGACTTCCAAGGGACCGCAAACTCCCGCGATGCCCGGCACGGGTGGATCCACCGGAGAGGAAGTAGCCGGAAACACCGAAGATGATTCAGAGAAACTCGCCGCCGAGCCCGCGCTCCTGCTGGTCGGCCCGGATTCATTGCGCGACGCCGCTCTCGCCCGCGACAAGGAAATGCTTTCCCGCGCGATCAAGGACAAGGCTTGGGACGGATACCGCTCTTTGCTCGGCAAGTCGATCAAGGAAGGCCTCACCAAGATGCGGATCGGCGAGGGGCTCAACCGCTTTGATCCGGTCTGGAACGAGGCGGCTCTCTATCAGGCAATGCTGCGCTGGAAAGTGATCGGCGCGATCCAACCTTCGAACATCCCCACCGTGGTCACGGACTCCTATGCCGGCACGATGTTTCTATGGCTGCTGCGGAACAATGCCGCGATGGAGGAATTCCTGCTCACCTTCAGTTCGAAGGACGACGGTGGCAGCGTGCTCAAGTTTCTAACCGACGCGTGGTCGGTCAACGAGGACAAGTATGAGAAATACTACAATCTCGCGTTGGCCTGCGCCGTCGTGTTCGACAAGCCGATGAGCATTCCGAATCCGGTGGGCAAGGTCGAGTATGGCGTTGAGTCCACCGTGGAGCCGATGAAGCGTTTCCTCTGGTACATCGACAAGAACGAGAAGGGGAAACTCGCCGCACCCGTCCATCGCCAGCCCGCCCGTGATCTCGTGTGGGTGGTTTGCGCGCCAGTCACCACTTCGGAGCTGGAGTGGGCCATCGACAAGCTGCACTACCGCCGCAAGAACTGGGGAGACGCCTATGGCAGTATCGAATACCTGATGGAACGTGCCGTGGAAGGCCTGAATCCCTACAAGGAATATTCCTTCGCCGAAATTGAGAAGGAAGGCGGCATCTGCGGCGATCAATCGTATTTCTGTGTGAACACCGCTCGCGCGCAAGGCATCCCGGCCATGACCATCGCGGGTGTCACCGACCTCGGCGGTCACGCGTGGGCCGGAGTGAAGGTGGATGACCGCGAGTGGGACACCAACGTCGGCCGCATCGGCGGAGCTTCGAAAGGAACCGCGGAGAATCCTCAGAACCGCGAGGCGATCACCGAGCAGGAGATCCAGCTTTGGAACGATCGCAATCACACCAGCACGAACGTCACGCTATCGGTATGGCGTCACCTTTGGATCTCCGACTACTTCGCGCAGATGGAGCAGGATGAGGACAACGCGGTCGCCATCAAGCTCGCCAACCAACTCGGGCATTCGTTCACCGAAACGTGGAAGGCGCTCTACGGCTTGCTGGAGAAACAGATGCAGATCACCGGTGATCCTCCGGCACCTAACAACCTTGAGGAGTGGAAAGCCTTCGCCAAGGACATGCGCCGCGAGTTCAAGGACAACCCGCGCATGGCGGAACTCGCCGCCAACGCCGAGATGGAATACATCTTCCCCTATGGTCCGGAAGGCGACGCGAAACGCAGTCTTGCCCGCGAGCGCCGCCGCATCGAGCGCGATTCCGGCGAGCAGAAGGACCTCATCGCCTCGTCGCTCAAGCGCGAGGCCGACCTGGTTTCCAAGCGCGGAGGGCCGGACGCCAAGCGCGACATCAGCCAGCTCTATGACCGCGCGCTGCGTGACTACGGCGGCAGCCTCACCGGATTCCGCATGATGGCCGAGGACTACTTCGGCTTCGTCAAGGATGATCCCAAACTCGGACCCAAGGCCGTGCGCGACATCGAACTCGCGTTCAAGCGCGTGGTGGAGACCGGCACCAAGGATTGGTTCCGCGCCAACGCCGAGTCCGGACTCTACAAGATGATCTGCGACTACTACCGCCAGGTGGGCGAAACGGATCGTGCCGAGATGCTGGAAAAGCGCATCGACGTCCTGCTCCGGCGGTCGAAGCGCGGTGCCCTTTGATGCGGTTTTTTCGTAACAAAAGGGGCACCAATTCGCCCGTGACTTGCAAGTCCGGCGCGCCTAGCCTGCACGGGTGACTCGCTTGCGATTCCTCAGGTTCTGGAGCATTGCCGTGGGAGCGATGGACGCCTTGACCGGGCTCCTGCTGATCTTCGTTCCCGTGGGGGTTCTCGGATTGTTGGGAATTCGGCCGCCATCGGCGGAAGCCCGGGTGTTCGTGAGTTGGATCGGTGTTTTTGTGATGTCCGTCGGACTCAGCTACGGGCTGGTCTTCCTGAAGCGGCGGCACGGTGAGGCGGTGTGGGCCTTCACGTCGTTGGTTCGCATGGCGGTGGCGGTGTTCCTCACATCCAGAGTGCTGGGTGAATCGATGGAACCCGGCTGGCTGCTGGTGGCCGCGTCCGATGCGGCGGTCGCGCTGGTCCAGATCGTGATCCTCCGCTTGGGATGGTGGAGGGAGGGAGTGAAGTGAGCATCACCACGATCCGCGCGGCCGTGGTGGTGGCCGCCGTGTATGGTTACTTTCTCATTTTCGCCCAGTTCGCATTCGTGGAATTGCTGCGAGCCGGAGGGGCCGGGCATCTCACGGAGAAGATCGCCCTGGGGTTGATGGCCGCGGCGGGCATCGCGGGCGGCTTTCTAACCGCATGGCGCGGGGTTTCGGCGCGCTCGGTCCGCGTCGCGCTGTTCGTCGCCGCGTTCGCGGGGGCCATCGCTCCGTTCGCGAACCAGGGAGGCCCCGCGTTTCTCACCGCCATGGCGACGGGCTGCGCGCTCGGTGTCGCGACGGTGTCGATGTCGGCCCTGATTCCGTGCTGGTGTGGTGTTGCCTGGGTGGGTCTCGGCACGGGATTGGGGTATGCGGTGTGCAATCTTCCGGCGGTGTTCGGGCAGGCTCCGTCCGCGCAAGCCTGGATCGGCGCCGGTTTCGCGTTGTTAGGCGCGGCGGCCGTTCCCGGAGCGGCGGAATGGCGGTCGGGGAAAACCCCGAAGGCGATGCCCGTCGCCGCGGCGGTTCTGGTCTTCACCGCGCTGGTGTGGATGGACTCCGCCGCGTTCTTCATCATCCAGCACGCGCGCGAACTCAAATCCGGGACCTGGGGTGATGGCATGCTTTGGCGGAACGCCGCCATCCATCTTCTGTTCGCGCTCGCGGCGGGCATCTGGCTGCTCCGTGGAAACGCGCGTCTCCTGCCATGGTCGGCGTGGTTTTTGTTAGGAATCGCCGCGCTCGCGGTGAACGATGAATCGTCGCGTTCGTTCGCCGGTTGGATCTATCCGGCCGCGGTTTCGCTGTATTCCACCGCCTTGGTCGCGTGGCCGGGTTGGTTTTCCGGAGCCCATGATGCCCGGACCGCGGCCTGGCGCGGCGCTTGGCTCTTCGCCATCGCCGGCTGGTTCGGATCGGCGAACGGGATCGGCATGGTCCAGACGCTCAACCGCGTGCCTGCCGCCTTCGTCATCGGCGCGGGCATCGTGGTCACCGCCGCCACGTTTCTATCAGGCCGGGGAAAGCGGCCATCACTTTTCGCCGCGGGCGTGATTCTGTTAGCCGGGCTCGCGGGTGGCATGAAGTCCGCTCCCGTGAAACCCACCGCCGAGGAGCGCGGGCATCAGGTTTACGTTTCCGAAGGCTGCATCCACTGCCATTCGCAATACGTGCGGCCCGGTTCCCCCGACGAAGCGGTCTGGGGACCGCCGCGCGATCTCAAGGAGGTCGTGAAAGGCGAGCCGGTCCTCATCGGAAACCGCCGCCAGGGGCCGGATCTGATGAACGTCGGCGCTCGCCGTTCCGAGACGTGGTTGAAGCAGCATTTCATCGATCCGCAGGCTCTGGCTCCGGGCAGCTCGATGCCTTCCTACGCGCACCTGTTCAAGGATGGGCGCGGCGATGATCTGGTGCGGTATCTGAAAGTTTCGGGAGTCGGTGCGACCGCGGACTTGATGGCGAAAAGCGCCACTTGGAATCCCACTTCGGCAAAAGGATCGGGCGATGGAAAAGATTTGTTCGCCCGGCACTGCGCCGCCTGCCACGGACCGCAGGGCAGGGGCGACGGATCGCTCGCCCGTCATTTCCTGAGACCACCTGCGAATCTCACGGCCGGTCCCTTCGTCTGGACCGCGGCGGGGCCGGACCTCTACCTGCGGATCTCCCGCACGATCAAGTTCGGCATCCCAGGAACCGACATGCCTGGACACGAGCTTCTAACGGACGCGGAGGTGGTCGCTTTGAAAGACTACGTGCTGGAACTGCGTCGGTGACATCCACCCAGCGACAATGCGGTTGACGATCGTCAACTGGATTGTCGCGGGCGGGGTTGTGGTGGAAACCCGGGGTCAGAGGGTTTTGAAGAATTCGAACGTGGTGGCGAGGCCTTCTTCGAGGGTGTGCTTGGGCTTCCAACCGGCGGCCAACAGTTTTTCCGCACTGGCGCGGGAGTGTTTCACGTCGCCGGCGCGTTCGGGGGCGTGCAGGACTTTGGATGAGGTGCCTGCGTTTTCGATGATCTGAGTGGCGAGCTGGTTGATGGTGATCTGGCCGCCGTATCCGGCGTTGAAGACACCGGTGACGCCGGGAGTTTCGACGGCGAAGCTGAGGGCGCCAACGATGTCCTTCACATAGATGAAATCGCGGGTTTGTTCTCCATCGCCGTAAACGGTGATGTCCTCGCCCTTGACGGCCTTCTCGATGAAGATCGGCACGGCGGCGGCGTAGGCTCCCTTGGGATCCTGGCGCGGGCCGAAGACGTTGAAGAAACGGATGGCGGCGGTTTCGAGGCGGCCTTCGGTGCGGAACAGGTTGAGGTAGTATTCGCCGTCGAGCTTGGTGATGGCGTAGGGGCTCTTGGGCTCTGGAACCATGGTTTCCAGCTTGGGCACCGTGGGATTGTCGCCGTAGATCGCGGCGGACGAGGCGAGCACGAGTTTCTTGACTCCCGCGGCGGCGGCTTCCTCTAGCACGTTGAGCAGGCCATGGACGTTGATGTCCACGCACTCGCCGGGTTTTGACATCGACTCCGGCACGCTGACCAGCGCGGCCATGTGGAAGATGTAATCCACGCCCTGCACGGCTTTTCTCACAAGCTCGCGGTCGGTGATGGAGCCTTCGATGAAGGTGCATTGCAGGCCGTCGAGGTTTTTGCGGTATCCGGTGCGGAGATTGTCCAGCACGCGGATTTCCTCCGCCTTGCCTTGATAGTGTTCGACGATGTGGGAGCCGATGAAGCCGGAGCCTCCGGTGACGAGGATTTTCATGGGTTGGAAGACAGGTGTGGCTGACAGGAACAAACGAACGAAACAAAAAGACAAACACCCAGGCCGCGTGTGGATCAGCGGTGGCGTTCCACGATCTCCTCCATCTCGCCCATCTTCTCTTCGATGGCCTTGACGAAGGCGAACTGGTTGCGGCAGCGGTCGATGTTGTGCGTGGGGCGGTTGATTTTGAAATAGACGTCCCCTTGCAGGTAATCGGTGAGGAAACGGATGCCGCACTCGAGCGTGAGCAGCTTGCCGGCGAAGGCGAGGTTGGCGATCTCATGCTCGTTGAGGAAAGTGGCGGTGGAAAGGTAGCCTTTCACCAGCGCTTCGAAGCGGTCGAGCCGCACGCCGATGTTCGCCGGATCCGGATCGTCCTCGCGGGTGGTGGGGGCCGCGGTGCGCACCATGTCGCCAAAGTCGTAGAGGGCGGAGCCCGGCATGGTGGTGTCCAGGTCGATGACGCACACGCCTTCCGCGGTGACGTCGTCCAGCAGCACGTTGTTGAGCTTGGTGTCGTTGTGGGTGACGCGCTCCGGGATTCTTCCGGCCGCGATCAGATCGGTGATGCGCGAGCAATCCGCGACACGGGCGCGGACGAAGGCGATTTCCTCCGCCACTTCCGCGGCGCGTCCGGCGGAGTCCGCGGCGATGGCGGCTTCGAGCGCTTCGAGGCGCTTGGGAGTGTTGTGGAAATTCGGGATCGTCTCGTGCAGGCGCTCGCCGCCGAGGGTGGCGGCGAGTTTCTGGAACTCCCCGAAGGCGCGGGCGGCCTGATAGGCCTGCTCGTTGGTCTCAAGCTCGTCATAGCCGCGGGCGCGGTCCACGAACGGATAGACTCGCCAGACGTTTCCTTCCGCGTCCCGCACGTAGGGCTTGCCATCCAGCGCGGGAACGCAGGTCAGGGTGCGCCGGTAGGCTTCCTTGCTGCCTTCCGCGCGCAGGGTGGCGAGCGCGTGTTTGGTCACCCGGTCCACGTTTTCCATCAACTGAACCGGTTGCTTGAACACGTTGTGGTTGATGCGCTGCACGATGTAACGGACCCGCAGGCCGGCTTGGTCGAACCAGGCGCAGTAGGTGTCGTTGATGTGGCCCGATCCATAGGCGTTCGAGCTGACGTAGTCGGCCCTCATGTCGAACATGGAGGTGATGGCGCGGATGTCGTGGGAGCGTGCGGGAGCGGACATGACGGTTTTGTTAGGGAGACGGATCAGCTCAGTTTTTCCGGGTATTCGCCTTCGGAGATGAGCTTCGCGATGGATTCAACGACGAAGGGTTTGTCATCCGGATAGGTGACGCCGAACCACTGGCTGGTGGTTTTCAACACGGGGCACTGCGAGTGTCCGCCGTGGATGAGATGATCGACCACGGTGGGGATGTAGCACTCGGACTTGAGCTGGTCGCCGGACTCCATCATGAAGCGGGTGAAGGCCTCCTCAAGCTGGCCGAAGAAATCCGGACCGAAGGCCCAGAAGTTCATCGAAACGAGCGATCCGGCGGGAACGACATGGCGTTTTCCATCCAGCGCGTTGCCGCGCACGTGGCCGTCGTCTTCGCGCTCGATGTTGAGGTATTCCTCGACGTTGGTGAGGAAGCCCTGTTCGTCGATCTTGCAGATGCCGCGGTTGACGTGTCCGTGATCGGAGAGGGTGTTTTCCAAGGGGTAGCCGACCATGGCCATCTCGTTGGTGGTGCCTTCCGGCAGGCTCGAGAAGAATGACGCGGCGCGCTGATAGGCGTCCGCGCCGTAGAAGTCATCCGCATTGATCACCGCGAAGTGCTCCTTCACCGCGTGGCGAGCGGCGCGCACGGCGTGGGCGGTGCCCCATGGCTTCTGGCGGCCTTCCGGGATGCCGAATCCTTCCGGCAGGTCGTCGAGTTTCTGAAACACGTAGTCCACCTCGATGCGGTCCGCGAAGCGCGCGCCGACGCCTTGTTTGAAGGCCTCCGCGAAATCCTCGCGGATGATGAAGACCACCTTGCCGAAGCCGGCGCGGATGGCGTCATAGACGGAATAATCGAGAACGGTTTCACCGTTGGGACCCATCGGATCCATTTGCTTGAGGCCGCCATAACGGCTGCCCATGCCTGCTGCGAGGACAAGGAGTGTCGGTTTCATGAAACGAAGACGTGGAAGACAAAAAAGACGCGGGTTTCTAGGGGTCCCGGCCGCGCAGTGCAATGCCAATTCCCGGCAATGCTGGCAACCCCCGAGTGGACCTGCGCCGTTTTTGGCGGGACATGCGGTGGTCTTCGGGAAATCCGCGCCCGCGGGCTGCTATTTGCCGGTTCCGGTGAGTTTGACGTCGAAGGGATTCTCGTTCGCGTCGTTGCTGGCGATCCTGAGCGCGGCGTTGCGGGTGCCTTTTCCGGCGGGCTTGAAGGTGACCGTAAACGACGTGCTCTTGCCGGGTGCGAGCGATGCGGCCCCCGGCTTGGTGATCAGGAAATCACCGGGATTGGCGCCGCCGGCGGTGACCTTGATGTTCTTGAGGGACGCCTTGCCCTTGTTCGTGATCTTGTAGGTTTTCGTGCCGCTTTTTTTACCGGTTTTGACTGAACCGAAGTCGGATTTCGCCTTTCCGTCCGCAAGATTGACGCCGTCTTCCCGCACTTCGATCTCGGGCAATTTCACCACCGCGCCGGCAATGGTGAAGGTCCCGCCCTGGGTGGCGGTGACGGGGGTTGGTGTGCCGCCGCTGGTGTCGATGAAAAAGCAGGAAAGCGTGTAAAGCCCTTGGGTGCCGCTGAGCGTCAGCGTGAGCGTCGTGGTGCCCGAGTTCTGATAGATCGACGTCAGCGAGAAAATGGTGGGGCTGCCCGCGCTGATCGCGGTGAATCTCGACGAATAATCGGAAACGATGCCGCCCTGGTTGGCGATGGAGAAGTCGCGGTTGGCGTTGGTCTCGAACTTGCCGGTCCATGTGCCGGACGCCGGGAGCAGGCCGGTGCCGTTGTTGGCCTGGAAGGTCAACGTTTTGCCTACGAGGGCCGTCGCGGTGATTTCGGTCTCGGTGAGGGCATGCGAAGTGGCGACCGCGGCGAAAAGAACGGCGATGATCGGGGAGGGGAAGTTCATGGCCATAAAAGGCAGTCTGAGGGCTGGCCGGAGGTGCCGCAACCGAAAATCGCGGGGTTCCCCGCAGCTTGGTGGAAATCCCCGCCAGGTGCTGCGGGCGTGCGAAATCCCCCACGCTGGACAAATCCGGCCCGCTCTGGCATCCATCCGCCCCCATGTCCGAGTTAGCGAAAGCCTATGAACCCCAAGCCGTCGAAGCCAAATGGTACGCGGCCTGGATCGACGGAAAATGCTTCGAAGCCGACCCTTCGTCCGCGAAGGAGGCCTATTCGATCGTCATTCCGCCGCCAAACGTCACCGGCATCCTGCACCTCGGCCACGTTCTGAACAACGCGCTCCAAGACATTCTCGCCCGCCGCGCGCGGCAGGAAGGGAAAGAAGTGCTGTGGCTTCCCGGCACCGACCACGCGGGCATCGCGACGCAGGCGAAGGTCGAGCGTGAGCTGCGCGAGCAGGAGGGGAAAACCCGCCGCGATCTCGGCCGCGACGAGTTCCTCAAGCGCGTCTGGGACTTCAAGGACAAGCACGGCGACATCATCATCAAGCAGCTCAAGCGCCTCGGTTGTTCGTGCGACTGGAGCCGCGAGCGCTTCACCATGGACGAGGCCTACACCAAGTGGGTGAGCCATGTGTTTGTGGAGCTCTTCAAGGAAGGTCTCATTTATCGCGGCAAGCGCATCGTCAACTGGTGTCCGGTTTCTCTAACTGCGCTGTCCGACGAGGAAGTGATCATGACGCCGCAGCGGTCGAAGTTGTATTTCATGAAATACGAACTCGCCGACGCACCCGGCGAGTTTCTGGAAATCTCCACCACCCGTCCGGAAACGTTGATGGGCGACGTGGCGGTGGCCGTGAATCCGAAGGACCCGCGTTTCTCGAAATACATTGGCCGCAAGGTGAAGCGTCCGTTTCCGCATGCGGAGATCCCGGTCATCGCGGACGATCATGTGGACATCGAGTTCGGCACCGGCGCGCTGAAAATCACTCCCGCGCACGACAAGGCGGACTTCGAAATCGGAATCCGCCACAACCTTGAGATCATCGACGTTCTAACACCCGATGCGCACATCAACTGCCCGGACTGCCCGGACCTTCACGGACTCGACCGCTTCGTCGCGCGCAAGAAGGCCGCCGCGAAACTCGAAGAGATGGGCCTGCTCATCAAGGTGGAGGAATACGAGAACAACGTCGGTTTCTCCGAGCGCGCCCACGTGCCGATCGAACCGCGCATCTCGATGCAGTGGTTCCTGAAATATCCCTGCGTGAAGGAAGCCGCGGATGCCGTGGCGAACGGCGACATCAAGTTCCGCCCCGAGCGCTGGGCGAAGACCTACGCGCACTGGATGGAAAATCTCCAGGACTGGTGCATCAGCCGCCAGCTCTGGTGGGGCCATCAGATCCCCGTGTGGTATCACAAGGAGAAACTCGACGCGCTCAAGAACGCCGAGTCGCTCGACATGTCCGACTTTGAGAAAGGCGAGATCCACGTGGGACTCGAAGCACCCGCCGACGCGGAGAACTGGGTGCGCGACGAGGACGTGATGGACACCTGGTTCTCCTCGTGGCTGTGGCCTTTCGCCACCATGAGCGATCTCGGTGAGGACAGCGCGACGCTGAAGAAATTCTATCCGACCACCGACCTCGTCACCGGTCCGGACATCATCTTCTTCTGGGTAGCGCGCATGATCATGGCCGGCTTCCGCTTTGCGGGTGAGCTGCCGTTCAAGAATGTGTTCTTCACGTCCATCATCCGCGACCTGCAGGGACGCAAGATGTCGAAATCGTTAGGAAACTCGCCGGACCCCATCGACCTGATGGAGAAATACGGTGCGGACGGCCTGCGCTTCGGCCTGCTGCGCATCGCGCCGGTGGGCAGCGACCTTCGTTTCGACGAAGTGTCCGTCGAGGAAGGAAGAAACTTCGCCAACAAGATCTACAACGCATGCCGTTTCCGCCAGATGGCCGGCACGGATCTTGTCGAGCTGGGCGACCTGACATCGTTCCCGCCCTATCACATCGACATTATGGCGAAGCTCGACGAACTCGCCGCCAATCTGAAGGGCAGCTACGCGGAATACCGCTTCGGCGAGATCGCGCAGTTGCTCTACGATTTCCTCTGGAACGAGTTCTGCGGCAAGTTCCTCGAAGCGGTGAAACTCGACCTGCGCGAGACCGCCACCGTGGAAGCCCGCAACGCCACGCTCGGCACCTTCGATGCCGTGATGGCGCGTTTCCTCCAACTGCTCAGCCCGTACATGCCGCACATCGCGGAAGAACTTTCGCAGCGCATGAGCTACGTGAAGGAAGGCGAGTTCGTCATGCAGAAGGCGCTGCCATCTGAGCCGCTCGTTTCCTTCGACGCCTCCGAAGCCAAGTCGCGCGCCGAGGCGATCTACGAAACCGCCGCCCGCCTCCGCAACCTGAAGATCGAATACAACGTGGCCACCCGCAAGGACGTGCGCTTCGTGGTCAAAGCTGCCGCCGCCTGGCTCGCTCCGGAAACCAAGGTGCTTGCCCTGCTTTGTGGCGCCGGGCAGATCGACATCGACGCCTCCTACGAAGCGCCGAAAGGCACTCCCGTTTCACTCACTCCGGTTGGTGAAATCTATCTGCCGATGGAAGGACTCATCGACGTGGAGGCCGAGCGCGTCCGCATCTCGAAGGAGATCGAGAAGATCAAAATCGAGGTGAAGAAATGCGAGGGCAAGCTCGGCAACGCCAGCTTCGTGGACCGCGCGCCGCCGGAAGTGGTCGAGCAGGAAAAGGCGCGCCTCGCGGATTGGCAGGCCAAACTTGTCCAGCTTGGAGAGATGCTGGCAGCTCTGGCATGACCACTTGCCAAGGTCGCCGCGCCCACTAGAGTCGCAGCGCGGACGAAAAGACCCACATGGCCGAACTCCTGTCCATCCCCGGCATCGGAAAAGCCTCGCTCGAACTCCTCGAAGCGGCGGGTTTCCGCAGCGCCGAATCACTCGCCAAGGCTGGCGTGGACGACCTTGCACGCGAGTTGGAGCGGGCCAACAACATCCTCAAGATCTCGAAACGCGCTCCGGGCCGCTCGTCGGTGGAAAAGTGGATCAGTTCCGCGCGTGAAATGGTCGGCGTCGTGGAGGAGTCGGAGAAATCCCCGGCCATGCCGGTGAACTACGAACAGACTCCGGAGGTCGTCTCCATGCTGGCGGCTGCTCCATTCGCGATCCCGCTTCCCGCCCGCGTTCTGATGGAGAACCAGCTCGGAGTTTCCGACATCCCCGCCGGCATCCTGCTGAACCGCTATTCGGGCGATCTCGATGTCCGCGTGGAAGCCAGGCTGCCGAAGTTCAAACAACCCAAAGTCTCATCCGCATCCGGATACGTCCAGATCGCCGATGCCAGCCCGGGTTCGCGATTGGAGATCGATACCTCGCGGGTCCGCACGATGGACGAGGCTCCGTCTCCGCTCGTGCGCACAGCGGCGGTGAAAACCTCTCCCGCCAACGACCGCGTGGCCTTGTTGCGCGCTCCGCGTTCGGAAACCAACAAGGGCAAGGACCCCAGCTCCCGCTGGTACATCCGCGGCGTTTTGCACAACAGCCCGGTGAAGATCTATCTGGGAGCGCTGGTCACCCTGGTGCTCATCTTCATGATCCCGCTGTCGCTTCTATCAGCCGCGCTGCTTCTACTATCAGCCGAGAAACCGGAAACCTTCTCGTGGGTTCCCGGCTGGCTGCTCGCGGTGCCCGTGCTGCTGCCCCTCTTCGGAATCGCCTGGATGTTGTGGGGCTTGAACGGCGCCTGCCGGATCTGCGGGCAGAAGCTGTTCGTCCACCGCTCCCACTTGAAGAACTCGAAGGCCCATCACATCCGTTTCCTCGGATACGTGCTGCCGCTCTGTTGCCAGATCCTCGTGTTCCGCTGGTTCCGCTGCACCCATTGCGGCACTCCCGTTCGTTTGAAGGAATGATGCCATGAAACCACGGATCCTCATTTCATCCACCGCCGTCCTGATGCTCCTGGTTTCCTGCGCGAAGACCGGCAAGGTCGAGCTCGGCGAGCAGGTCAACCCGGTGGGACCCACGGGAAAACCCCTGGTCCGCACCAGCAATGGTGACGCCGGCATCCCCGTCACTCCCGGCGGCAATGCCAATCAGCCCCAGACGCCCGGCAAGATCGCCATCACTCCCGAGGAGGAAACGGTTTACACGGACATGGACAACCCGGAGGCGGAGATTCCTGAACTCTCCGATGTCCTCGATTCCGCTCCCAAGCGCCAGGGTCCGTGGGAAATGAGCGAGACCATCGCCAAACAACGCGCCATCCACGAAGGCAAGCCGCTGCTCATCTGGTTCACCGACTCGAAGACCAGTCCCATGTGCAAGGCGCTCTCTCAGGAATTGTTCAACCGCGAGGACTTTGCCGCCTGGGCAAACGAGAAACTCGTGCGGCTCAAGGTCGATTCGAACTTCGGAGAAAACGACTACGTCAACGCTCCGGACATCGACCTCCGCGAGAAAGAATCCCGGCGCGCCGTCTCGAAGAACTACGTCGCCAGCCTGAAGAAACGCTACAAGATTCTCGGCGCTCCAAACCTCCTGCTCCTCAACCCCAGCGGCGAGGTCATCGGTCGCTACCGTGGATACAAGCGCGGCGAATCCGACTACACCTGGGGCCTCATCAGACAAGGCGAAGCCTCGTGCGCCGCCGCATACGATTCGTGGAAATCCGGCCTCGTGAAAAAAGGATACCGCGAATGGAGCGACCGCAAGGGCCGCAAGGTCTTCGCCAAACTCACCGGATACTCCAACGGCACGCTCACCCTCATCCAGCCGGACGGCACCCGCTGCAAAACCCAGGAATCCAGGCTCTCCGAGGCCGACCAGGAATGGATCGCCGGACAGAAAAAACTCCGCGGACTCTAGCCCGGCCCCGCCGCGGGATTGACAAGCCGGGCCATCGGGAAAAACTCGCGCATGTACGAGGCCAGCGGGAAAATCAAAGTCATCAACGAAACCCAGAATTTTTCCAGTGGTTTCACCAAGCGCGAATTCGTCGTCACCACCGCCGTGGACAAATACCCGCAGGACCTCAAGTTCGAGGTGGTGAAGGACAAGTGCGCGCTGCTCGACAAGTTCAAGGTCGGACAGGACGTGCAGGTCAGCTTCGACATCCGCGGCAACGAATACAACGGCAAATACTACGTGAACCTCTCCGCTTGGAAAATCCAACCCGCCGGCGGCCAATCCGCCCCCTCCGACGCCGAGCCCGACATGGCGGACCTCCGCAACGACAACGACTTCGACGACGAGGTGCCGTTTTGAGCGATCTAACCGGGCGCGGAGAAATCCCCTGAGAAACGCGCGACGTCCTGGAGCAGCTTCGCCTGCGGCGCGGCGCGCAGGACCATGCCGTCCAGATACATCAGGCTCTTGATGAAAGGGAACGCGCCTCGCGGGAACGTGATGCCGGAGTGCACGGCCATCTTCACCGTGGCCATCATCTGGTTGGTGAGGCTCGTTTCGGAAACGGTCTTGCCGGCGAAGTCTTGATAGAGCGTGGCGAAGTTGGAATGGAACTCCGCGAGTTTGGAAGAGGGCAGGGGATGGAGCGAGAGCGCGGCGAGTTCGTTTGCGGCGCGCGCGAGGTCACCTTCACCTAACAAAACCAGCATCCGGAAAATCCCGCGGCCGAATTCCGGCGGGACCTTCTCGATGTTCGCGTTGTCGAGAAACCAGAAGTTTCCATCCCGCCAGATGACGTTTCCCGGATGGAGGTCGCCGTGGAATGCTCCGCGGATGAAGAGGAAGTAGCCGTGGATGCGGAAGAGATCGAGCAAGGCCTCGTAAGGCAGTTCCCCGGCGTCGAGCCAGTCGTTGAGGGTGCTGCCCTCGACAAATCCGCTGACGAGCAACCTGTCGTGGCTGAACTCGCGGAAATACTCCGGAAACTTGAGCTTCCGCAGGTGGGGAAGCTCGTCCACTCGCTCGGCGGCGAGGGTGGCGAGCCGTTCGGCTCCGCTGATCTCGCAGGTGAAGTCCATCTCGCGAAGCGTCTGGCGCTCGACGGTCTCCAGCGCGTCGATCGGATCGGCGAGCCGTTCGAGTTTCGGATAGAAAAACAACGCGACCTTGAGCATGCGGCGGAATTGTGCCACATCGCGGAGAAACGCGTCCTTCGCATCGCGCTTGGAAAGCTTCACGACCACCTTGTTTCCATCCCGCAGCGTGCCGCGGTGGACCTGGCCGAGTGAGGCCGCCGCCATCGGCACGGGGTCCGGTTTTCCCAGCGCCTCGACCAGCGCCGGTGGAGCGAGTTCGTTCCAGCGCCTGTCGAATTCGCCCGTCGTGAGCGGGCTTGTCCGCTGGAGCAGCCGCGAGAGCGCGAGGCACTTCTCCTCACCTAACAAATCCGAGCGGACCGCATACATCTGCGCGATCTTCACCGCCAGCAGCCCCATGCGCTCGATCTCCGCCGGATTCACTTCGGCGCGGGATGAGAGGATCGAGCGGAAGAGGCGGGCGAAGTCGAGGGCGTTCATGCCGAGCGCAGGTATTCGGACGCGAGATCGACCGGATGATAGGGCACGTGGAACTGCTCGCAGATGAGGTTGGCGCTGATGCGGCCGGATTCGTAGATCGTCGGCAATCCGCTGCCCGGATGAGTGCCGCCACCGACGAGGTAGCAGTTGTTGAATCCCTGATAGCGGTTGTGCGGGCGCAGGTAGAGCATCTGGCCGAGCGTGTGGGCGAGGTTGAAGGTGGCTCCCAGATAGACCGACTGGCTCTGCCAGTCCTGCGGCGTGATGATGCGCTTGGAAACGATCCGCTGGCGCAGGTCCTTCATCCCGGTGCGCTGCTCGATGCGGCGCAGCACCTTGTCCGCGTATTCCTCTTTGTGGTTTTCCCAGTCGAATCCGTGGCGCGCGTTGATTGTGGGCACCAGCACGTAGAGGCCGGATTTCCCCGCGGGGGCTACGTGTGGATCGATGACGCAGGAGTTTCTGACATACACCGACATGTCGTCGGAAACGATGCGCTCGCTCTGGATGTCGGCGACGTTCGCCTTGTAGTCGTCCGCGAAGAGGATGTGGTGGTGGGGCTCGTCCTGATAGATCCCGTCCACTCCGAGGTAGAGCATGAAGGTGGAGCAGGAGAACTTGCGGCGGCGCATCTGCTTGTCGCTCTGGTTGTGATGGCCGAAGAGTTTCGTCGCGGCGTGGCCGTAGTCGGCGTTCATCACCACGGCGTCCGCCATGATCGTTTCGCCGTTCGCGAGCTGGGCGCCGGTGACGTCCTTGCCGCGGAAAAGCAGTCGTTCCACCGGGGACTCCAGCCGTAGCTCGCCGCCGAGTTTTCCGAAACAATCCGCCATCGCGTGCGAGATCCGGTTGAGCCCGCCCTGCACGTGATAGACACCGAAGCGGTATTCGGTGAACGACAGGATGCTGAACAGCGCCGGGCAGTGCCACGGCGACATGCCGAGGTATTTCGCCTGGAAGGTGAAGGCCAGCTTGAGGCGCTCGTCGTGGAAATACTCGCCGAGGATGTCGTGCACGCTGCGGGTCGTCAGCACGTCGGGCAGCGCGCGCAGCAGGTTCGGGCTGAGGTAGGAGGAAAGCGTCTGATAGGGCCGCTGCAGGCACGGATAGATCCGTTGAAACTTGCCCGCCTGCTCGTTCATGTAGCGCTGGAAGCCCTCCTTGCTGCCGGGAAACACGCGCTCGATCTCGCTCTCCATGCGCGAGATGTCGCTGTAGGTGTGCAGCGAGGTGTCGCCCCAGGTCAGCCTCGTCATCGGGCTGAGGTTGACGAATTCGAGGTGATCCTCCGCCTTGCTCCCCGTTTCCTGGAAAATCTCGTCCAAACAAAACTTCTGATGGAGGAACGTGGGGCCCACATCGAAGGAGAAGCCGTCGAATTTCAGCTCCGAGTTCCTCCCGCCGACATGGTCGTTTTTCTCCACAATGGTGACGCGGAACCCGCGGTGGGCGAGCAGCATTCCTGCGGTGAGTCCGCCGGGTCCTGCTCCGACGATGAGAATGTGTTTCTTGGGGGCGGCGGGCATGGGGTGGGCAAAAGTCCGCGGACTCTATCGCGATCCGGCGAAATTGCAAACGGACAGCCGATGATTCAGGGGGATCTGAGCGATTGGGTTCATTCTTCCGCCAAAACCCTCAGTTCCATGGCGTTCCC
>DAISZP010000051.1:0-16326 GCA_036824745.1 Luteolibacter sp.
GATGAGCCATCCGTGGACGGCTGGAGATTTCTATACCATAGGGCGAGTTCGCGCGCCAGAGGATTCCAATATCTTCCTTCGTAATTGGAGCGGATGTATTCGAGGAACTCCTTCAGCAGGGATGACGGATAGTGCGAGGAGTTTCCACTTCCCGAAAAGTCAATATAGTCGGGATGAATGTTCACCAAGGCGAGCCCGCCGTGCATGGCGATCCAATCCAGCTTGCGCTTCCAGATTTCCGGCGTCTTCTCACGCAACAGCAGGAACAGTGTCGAGTCCTGCGGAAGCGTGTAGGAAAGCTCCACATATCCTGGCCCCTGAACATTGGCGGGCGGCTTTACGTGGAAAGGGAAAATCGTCTGCGAGCCTTCGGGCTGCGGCTCGAATGGATCCGTATCGAAAGTCGAGGTGTCATAGAGCACGTTGAGATCATGCAGCCAGTCCAACTGGCGCAGCATGAATCCCGAGCGGAATCCCACCGCGCCCCACTTGCCGAGATAGCCGTTGATGCTCTTTGCCTTCTCACTGAAACTCTCGCGGGATTCGTAAAGATGCCCGTCATGATTCAGATCGTGAACACCGACTTCGAACGCATTCCCTTCAAGCCAGAGCCGGAGTTGTTCGGGATCCTTGTAGGAGCCTTCGGGGATGAAGTTGAAGGAAGATCGAAGTCCGAAACTCATTTCCAACTCGGCGAGCGCCCTGACTCCACCAAGACCTTCCTCGGATTCGACATCATGGGTGAACACCAGCGCGAAATCCTTGCCATCCGGCCAACCGGGCCAATCCTCCGGTTTCAGACACGCGGATTCGTCAATGGGCCAGATGCCCGCGCTACGCCGCATGATGCCGGGAATGCGCACCCTGCGCATGATCCATCGGAGACTTCGCGGAATGAAAGGCTTGAGTCTGAAATACGCGCGGACCAGCGGGCCTTGTGGGGCGCCTACCAGGACGTGGGGGGCGGAAACGGGATTCCGTTGTGGCATTCTCTCAGGATGTGAAATCGTCGGTCGTTTCAGCGAAGCGCAGGCACTTCAGCTTTCACCGAGCAACCAGCCAGGCACGTGGGACCGTGTCTTGTTGAAGATGCAGGAAACATCCGCGCGGCCTTTGACCAATTCGGAGTATCCCCACATGAGCCCGTCCCTGCTGGTGTTTTCCGCATCCAGAACCAGGAGGACTTTGTCCATGAGGCCGGCCATGGTCAGCGTGCGGCTGGTTTGATCCACCGGAGGCATGTCGAAGACGATGTAGTCATACTGGCTGGCCTGAAGATGCGGCATGAGTTCATACAAGTGCACCGGCGAGAATGTGGTGAGCCCGGTCTCGTCCCGGCGCGCCGTGGCGCTGGCATAGTAGAGATTCTGCGGATTCTCGCGGAACTTCGTATTGCGCGCCAGATGCAGCGCGCCATTGAGCGAGTGCCGGGGAATCTCGCCGAACAAGGGATTGTCCTCGGGATGGAAGGAACTGAGGTCCACTAACAAAACCTTGGTTCCAGGAATCTCCGAAAACGATTTCGCAAGTCCCGCGGCGACTGTGGAGGCGCCCGCACCCTCCGACAGGCCGGTGACTGCCACCAGCTTGGGCTTGTGCGTCAGGTTGTTGATCTCGAAGTTGAAGATGATGCGATCACGGATGGTTTCCGAATACGGAAGGATGAAATGCCCGAGCTTGCGGTTCGGGTTTTCAAACGGCGCCTCATCGACCACCGTCATGGCCGTGGTGGGCTCATCACCGCTGCCGATCCGCGGGACCGCGGTTTCATGACCTAACAAAAGCCCGCCGCGTTCCTTCCTGCGGACGTAGGGAATGGAAAGCAGGAGCGGAAGCTGCAGACGGGTCTGGATTTCAATCGGCCGGTTCACCTTGCGGCTGAACAACATCTCGATCAGAAACGCGAGACCGAGACCCATTGCGACCCCGCCGCCTGCGAGACCGAGGATGATCTTGGTGGTCTTTTCGTCATAGGATTTCAGCGGGACCGTGGGGTTCTGCACCACGTTGATGTTCGGCATCTGCGATTGCTTGAGGATCTGCTTGTCGATTTCGGCGAGCCGGAGCCTCTCCTCCAGCGACCTGTAGGCGGATTCCTCGATCCCCTTGCGCCTTTCGAGTTCTTCGATCTTGAGGCCCACCTTGTATTGTTCGCGAAACTGTTCCTCGATCGCTTTCAGGCTGCTCTTGAAGTAATCAATCTTGGCGCTGAGCGCGGCAAGACGGGTCCGGTCCGGCGCCCCGGAGGCCTTGCCTCCCGGAGTCTCCACCTCCACCTGTTGGGCAAGGGAAGGATATTTCGAAACAAGTTCGCGCAGCTTCGCTTCGTAGCCGCGCATCTGTTGTTGATTCAATTCCAGCAAGCGGTTTCCGGACTTGAATTTCACCTGAAGGTCCAACTGGCGCTTTTGAAGGAAACCGAGCAGATCCACCAGTGTCTTGTATTCCGTGACCACGGTCGCAGGAGCCAACTGGCCTTTCTGATTGTTCGCCTTTTCGGCATTGGCCTTTTCCGTATCCGCGGTGCTCTTTTCAATAGCCTTTTCGATCGTATTGAGTGCCGCTTCCTGTTCGGCGTATTCGGCTTCCGCGGCGGTCAATTCCTCCTTGATCCTCGCCTTGGTCGATTCCATCTCGCTGTTGGCGCTGGCGAGAGACAGGATGCCGGATTCACCGCGAAGTTTGTTCAACTCCTCCACTGTGGCCTTGAAACGTTTCTCCGCCTCGTTCGTCTGGGCGGCAATCGATTCGAAGTTCGCGGCCGAGCGATGCAGCATGATATGTTTGTCGAAATAACTGGACATCAACGCCTCGAGAATCTCCTTCGCGAGTTCCGGCTTCGCATTCGAATAAGCGAGGTGCAGCACGTTGCTGCCAAGGCCGGGGCCCACCTTGAAATCCGCCAGAATCACATTGGCCGCATCCGAAGCGGTGGCTCCGGGCCCCGCCAGGGGAAGAATCCTCGCCACTCCCACCTTTTCAGCGGCGGCCATGGCGACATCCACGCTCATCAGCACGTCCATTTCAGGGCCGATCACCGAGTTCAGAGGTTCCTGGCCGGGTGTGGATTGCTTCTGAAATGAGTCATCGTTCTCCCGTTGCAGCACGTAGAGCACCTGCAACTTTGATTCCGACATGAAGAGCGGTTTGCGGTTCCGGTAAACCGCCGCGGCTGCGAGCAGGCCGATCAACGAAAGCACGAGGATCATCCACTTGTGCTTGAAGAGCACGAAAAGGACATCGTGCACGCTGAACCCGCCTTTGGCAGCTTGAGGTTGGGACTTTTGCATTGGAAGAAGAGGGGGGAAACGAATGAGGGGAAAGTGAATGTTCAGCAGTCAGGCTGCCCGGTTCAGGCGTTCACACAAACGCCCACACAGGAGCGGATCGCATCGATGACTTGCGAGGTCTGCGCGTAGTTCAACTCGGGATAAATCGGAAGGGAAACAAACTCCGAGGCGCAGCGTTCCGCAACCGGGAAATCTCCGGACTCATGCCCGAGGGAACGATACGCGGGCTGCAGATGCACCGGAGTGGGATAGTGGATGCCAAAGCCGATCTCCGCGGCTTCCAATGCTTCCAACAGCGAACGACGGTCTGAAACTCGAAGGGCATACACATGATAAACATGACCGCCGCCCTCGATGACGCGGGGCAGCAAAAGATCCGGCAAACCCGCGAGTTTTTGATGATATCGCATCGCGAGATCCCGGCGCAGGCGGTTGTCACGATCCAGATATCGGAGCTTCACGCCAAGCACGGCGGCTTGAATGGCATCCAGGCGGCTGTTCCACCCCACCAGCGTGTGGCGGTTTTTCCCGGTTTGTCCATGATCGCGCAGCATGCGGAGCTTCATCGCCAGATCATCATCGTGTGTGACCACCGCTCCGGCCTCACCCATCGCGCCGAGATTCTTGCTGGGGTAGAAACTGAAACATCCCGCGTCACCCATCGCTCCCGCCTTGCGTCCGAAATATTCTGCACCATGGGCTTGGGCGGCATCCTCGATCACGCGGATTCCGCGCTCACCGGCGATTCGCAAAATGGCATCCATCGCCGCGGGTTGCCCGAAAAGATGCACCGGAATCACCGCCTTGGTCTTCGGGGTGATCGCCCTTGCAAAAGCCTCGGGATCCAACGTGTAGGTCCTCTCATCAATATCCGCGAAAACCGGCTTGGCTCCGGTGAGGCAGATCGCCTCCACCGTGGCGGCGAAAGTCATCGGCGAGGTGATCACTTCATCCCCCGGGCCCACACCCATCGCGGCCATCGTCAGCCACAAGGCCTCGGTGCCGCTGCCGACTCCGATACAATGACCAGTTCCGCAGTATGCCGCGAAGTTCCGCTCGAATTCCTCGACAAATCTACCGCCGACGTAGTTTCCGGAATCCACCACTTCCGTGATGACGCGGATCAACTCCTCCCGGATGGGAGCGTGTCTCGCGGTCATGTCCACAAATGGTATCATCAGGCGGATGCAGGCTTGTTAGAAATTACCGGCCTGGCGGGGTTGCCGGCCACGGTGGCACCTGCGGGGACATCCGAGGTCACCACGCTGCCCGCGCCCACCATCGCATTCTCGCCGATGACGAGGCCCGGCAGAATCGTGCAGCCGGATCCGATGGAAGCACCCCGTTTCACCAGGATGGGTTCGAGTTTCCACTTCCCATCGCCTAACAACAACCCTTCGGCGTCGGTGGCGCGCGGCAGCCGGTCGTTGGTGAACATGACGCCATGGCCCACGAACACCTCGTCTTCCAAGGTCACGCCCTCGCAGATGAATGTGTGGCTTGAGATCTTGCAACGCGCGCCGATTTCCACGCCGCGCTGGATTTCGACAAAACAACCGATCCGGGTTTCATCACCGATCACACAGCCGTAGAGATTCACGAACGCATGCATGACCACGCCGCGGCCGAGCCGGACATCGTCGGCGATTCTCAAGGTGCTGGAGGTATCGGCGGTCATCGTTTCACAACGCGGCGGTCATCCCGCGTTCCGTAGGCAAAGGCGGCATGTCAGGCCCCGGAAGACTCACCGGACCGCCGCGCATTCGGAGGGATTCGGAACAGGCTTCGAGAATCCGGACAACTTCCATGCCGTCCTCACCACTGGTTTCCGGGCGGGTCTTGCTCCGGATACAATCCACGAAATGCCCGCACATCCGGTGCAGCGGTTCGGTCTGCGCCAAATGAGGAATCCGGCATTCCCCGTAATGATAGGAATACTGGAAGGCGGCGAAACTGTCGTAGTGCGGCGGGCAGTCGACCCGCGTGTCGTAAATCCGGAGTTTCCCGAGAGGTTCAAGATCGTCGTAAATGATCATCTTTTTCGTGCCGACAAAGGTCATCT
Organism: Luteolibacter sp.; assembly: GCA_036824745.1. Taxonomy (GTDB): domain Bacteria; phylum Verrucomicrobiota; class Verrucomicrobiia; order Verrucomicrobiales; family Akkermansiaceae; genus Luteolibacter. The sequence continues at coordinate 5,353 of DAISZP010000051.1, forward strand.
GGCGCACCTTGCGCGGCTCCAGCCAACTGCTCTGGATCGTGGCGAATCCCCGTCCGGGAAAACCGAGCGAGATGTTCGTGACGTCCTCCACCTCGGGGTTGACGTGTGCGTTTCCCTGGCAGTTCACCGTGTTTGGCAAGGTTCCCATCACCCTCAGGATGATCGACAAATCGTGTGGGGCGAGATCCCAGGCGACATTGATGTCCTGCTGATAGAGCCCGAGGTTCAGCCGCTGGCAGTTGACGTAGCGGACTTCCCCGATGTCTCCGCTGGCGATGATTTCGAGAATTTTGCGGACCGCTTCGGAATAGAGATAGGTGTGGCCGACCATCAAAGTCAGCCCGTGGAATGCGGCGGTTTCGATCAAGTCCCGGCAGTCCTCCACGGAGCCGGCCATCGGTTTTTCGACGAGCACATGCTTGCCCGCCATCAGCGCGGCCTTTGCGAGATTGTGGTGGGTCGCCACCGGAGTTGCCACCGCCACCGCGTCGATCCGCGGGTCGGCCAGCATTTCATGGAATTCCGCGAAGGGTTGGACGCCCGGGTTGGTTTTCCTCAGATGCACCAAACGAGCCGGATTCGGGTCGCACACGGCGACAAGCTCCGCCCCCGGCAGGCTGTCGAAGTTCCGGGCGAGGTTCGGACCCCAGTATCCGTAACCGGCGATCCCGATCGAGACCGAGGTGCTCATCGAACTCAACCCGTCGGCGGGGAGTTGATTCCGGTGAGGGCCGCTCGTTCGGAAGACTCAAACGCCGTGGCGGGCCCATGGCCGATGGACTGGAGAAACGCCTCCTTCATCTGCCGCAGCAGGGCGAACGGCGTGCGCAGCATGATCCCGAGATCCAGCCTTGCGGAAGAGCGGCGCACGTAGAGCGTGTCCATGGCATTCATTTCACTGAACGTGGAGACTCCCTTGCCGTGCACCTGCCAGATTCCGGTCAATCCGGGCAGAACCTCGAAGCGCTCACGCTGGCGCGGCGTGAAAAAGTGATATTCCTCCGGCAAACACGGGCGGGGACCCACCAAGCTCATCTCGCCGCGAAGGACATTGAGAAGCTGGGGAAGTTCATCCAATCCCGCGGCACGCAGGAAACAACCGCCCGGAAGCAGGCGCGAGTCGCACAGCAGGTCCAGCTTCACCATCGGGCTGTCGGAGCTGACCAGATGTCTGAAATGCCGGGAATGCCGGCTGGTGTCCGCATTCAGTTTCATGCTGCGGAACTTGTAGAGAACGAAATGTTTGCCATTCCGGCCGATCCGTTCCTGGCGGAACAAAGCGGGTCCGCGGGACACGATTTTGATCCATGCGGCGACGATCGCCATGGTGGGCAGGGTAATCGGCAGGCTGATCAGGATGCAGAGCAGATCAAGCGTGCGCTTCCAGCGGGGAACCGGGCCGGCGCTCACCAAATGACGCTCTACGGGAGCCTTGGATGAACGGGCAAGTCGCGGAGAATCGGTTCGCGACCTTGAGGGAAGGCCGCCGGGATGCGGCGCTTCGGTAACGCCGCGAACGGGCGGCGTCGAAATAGTCTGAGAAACAGTGCTCCGGGGGAGGGACGCCCTTTTCTCAAAAGCTTTCGCTTCAGCAGGAGGTGTCATGGGGGGACGGGGGGTGGGGGGATGGATCTGTAAGGTGGGGGAATTTCAGAAATCTCAGTTCGTCATGTCCGGTGTGGGGTTGGGTTTTTCCGGCGAACAATCAGGGGCGAATTCGAATGCTTCTTACGCTGCCGCCCTTGGTCATTTAGCGCGTTAATGCACTAAAACCAATTCGGAGCTATGAGGTCAAGTTGTAAAAAGCGCGTTTCATGCCAGTGACAAGTTCGTCTGGCCGCATCCCGGCAAGAGCCGGAACGACGGGACCAGCGGCTGGTAGGACCGGCCGAATGAACTTTCAAGGACAATATCCGCGCGTGTTTTTTCTAAAAACCGGCCCGCAACCCGGTGAATCCATGCGGAAAGATCAAAACTTCCACCCAACGGCCGAAGCCACTTTTCCCCGGATGATCCGCAGACAACAGACTCCTGCCGCGCGGACGAACCGTTCACGGCGGAAACACGTCCGTACAAAGCCGGACCATGGGCAAGGAGTCTCATCTCGGGGGAATTAGGAAGGGGGGAGAGACGGCGTTGCAAGGCCGCTGATGCGAAGATCATGTCACAATCGCTCCCGGAGGGAACTACGTGATGGCGTACGGGCTTGATAATCAGCAGGAATTCGAAATCAAAGCCCTTTTTCACCGAACCATGAAGATCATATCTTCAATTCCATTGGCAGCCATGCGCCAGCCTCATCCGGATACGAAACCCGGCGAATCCTCCCCTGCTCTCTGCCGCAGGAAAAATACAATCCTACTCCTCCTCCGTCTTCGGCTTCGGCCGCGCGGGCGGCTCCGTCGGCGGCCTCACATTGATCGATCCGGGCAGCGGATTGATCGGCGAGGGTGTGGGAACGGAAGGCTTGAACTCTTCATCGCCCGGCATCGACATGATGTTGTCCGGCAGGCGGATTGGGTCATCCGCCGGCGGCGGCAGATTCGGCTCGGTCATCGCCACCTCCGGCTCCGGCTGCTTCTTGATCGGCTCTTCCTGAACCACCACCGCCTTCGGCGGCACGCAGGAAAACAAGGCGAGCGCCGGAAGAAGCTGGAGCAGGTATGAGAAACGGATTTTCACCATGTCCGGTGTGGGTCGGCGGCGAGGAAAGCCCTTCGCGGCCTCCCGCGCAAGGTCGAAGGCGGGCCGCTCCACATTCCCTGAAAATCCGGGATTGCCCCGCAGGCCCCGCGTTTCCAATCCTCCGCTCCATGAAAATCAAGTCCGCCACCTTCATCACCAGCGCCAAGGGATTGTCGGGCTGCCCGGATTGGGCCCACCCCGAGTTCGCCTTCATCGGCCGGTCAAACGTCGGCAAGTCGTCGATGATCAACATGTTGTCCAACCAGAAAGCGCTCGCCAAAGTCTCCGCCACCCCTGGCAAGACCCGCCTGCTGAACTTCTTCCTGATGAACGAACGGTGGAGCCTCGTGGACCTCCCCGGATACGGCTTCGCCAAAACCTCGAAAGGCGAGAAACTCGATTTCCTCGAACTCGTCGGCGACTACCTCGAACAACGCGAAAACCTCCGCCGCGTCTTCGTGCTCATCGACTCTCGCCACAAGCCGCAGCAGATCGACCTCGAATTCATCTCCTGGCTCGAAAACACCGGAGCCCCCTTCTCCCTCATCTTCACCAAGGCGGACAAACAATCCCCCGCCAAGACCCGCGCCTCCATCACCCTCTTCCAGGAAACCCTCGCCCGCCTCATCCAGTCCGATCCCGAAGTCCTCGTCAGCTCCTCGCTCCACCGCAGCGGACGCGAGGACATCCTGCGCTCCATCCAGCGCTCCCTCGACCTCCAGTGAGCGGAATCACCGTGGCTGGGACGATCCGTCCCAGCCCGTCGTGGGGACGATCCGTCCCCACATCACCTCTCCCCGCCACGCCGAGACCCATCTCCCGCGTGCGGGAACCCGTCCCCGCCAAGGAAAACCCGCCCTCCCGCATGCACGGACCCATCCCCGCCATGAAAAACCCGCCTCCGTGCATGCAAAACCCCCATTTTGGGACAAAATGTCTCACTTTCGCCCTCCCGAACCCCATGGGAGTCAAAAAAACCCGGATCCCGTCTCCTCCTCCACCGGATACGAAAACACGGTGAGCGTCACCAGACCGGTGTAGGCGCGTTGGTGACAACGCGGAGAGCGAGTCCCGCCCGCCGGCATAAGCCGCGTGCCATCCCCACGCATTCTCACGAATGCGCCTACGCACGCCCCCCTGCAAAGCTCTTGCAAAGGCCATGGAATCCGCTTTTTCCACCCTTGCCGGAGCTGATTCAAATCGCCAGCCTTTGCCGTTGAACCGAAACGCTGTTCTGCAAAAATGAAGAAGTGGCTAATCTTGGCCGGATGCACGCTTGCAGTGGGGAGCCTTGTTTCCAGCTATTTCTACGTCCGCGCAAACGGAATTCGATTGTCGGGAGTAGCCTTTATTAAGAAAGCTGGGAGCAAGGATAGTTGTGGTTCGATGCATTCAATTAGCTTCGCAGGTATTCGCAACGGGAAGGCGTATTTGGATACCTGGGACATGAATCGAATCCCGAGGACAATCATCTATTGGACAAATGTGCATGATCTTCCCGAAGGCGTCAGGGAAGAGATGGAACATGAATCCGGCAGGTGGAGAATCGATGGGCCTGAGCGAGTTGCCCACTGAGAATAATCGTCAGGGTCTGCCCCAGCTAACAAACTTTGGCGGTTTCAAGCGCGCATGCGCCCCGTAGGAGAGCGGTCTTGGAGAGGCGCGAGGCGGCGGATCAAGGGCCACCCATCAATGTCTTCACCCTTTCGATTCGCCCGGCGGGATTTTCATCGACCGTTTCCAAGCTCCCATCCGCCTTCAAACGGAAACCACCGAGCGCCTCGCCGAGATCGGACAACATTGTGAAATCCGTGGAAATCCGCACCTCCGAAACACTCCCCACGCATCCTCCCCACTCATGAATTCCAGACCCGCTCAATCGCGATTTTCTTGGAATGGGTGAAATAATGACGCATCACCCGATCACCTCGCACAGTGGCCTGGCATGGATTTTCTCCCCCATCGGGAATGACGCGCTGCCCGGATGAACGACCAACAATTCGTTGAGATTGAGGTCTGCGATCGCCGCATGCATCGATTTCGTGGTGCGGGGCGTTTCGGTGTATTTGAATTCGTATCCGGTCCTGCGGTTGCCTTGTATCAGGAGCAGGTCCAATTCCGCGCCGGCATGGGTTGCCCAGAAAAACGCCTGGGCTCCGGGATTCGCGGCGAGGATCTGTTCGATGCAAAAGCCTTCCCATGAAGCTCCGCATTTCGGGTGACCGCGGAGTGCGTCGAGATGCTCCAAACCCAACAGGCCGTGCAACAATCCGCTGTCCCTGACATACACTTTCGGATGTTTGACGAGGCGTTTCCCCATGTTCTCAAACCAGGGCTGAAGCAATCGCACCACGAAAGCTCCGGCGAGCACATCGAGATGGCGGCGAGAACTGGCGGCGGACTCGCCGAGCGAGCGGCCAAACTCCGCCGCGTTCCACACCCCGCCGTGATGGTGGGCGATCATTTGCCACAGGCGCCGCATGGCTTCCGGCGGCGTGCCAATTCCAAACTGCCTCAAGTCCCTCTCCAGAAACGTGCGGATGAATCCATTCCGCCACGCCAGGCTGTCCGCATCGTGATCGGCCAGAAACGCCAAAGGAAATCCGCCTCGCACCCAGAGTCGTTGTTGGGCTTCAAATCCAACCTCAGCAAGATTGAAGCCCGTCACATCGATGAACTCCACCCGTCCCGCGAGCGACTCTGAAGCTCCTCGCAGCAAGTCCGGACTCGCGCTTCCGAGCAGGAGAAACCTCGCGGGCAAGGGCTGGCGGTCCGCCAAAACCCGCAACACAGGCAGCAAGTCGGGCCGCAATTGGATCTCGTCCAGCACCACCAGACCGCCATGGGAACCCAGCATTTCCTTGGGAAGCGCCAACTTCGCCCCATCCACCGGATCCTCCAAATCGTAAATTACCGAATCCCGGCCTGACGCCAACTCCCGTGCCAAGGTGGTTTTGCCGGATTGCCGGGGCCCCAGCAACGCCACGATCCGGCTCCTTCCCAATGCCGTTTCAATGCGCCCAAGTAGCTCAACCCTTGAAATCATCCTTGAAGAATCGCTTATTAATGTCTGTTTTTCAAGGAAAATGTCAATCCAGAGCGGGCTTGAGCAGGATTTCCCCGTTTTGAAGTGCGGAAAAGACGGCTACGCACTCCACGTTCATCTGATGTCCAAAAACATGGCCGTCGGAATTCCAGTCGTTCAAGATCAGGATAAGCAGGCCTACAAGGATGCACTGCACAAGGTTTGGCCCAATGCGGATCTTGACCGTTGATCCGATCAGCAATCAGTTCCGGACAAAAATCTTGGCTCTTGGTGCATATCGCAAGTGTGGCCACCTTGGTTTGCCCTCCAATTTCCGCGTTTGCGGACCCATGGGATTTCTGCCATTAGCTGCCGATGAAACGGATCCTGAGGGTGATCGCGTGGCTGTCGTGCACGTGCATGGCCCATGGCGCGGAAATCGTCGCATGGAAAACACCCCTTGCACGATATTCGTGGCAACATTCCGGGCAGGAAAAGCAGATCCGCCTAACAAACCCGCCCGAAGCCACCTTGTTCTTCCGTCCCGGCGATGAACTCTGGGACCTGGGCAAGCTGCCCAAGGACGAGCGGATCGAAACCGACCCTCCCCTCGAATGGGCGGTGTGGAACGCCACCACCTCCACGCTGGTCACCAAATCGGATTGGAACGGAATCTGGCAACTGCACCAACAACTCCGTGTTTCCTCGCTGCCGAAATTGTGCCGCGTGACCATGGAGGTCTTCGATGTCCCGAAAGATGGCGCGCCTCTATCGGACAAGAGCACGCTGCTTTCAAAGTTGTCCTGGACCTCGCGCTTTCAACAAAAGAGCGAGGTGAAGGATGGAACCGATGGGCGAACGATTGACGTCACAGCGGAGACAAGCATCGGCACGGATCGTTTCGATCTGATCGATCTCGTCCTTGAAACCACGATTCGGTTGCCGGAAAAACCCAAACTGGAGCTCAAGACATCCCTCTTTCTGGATAACGACCATTCCACTTGGATCGCACGGGATTTCGACGGAAAACAAGGCCTGGATCTTCTAGTCACGGCCTGCGTGGAAATGACCGATGGAACACCCATTCGGGAGGCGATGCGCCTTCAGGCCGGCAATAAAGTCAAATCTCTTGTTCCAACAGTAAGCGAGCCCATGAGACACCGGATTGGCGACAACCGTTGGCTTTGCTTGGTCCCTTTGAGCATGGAGGAACTCGCGGAATTCGAATCCCCTGCGGATGGAAAGGAAAGCGATCCGTTTGCCGAGCCCCCTAGAGATCAACCCAGGAAAAGTCTCAGGTTGACTGAAGTTGACGTTCCAAAGGCGCTTCATCCTTGGGTTGGCAGAAGGGGACTGGATCTGAATGAAACCATGAGAAACACCGGCATCACAATCAAACCGGAGGACTTCGCAGGTTACAATCCAGCAAGCGCCACGATCTTCCTCTATTCCGACTCCGAACATGAGATCGACAAATTCGAAATGCTGTTCGCCAGCATGGGTGGAGACCGATTTCCTGCCTTGTCGAGGTTGCATCTCGAAGAAAACCCGGGACAAACCGTTCTAGCAGCTTGTTCGGGACGCAACTCCTCCCTAGCGCGCTATGGCACGGAAAACAAACTCTCAAAGTGTGTCGAGATCCAACCATTTGTGGGCAGGAAGGGGGATCTGATCGACCTTCGCATCCATTATGAGAACAAGGCGGAGAAGCAGCTTGGCACGCTGTTCAATGCTTCAAGCACACTCAGCGTGGGCCAATATCAAGACCTGCTCACCGGCTCCGATGGAAAGCCAATCCTCCGCGCCAAAGCGGACATCGTCCGCCCTTGATCAAGGCTTTGCCATTTCGGCCTTCACCTTCTCGATCAACTCATCCGGATTCCCCGAAACGGCTTCCAAGCTCCCATCCGACTTCAAACGAAAACCACCGAGGGCTTCGGCGAGATCCGGCAACATTGGAATGACTGCGGCGGGCGGGCGGAGCTGGAGGCTGCGGGTGACGTCCGGTTTCTCCCCCTCACCGGCCCGGCCTAACAGCAGGTGGTTTCCATCGGTGCTGAACTCGGCGTGGTTGGGTTCCGGTTGATCGATGGCCACGTTGTCCACGGTGCGCAGGGACTCGGTGACGGCCTTGCCGGTGGCGCTGTCCCACACGGTGAAGGCATAGATCCCGATGTTCGGCGGCTCCCAGAAGAAGCTGCGGGTGAGAACGAGTTTTCCATCCGGCGAGAGCGAGCTGAGCAAGGGCGTGTCCGAGCGGTGGTCCGCGGTGAACAAGGCGGATTCATCGATGGCGGGATGGACCGGCGCGTCTTTTTGGATGTCCCAGATCTCGGTTCCGAAAAATTCGGTCTGCACCAGCACGCGCTGATCTCCGCTGAAGCGCGCGTGTGCGATGGCCGCCGGAAAATGATGTCTCCACCGCGCGGGATTGCCGGGTTTCGTGGTATCGATCCACTCCAGATCCGAGTCGCCGGTGATGCGCAGGGTCCGCCCTTCTTGCTCGTCCGCGATCACGGAGGCCGGCTTGTTAGAATCCTCATCCGTGTCGAAGTTTTTCTGGAGCGACTTGTCCTTGGTGAGCACGAGCGTCGTCTGCGCCGCGGCGGCGGCATTGGCGGGCTCGGACAAGCGCCAGGAAACGGCCGTGCCGTCATCAAGCCGCGCCGTGAGATGATCCGCCGCATCGATGGCGAGTCCGGTGACCACGCCCGGCGAGCTGAGCGGCCAGCCGACGGCCTCGCCGGTCATCAGATCCATCACGCGGATCGATCTGTCGGCCGCCACGCTGGCGAACCGTTTCCGCTCCGCATCCATGACGCCGATCGAAACCGGCTGATCGTGGGAGTTGACCGCGTGTTTCCAAAGCGACGGACTCTCCGGGTCCGCCTCGTAACGGAATACGGCGGCATCACCGCGGCTCGACAAGGTCACGAGCATCCCGACTCCAGTCTCGCCTGCCGGTGTGAACCAAACGTCGTTGAATTCCGCGCCCTGATAGTTCGGATGCCCGCCCTCCGCGGCGATCGGATCACCGACACGCGCTCCCTTGTTCACGTCCCAGACTTCGAGATACTGCGGCGCGCGCCACGGCGAGGCGACCACGGCGACGAAGCGGCCGTCGTCTGATAGAGTGGCGGAAACAATTCCGGAAAGGTAGTTCTCGCCTTGGTAATCGAGCTTCCGCCAGCCACCGAGCGGCTTGCCGTTGGTTTCCCAGAGGCGGAACGTGATCGGCCCTTCGCCAGCCTCGGCGGTGCTGACCACGGTGACGCAGCGTTTGCCATCGGCACTCTCGGAATACCACGTGGGCTCCACTTTCTGTCCGTCGAGAAGCACGGTGGCGAATTTTTCCGGCGGCTTGCGGTTGACGAGATGGGGTTCGTGAACAGGCGGAATGCTTTTGTTAGAATCCGCGATCCAGAACGGCACTTGTTGGAACAAGGTCCAGATGCGCACGCCCGCGCTCTCGTGGCCCGCACGCGCGGAGCGGGCGAGATAGGCGAGCCCGGCGCGCGCCGTGGCGGGCTTCGCCAGGCGGTTGACGCCTTCCTGGAAATCCGACGCGGCGAGCGTGGCCACGGCCTGGCGTTTTTCAGTCTCCGCCACTCCTTTCGCCTCTTCGGCGGCTTTGCGTTGTGTGTCCGCCTGCTGGCGCTGGGTGTTGGCTTCATTGCGCTGGAGGTCCGCCTCGTTGCGTTGACGGTCCGCCTCGCGGCGCTGCGTTTCCGCGTCCTTGCGCTTTTCGTTCGCGAACCAGCCGAGCACGGCGGCCGCACCGGCAAGCAGGGCGAACACGACGCTCAGGCTTGTTAGGACGCGCGCCCGGCGCTTCGCCTTGAGGAGTTGCCGCGCCTTGTCGCGCTGCGTGAGCTCGCCGAGCGGAACTCCCAGCGCGCCGGCGATGACCTTGAGCTTGGCGAGTTCGAGCCGCTCGGCGTATTCGCGCACCATCCGAATCCGATCCGCGCGGGAAAAGTCTGTTTGTTTCTCCAACCATTCGTCATAAGCCGCGGCGGTGGTCCATCCCTGCTCCGGTCGTCCTCCCGGACGGCAATCCGCGGCGATCGGCTCGGTGCGCGCGGACCAATCGATGGTTCCACCCACATCATCCGGCACGCCGAAACGCAGCGGCTCCGGGAAACACTCGGCATCCGCGCCGAGGCGCGCGAGTTTCTCCGGATCATCGGAAGCGTTCGGTTCGCCATCGATCATCAGCGCGAGGATGCGGCCGCTTTTTCCGAGCTCTTTGAAGTAGCGGATCTCATCGGCCACGAAGCGCGATTGCACCGCGCGCGGCGAGCACAGCACCACTAACAGCCCGCTGTTCTCCAGCGCGCGGCGGATGTTCGTCGAGAGGTCCGCATCGGCGGGAAGCTCCTCCTCATCGCGGAACACCGGATAGAGCGAGGCGGGCACCGTTTCCCCGCGGAGGTTCGTTTTTCCTATCAGATCGATGGGAATCTCGTAGTTCTCCACCGTTTCATGGAGCCACGTGGCCCACTTGCGGCCCATCTCCAGGTTGTCCGCGTGGCGGTAGGAAATGAACATCGCGTAGCGGCGCGACGACGAGGCGGGGGAGGCTTCTGAGGTCATGGACTGGCGCGGAGACTGCCTCGCGCGGGTCCGCGGCTCAATTGGAATCTGAAGCGCGGATTCAAGGAAAGCTCAGCCACCCACCTTGCGGCGGTAGGCGAGCGGGCTGATGCCGACGGCCTGCTTGAACTGCCGCGAGAAGGCGGATTGATCCGAGTAGCCGCAGGAAAGCGCGATCTGGGCGATGGCTTCATCGGTGGTCGTGAGACGCTTGCATGCGGCGTCGATGCGCACTTTCACGATGTATTGCCCGGCGGTGACGTGGAACAGGGAGCGGATGCGCTGGTCGAACTGATAGACGGAGAGCCCCGCCATTTCCGCGAGCGCGGGGAGGCGCAGCGGTTCTTCGAAGTGTTTGTGGATGTGATCGATGGCAGCCGACATCGCGGCGAAATCGCCGTCGCGGGTTTCCGGCGCGTGGAGGTCGCGGGAAATGCCGCAGATGCCGACGACCGCGCCGTTTTTCCCAATGACGGGCTCCTTGTAGGTGAGGCACCAGCCACGGCGACCGCCCGGATAGAGATGGAGTTCCAGATGATCGCGGATGGTCGCTCCACCGCGCAGGATTTCGGCGTCCTGCAAGACAAAAGCGTCGCCCAACGGTGCGGGAAACAAGTCGGCGGCAGTGCGGCCGATCGCCTGATCTTTCCCCGCGAGCCCACAGCGGG
>DAISZP010000052.1:0-16311 GCA_036824745.1 Luteolibacter sp.
CGATGGAAAACCCGATCTCGTCATCTCGGATTCATCTAACAAAATCCGCGTCTATCCGAACACCGCCGCCGCGGGCCAGGCTCCGGTTTACGGCGCCCATTCCATCGTCAAGAGGGCGGACGGAACGACGGATTTCACGCTTCCGGACCGGCGCTTCGACATCGCCGATTGGAACAGCGACGGCAAACCCGATCTCGTGACCGGCACCTTCAGCGGGAACGTCCAGCTCTATCTGAATGCCAACACCGCCGCCAGCCCCCGCTTCGAAACGTCGAGCGTGCTCTTCGGCGAATCCTACAACGCCTATCCGCGCCTCTACGACCTCAACGGCAACGGTGCCATGGACCTTGTCCGCGGCATCAACTGGGGAAACATCCGCTACTGGCTCGAGGCGGCTTCCGGATTGAGCGGCACCCAGTATCTCTCCATCACCAACAGCGGCGGCACCGCTCCGGACATCAAGGCCGTCACCGACGGCGCGGTTGTCGATTTCGCGGACTTCAATGGAGACGGAAAATACGATCTGCTCATCGGCGGCCATGCCGGGGACAAGATTTTCCTCGCAACCGGAATCCTCAAGACACCGGCGGAAAGCCTGGCGGACATCGAGGCGATCTACGACGCGCATCCGAGCGACCTCGGAACCGCTCTCTCAGCGAACAGCGACCAGTTGTTAGGACAGGTCAACGCGGCGAACAACAACATCGTCACCTACGTGCAGAAAGGCACGCTTTCCACCCGCGAGGCGGCCTTCGCGGCGCTCACGGCGCACATCAACAAGTATCCGTTCCTGAAATACCAGCAGCTCGACACCGCGGTTTACCACCATGTTCCCAGCATCGTGCTCCAGAACTGGGTGTTACTCGAATACCTGCTGCCCAGCACGCCGACCCGGCGCGTACAGATCGCCGACACGATGGGACTCACCGGAACGATGCGTGAGATCTATCTGGAAACAGGCATGGCGCTCGGCGACAACGGCCAGTCATTACCCGCCACCTACACCACCATCCGCGACTTCCAGCGCCGCCACCCGCGCGAGCTGTTCCCGGACGCGCTGATGACCACCGACCAACTCTACGGCGACAACCGAGGAGGCTTCGTCTGGACACCTAACAGCACAAAGAACACCTTCGGCCAGTGGGCGCTCGGAAACTCCAACGAATGGGCCGGCGATCTCACCACCGCCATCGAGAGCGTGCTCGGCACCGGCAAGGCGAGCGGCGACTATTTCACCTTCGTGATGGGCCATGAAGTCACCCACTCGCTCGACAACTACATCAACACCCGCGCCAACACCGACCTGCGCCGCCGCTGGGGCCTCACGCTGACCACCGCCTCCGGCCCGGACGTCATCGCCGGCGCGAACGGCTGGATCGACTGGACGGCCACCCAGAACAACTTCATCGCGAAGGGTTATTACAACACCGCCACCCAAACATGGCGCGACGGCGGAGCCAACGACGCGTGGGCGCTCTACTGGAGCACCGGCCCGGGATCGGCCTTCAACGGCAAATCCTTCATGCGCGGCAACATCGACTGGTTCCTGACCAGCTCCCAGGAATCACTCGCCACCCAGGCCAATCACCATTGGGCGAACGGCCACGGCCGCATCATCGGCGCGGTGGATCGTTTCCGCCGCGGTCTGGAAACCAACAATCCGCCGATGAAGGCGAACATCAACGAGGTGGTCACCTTCATCGATTTCATCTCCGCCGGCATGAACCGCGTGAACCTGGTGGAAACGAAGAACCCCACCGGCAGCAACGTCGTTTGGACCGATCACTACGCGGATCTCACACGCGACGACAACGGCCGCATCACCCGAATCAGCGTGGATGGAAAGACCTACAATCTCACGGTGAACGCGGATGGCGTCGTGACCGACGTCGACACCTCGGTGGTCGTCGCCAAGCCGGACATCACCCTCGCGGTCACCGGCCAGGGCCAGTCCATCAACGTGCTCGCCAATGATTACGCGCTCGAAGGCGGAGCCATCACCCTCACCTCGTTCACGCAGCCGTCGCATGGCTCGGTGTCCACCTGCGGGAACGGTTCCCTGATCTATCAGTCGGTCCCGGGTTACACCGGAGCGGACAATTTCACTTACACCGCGGGCGGTCAAACGGTCCCCGTTTCCGTCACGGTCACGGCGAACACGACCGGGATCCTGTTGGAAACCTGGCTCAATCTCAGCGGCAGCGCGGTGAGCAACCTGACCGGCAGCAGCCGCTATCCGAACAGTCCGGACCAGGTCACCACGATCCCGACATTCGAATCCGCCACCAACCGCGCGGACAACAACGGAGCCCGCGCGCGCGGCTACGTGACGGCTCCCGCCACCGGCAGCTACACGTTCTGGATCGCCTCCGACGACGGCAGCGAGCTCTGGCTGAGCACGGATGCGAACCCGGCCAACAGGGTGTTGATCGCCTCGGTTTCCAACTGGACCGGATCGCGGGCATGGACCACCTATCCTTCGCAACAGTCCGCCGCGGTGAATCTAACCGCCGGGCAGCGCTACTACATCGAGGCCCTCCACAAGGAAGGCGGCGGTGGTGACAACCTCGCGGTGGCCTGGCAAGGCCCGGGCATCACCCAGCAGGTGATCGGTTCCGCTTACCTCAAGGCATTCGGGTTGAACAACAACCCCGCCGCGGGCGCGGACAGTTCGTCAATGAACGTCAACACCGCCACATCCATCGCGGTGCTGGCGAACGATGCGGACGCCAACGGCGACACCTTGCAGATCCAATCCATCGTCCAACCATCCCACGGATCGGCGGTAGCGGATGGAAACAACATCGTTTACACGCCGTCCACCGATTACAGCGGAAGCGATTCGTTCACCTACACCGTGAGCGATGGAAACGGCGGCACGGCGACGGCGGGTGTTTCCCTTACGATCAACAAACTCGCCCAGTCGATCACCTTCGGCACATTGGCCGCGGCCACCTATGGCGACGCCCCGTTCCCGCTGACGGCATCCGCAAGCTCCGGCCTCACGATCAGCTACTCCAGCTCGAACACGTCCGTCGCCACCATCGCGGGTGATGTGGTCACCATCGTCGGAGCCGGCAGCACGACGATCACCGCCTCGCAAGCCGGCAATGCGATCTACTCGGCCGCCGCCAGCGTGCCGCGGACCTTGGTGGTGAACCAGGCCGCGCAAACGATTACCTTCGGCCCGCTTCCCGGCAAGCTGCTGGGTGACGCGCCGTTTCCCCTAACAGCCGTTGCGAGCTCCGGTCTCGTGGTCAGCTACAACAGCTCGAACACCTCCGTCGCCACGGTTTCCGGAAACACGGTCACCATTGTGGGCACCGGCACCACAACGATCACCGCCTCGCAGCCGGGAGACACGAACTTCAGCGCCGCCAGCGACGTTTCACAGGCACTCGTGGTGAACTCCGCATTCGGCAACGGTGTCTGGACGAACGCATCCGGCGGCTCATGGCCCGCCAACGCCAACTGGCAGGGCGGCACGATCGCGGACGGGATTGGAAACACCGCCAGCTTCGCGGCGCTCGATCTCACATCCGACACCACCGTGACGCTTGATGGAGCCCGCACGCTTGGCGGCCTGGTTTTCGGCGACACCTCGCCGAGCCACAACTGGCTCCTCAACACCGGGACCGGCGGGCCGCTCACCCTCGACGTCGCCGCAGGCTCACCCGCCATCACGGTGAACAACCAGACCGCCACCATCGGTGCGGTCATCGCCGGGGCGGACGGACTCACCAAATCCGGAAGCGGTACGCTCATCCTCACCGGAGCGGGCTCGTGGACCGGAACGACAGCCATCAACAGCGGCACCCTAGAAGTGCTGGCGAAGTCCGGAAACGTGACCTACACCGTGGCCCAGGGATCCACCCTCAAGCTCGGCTACAACACCGGCGGCGGATACACGCCGGGCATCACTATTGATGGCAACGGCGTGGCAGATCCCGCCGGGCTTTACATCAAAGGCGGAGTGAACTTCCAAACCAACGGCGGACTCCTGATCCAGACCGCACCCACCACGATCCGCTCGTACGGCAGCGGCAGCGCGACGATCCAGGGTTTCGACGTGAACAGCGCGTTCTTCGTGAAAACCGTGGCCGCATCCTCCGGCTCGGTGATCGATTCCACGGTAAACCTCTCCACCGGCTCATACGGCTACAAGGCTCTAACCGATCCGGGAACCGCCACCACCACCGGCGACCTCACCATCCAGGGCGTCATCTCCGGAAGCGGCAGCGCGGCGGTGGGCGGAGAGGCGATCCCAACAGGCTTTGACAAGCGCGGCAATGGCTCGGTGCGACTCACCGGTGCCAGCACCTTCTCCGGAGGCACATCGATCAACGCGGGCTCGATCATAGTCGCTGGCGGCGCGAACCGCCTTCCCGCCGCCACCACCGTGGCACTCGGCAACGGCACGGCAAGCGGACGCCTCGTCCTCGAAGGCGTGAGCCAGACGATCGGCGATCTTCTCACCAACGGCAGCGGAACCGCGAACCGCATCGTCGGAGGCTCCACCACCGAATCCACGCTGACGGTCAACTATGGCGGATCGGTTAGAGCCTTCGCTGGCATCCTCGGCGGCGCGGGCGGCAACGAAAACAATCTGGCCGTCGCGAAAAGCGGAACGGGCACGCTGGTTCTATCAGGAGCCAGCACCCACACCGGGGCGACCTCCGTCAACGGCGGCACGCTGCTCGTCACCGGCAGTCTCGCCAATACCGCCACCACGGTTTCCGCCGCGGGCACGCTCGGCGGCACCGGAACGATTGGTGGCGCGGTCATCAACAACGGAACCCTCGCTCCGGGCAACGGCTCGGGTGGCTCACTCACCGTCAACAACTCGCTCACCCTCGCCGCCGCTTCGTCGCTGGCATGGGAGATCAACGACTGGACGGGCTCCGCCGGCACCGCGTGGGACAGACTTGTTTCCAACACTCTCAACATCACCGCGAGCTCCGCGAATCCGGTGACCATCCGTCCCGTGGATGTGTCGCTGCTGAATTTCTCGGAAACCAGCACCTCGTTTGTCATCGCGGAAACCAGCTCCGGCATCGCCGGTTTCAGCCCGGACAAATTCATCGTCGATGTCGCGGGTCTCACGCTCCCGCAGGGTACATGGTCCGTCCAGCAGTCCGGAAACAACCTGCTGCTAGTGTACACCCGCTCCAACACCACTCCGGCCTTTGCGGCGGATCCCATCACCGCGAACGCCACCGAGGACAGCCCGTTCGGCGGCACACTGATCGCCACCGATCCGGATATCGGGGAAACCCTCAGCTTCGCCAAGGATTCCGGCCCCGCGTGGTTGTCCGTGGCGTCTAACGGAAACGTCTCCGGCACTCCTGCCAATGGCAATGTCGGTGTGAACACCTTCAGCGTGCGGGTCACGGACAGCATGGGAGCCGTGGACACCGCCACACTCCAGGTCACCGTGGCGAACGTGAACGACGCTCCGGTTTTCAACGCGGATCCGGTCAATCTGAACGCCACCGAAGACGCGGTGTTCACAGGCCAACTCGACGCCTCCGACATCGACGCGGGTGAAACGCTCACGTTCTCCAAAGTCTCCGGTCCGTCGTGGCTCGCGGTTTCCTCCACCGGCGCGCTCAGCGGCACTCCCGCAAACGGCGACGTGGGAGCGAACAGCTTCATCGTCCGCGTCACTGACGTCTCCGGATCCTACGACGAAGCCGCGCTGAACATCAGCGTCGCGAACGTGAACGACGCGCCTGCGTTCACTGCGGATCCGATCAACCTATCCGCCACCGAAGACAGCGCCATCAGCGGCAGCCTTTCCGCCACCGATCCTGACGCCGGTGACACGCTCACCTTCAGCAAGGTTTCCGGCCCCGCGTGGCTTTCGGTTTCCTCCGCAGGCGTTCTATCAGGAACTCCCGCGAACTCGAACGTCGGAGCGAACGCCTTCACCGTCCGCGTGACCGACGGATCGGGAGCCACCGATGACGCCGTGTTGAACATCACCGTCACCAACGTGAACGACGCGCCCGCCTTCACCGTTGATCCCGTCATCAAGGCTGATGCCGCACTTGGAGCGGCCTACACCGGCCAATCGCTCGCCGGCAGCGCCGCCGACGTGGACGCGGGCGACTCCATCACCTATTCGAAGGTCTCCGGCCCCGCCTGGTTGAGCGTGGCGGCGAACGGCGCCCTAGCAGGGACACCGCCTGCGGGCAGCACGGGCTTGAACACCTTCATCGTGCGTGCCACCGACGGTTCCTCCGCCACCGATGACGCGGAGCTCCGCATCACCGTCACCGGCCTGCCGCTGCCATGGACCAACGGCGACATCGGCACCGGCATGCTCGCGGGCTCGGCAACCTACAGCACCGGCACCTTCACCGAAGCGGGTTCCGGCGCGATGGGCGGCACCACCGATCGTCTGAATTTCACCTATCAGACGCTCACCGGAGACGGCGAAATCACCGCGCGGGTGAGTTCGCTGGAGAACACCGGCACCTCGTCGCGCGTGGGCGTGATGATCCGCGACACGCTGGCCACGAATTCACGGATGGTCTTCATGGGCCTCACGGGATCCAACGCCTACCGCTGGGCGCGCCGCACCACCACGGGCGGCAGTGTTTCCACCACCAACAGCAGCACCGGCACGGTGCCGAACACCTGGGTGCGCCTCACCCGGGTCGGAAACACGATCACCGCTTACAAGAGCAGCAACGGCACCTCGTGGACCACGGTGGGCAGCACCACCGTGACATTGGCCGCCAACTGCTACATCGGCTTGACGGTCTCGAGCGGAAGCACCACGACTTTGAATACCTCGCAGTTCAGCAACGTGAGTGTCACTCCGTGATCCGTCCCCACCATTTCATTCTCTCCGTCGTCCTGCTGCTTGCCTCGTGTGACAAGCCGCGGGATGCCGGTGGAAACGGGGAATCCGCAGGTTCCGCCGCATCGAGGGAAACCAAACGTCCCCGCCCGGCGGACGCGGATCACGAGGAGGAACCGGTGGCCGATCCCCGCGAGGCTTTGAAATCGGCGGAATCCATCACTTCAACGGAGGAACATGAGAAGGTCGTCTCCCAGATCGCCTGGGACACGCTGGAAACCGATCCCGAAGTTTGCGCGATGGCTTTCGCAAAGCTCGCGATCGATGGCGCGGAACGCATCCGCTTGATCCAACATTTCGCCATGCGCCGGGCTGAGGAAAATCCGGATGCCGCGATGCGCTGGGCGGAGACCCTAGGGTCCGAAAAGGAAATGTCCGCCGCGAGATGCCAGGTCGCGCTGGTGATGGCGGAGGACGATCCACTCAAGGCGGCGGATCTTCTATCCGATAGCGGCGTGGAGGGGCGGGAGTTCGATGTGACCCTGGTGCAGGTAATCCAGCGCTGGGCGGAGAAATCTCCGGATGAAGCCGCCGCGTGGGCCGTGAATTTCCAACCCGGCGAAGCGAGAAGCGCCAGCATCCGCGAGATTGTCGTCCGATGGATCGAAAAAGATCCCGCGGCAGTTTTCTCATGGAAAAACGGTCTAACCGATTCCGCGATCCGGCAAGAAATCACCGCGGCCCTCATCGAAGCGGCCGCCGGAGAACCCGGGGATGCCAAGCCGAAATGGCTCGATGCCGCGGATGAGGAAACTCGCCGGGCCGTTAGAAATCACCGCCCTTGAATCAACCGATGCGGTTGAGTTCGCGGGCGACGATCATCAGCGTTTCACGCACGCCGGGGGCGAATCCGCCGTCGGTCTGCACCGCCAGCATCACCGGACCTTCGCGGATGAACTCGACGGGCACCGCGCCGACGTAGAGTTTCACGTTTCCGCCGCCGAAGCCGAGATTCGGAACGAGGGCCTTGAGCGCCTCGATGGTGGACATGTCGGTAGCGCTGACGCGGGCGATGTTGCGCATGCCGGGCAGGGCGCGGGAGCGTTGCAGGATTTCGTCCGCGTTCATCTCGCGGTCCACGCCGAAAATGGCGCGAAGTTCGAGCTGACGGATGTTGGAGGAATCGGAAATCGTTTCTTCAGAAGCAGGTGCCGCGACAGGAGCGGGCGCGGGAGCTGGTGGTGGCGGCGGGGTGGGAGCGGAAAACGCCGCTGGCACCTGCACCGGAGCCGCGGGAGCCGGCTCCACGAAAGGAGCGGTGACGGCCGGGGCAAATGGCTGGGACGCGGGAACGGCCGCGGGTTCCTGCCATTGGGTGAAGGCGGAAACCGCTGCCTGCACGGTCGGCGGAGCCACCACGGGGCGTGGAGTTTCCACCGCGAACGGAGAGGCCGGAACCGCCTGCGCGGGTGCCGAGAAGGGAGCGGGCGCGGGCACCGGACTGGCTGCGGCGATCTCGAACGGACTCGCCGCCGGTGCCGGAGCTTCAAAACCAAAACCCTCGGTAGGCTCCGCAACTTGAAATGGGGAATCCACTTTCCTGCGCTCTGGAAGTTTCACCGGGCGGCTCGTTTCCGCCGAGCGGACTTCCGCGGCCTCGTCCACCACGGTGAACGGCGATTCCTGACGGGCGACCGGAGCGAAGGGGCTCGATGGAACGGCCGGAGTCTCCGGAGCCGGCTCCTGGACGATGGCGAATGGTGAATCCTGGCGCCCGCCGGACTGGCTGGGGAAACTATCAAAAATACCTCGGTTGGTGCTCATGATGAAAATCTGTGTGGGGTTGTGGCGTGCCTCCATCGCATCACCGATGCGGAAAAGAGCTTAAACAACGCGAAAAGTCGAGCATCGCAATCCTCCAACCTCAAAAAAGCCGTTCAACCCCGCGAAATCAGCGCAATCCCGACGCTCCGGACGGAGGGCGAATTACCACTTTGCCAAAACGGGGTTCGGCGTTAGGCTCCGCCCCTTCCATGAATACCGCCGACCGTTTCCAACAGCATGTCCTCCCCACCTACGGCCGCTTTCCGCTGGCTCCGGTCCGCGGAGAGGGCTGCCGTTTGTGGGATGAGAACGGCAAACGCTACCTTGATTTCTGCACCGGCATCGCCGTGTGCTCGCTCGGGCATTGCCACCCGCGCCTCGTCGATGCGATCCGCGAACAGGCGGGGAATTTGCTGCATGTTTCCAACCTCTATCAGATCCCGCAACAGGCGGAACTGGCGGAGGAGATCGTGACCCAGCACGTGAAAATCCCCGGCAAGGTGTTCTTTTCGAACTCCGGTGCCGAGGCGAACGACGGTTTGATCAAGTCCGCCCGCCGCTTCGGCCACAAGCGCACGCAGCCGGACGGCTCGCCGCGTTTCGAGGTGATCACCTTCACGCTTTCGTTCCACGGACGCACGCTCGGTTCGATGTCCGCCACCGGGCAGGCGAAGATCCAGGAGGGATTCGATCCGCTGCTGCCGGGTTTCCGTTATCTACCCTTCAACGACATCGAGGCGCTTGAAAACGGCATCCGTCTGGAAACCGCCGCCATTTTGTTAGAGCCAATCCAGGGAGAGGGCGGCGTGAACATGGCGACGCCCGAGTTTCTCCGCGCCGTGGCCTCGATCTGCAAGAAACACGATCTGCTGCTGCTCTTCGACGAAGTGCAGGCGGGCTTCGGCCGCTGTGGGGACTCGATGGGCTGGCGCATGATCGCACCGGAGATCGAGCCGGACGGCATCTCCTGGGCCAAGGGTATGGGCGGCGGCGTGCCGATCGGCGCGTTCTGGCTCAGCGACCGCGCGATCGACGACGAAGGCTGCGCGCTTTCCTCGCTGATGGGTCCCGGTTCGCACGGCTCGACCTATGGTGGAAATCCGCTCGTCTGCGCGGCTTCGCTGGCCGTGCTTCAGGAGATCCGCGAGCAGGAACTCTCCGCCAACGCGCTGCTGATGGAAGTCCGCATCCGCGAAACAATCCGCTCTTGGAAACTCCCGATCATCGAGGAGGTGCGCGGCAGCGGTTTGTTGTTAGGCGTGCGTATTAATCCGGATCTCATTCCGGTTCCGGAAGGGAAAACACCGGCACTGGTCGTCGTCACGAAACTGATGGAGCACGGGCTGTTAGCGCCGCCGGCGGGCCCTAACACGTTCCGCCTGCTGCCTCCGCTCAACGTCACCGAAGCGGAGATCGACGAGGCGCTGGCCATCGTCAAATCCACGCTCGAATCCTTCCTCACCACCACCGCGGTCGCCTGATCCGGCCAATCGCACCAATCCTTTCGTATCGTTTTTTCATGAATCATCTTCTTTCCATCGAACAACTCAGCGCCAAGGAAATCACCTGGCTCTTGAACGCCGCCGGACGCCTCAAGGCGGAGCGTGGCCATCATTCGGACCAACCGCTCGCCGGGCAGACCTGGGCGCTCATTTTCACCAAATCCTCCACCCGCACCCGTGTCTCGTTCGAGGTCGGCATCCGCGAACTCGGCGGTTTCCCGATGTTTCTCTCGAAAAACGACATCCAGCTCGGCCGCGGCGAGCTGATCAAGGACACCGCTCGCGTGCTCGGACGCATGGTGCACGGCGCGATCATCCGCACTTTCGCGCAGAGTGATGTGGAGGAGTTCGCCGCGTTCTCCAACATCCCCACCATCAACGCGCTGACCGACGACGAACATCCCTGCCAAATCCTCGCCGACCTGCTCACGGTGCAGGAGAAACTCGGCACTTGGGAGGGCAAGAAGATCGTCTTCGTCGGCGATGGTTTCTCCAACATGACCCGCTCTTGGATGTGGGCCGCCAAGCGCCTCGGCTTTGAGCTTGTCGTCGCCTCGCCACCCGCCTGCCAGCCACCGGCGGAGTTTCTAACGAATCTGGACGCGCCCAACGTGTCGGTCACCGCGGAACCGGCGGAGGCCGTTAGGGACGCCCACGTCATCAACACCGATGTATGGCTTTCCATGGGCCAGGAGGACCAGAAGGACAAGGAACTGGAATTCGCGGGCTTTGAAGTGAACTCGCAGCTTCTCAAAAATGCCGCGCCCGGCCACATCGTGCTCCACTGCCTGCCCGCCTACCGCGGCAAGGAGATCAGCGAGGAAGTGCTGGAACTCCACGCGGACACGATCTTCCAGGAAGCTGAAAACCGCCTCCACGCCCAGAAGGCCATCCTCGCCGGCCTCGCCCGCTGATCGCCGTGAAGCTCGACCGCCTGCTGGCCAAACACCGGGGCATGGGGCGCAAACAAGCCCGCGAACTCATCGCCGCGGGCTCCGTCCATGTTGATGGCATCCTTCAGGATCGCCATGACGTGGAGGTGGATCGTTTCCACCACGTCACCACGAACGCTGAGACGGTGCAGGCGGGCCAACGTCGCCTCTTCATCATGCTGCACAAACCCGTCGGCATCGTGAGCGCCACCAAGGACGCCGATCACCGGACCGTCATCGATCTCATCGATGATCCGGACAAGGAAACGCTGCACATCGTCGGACGGCTCGACCGGAACACGTCGGGCCTGGTTCTGCTGACCAACGATGGAAACTGGTCCAAGCCGCTGACGCACCCGGAACACAAGGTGCCGAAGGTCTATCTGGTGGAAACCGACCGGCCCATCCCGCCGGAAGCCGTGGCCGCCTTCGCGGAGGGCTTCTATTTCCCTACCGAAGACCTGACCACCCGACACGCCACGCTTGAGATTCTCTCTGAGCGGAAAGCCCGCCTCACCCTGCACGAAGGCCGCTACCATCAGGTGAAGCGCATGTTTCACCGCATCGGAAACCGGGTCGTCGCCCTGCATCGGGAATCCATCGGCCCGGTCCGCCTCCCGGCCGACCTCCCGCCGGGGGGCTGGCGCTTTCTCGATGCCCGGGAAATCGAGGCACTCCGCCCCCAAAATCCTCCGATTTCCGGGGATTCCCTTCGACGGATTTTAAAATTTCCAGCGCTTGCACCGGGAGAAACCTCCAAATTTCCCGAAAATGGAGACTTTGGGCTTGCCAGCCCGCGCTGATCCCGTATCACCTGCCCCCCCGCAATTATGGCTAAGAAAAGTTGGATCGCCCGCAACGAGCGCAAAAAACGCACCGTCGAGAAATACGCCGAGCTTCGTCTGAAGCTCAAGGCTGAGAAGGACTACATCGGTCTGGCCATGCTGCCGCGCGATGCCAGCCCGACCCGCGTGATCAATCGTTGCGAAATCACCGGCCGCCGCCGCGCTTTCCTGCGCCGCTTCCGCCTCTCCCGGATCACTTTCCGCGAGTTGGCCTCCGCCGGCATGATCCCCGGCGTGACCAAGTCGAGCTGGTAAGCTGGCACACTTTCCGCTATTTTTCGGCGTGAGACGGAAATGACCCGGCTCACGCCTTTCTCATGCCCATTTACGAATACGTTTCCGAAGCCCCCGAAGACCCTGAGCATTCGTGCCGTGTCTGCGCGAAGGGATTCGAACTCAGGCGCCCCGTGGACCGAGCTCCGCTTCTGGTCTGCCCGCTCTGCAAACACCCGGTGAAGAAGGTGATCTCGCGGATCAACACACCCACGATCACCAAGCCGCTTTCCATCACCGACGCCAAGAAGGCGGGTTTCACCATCCTCCAGAAGCGCGATCAGGGCGTTTACGAAAAACTCTGACGCCGTGAGCATTCCTTTTCCAAGTTTGCTCCTCAGCGTGGAGGCCGTTCACTCGTTTCCTTCGTTCGGAGAATCCGTGCTCTACATCGTGGGCATCGTGTTCTTCCTTCTGCTCAACGCGTTCTTCGTCGCGTCCGAGTTCGCCATCGTCAAAGTGCGCCCCAGCCAGCTCGAGGCGGAGGCCAAGGAAACCGGAGCCAATCCCAAGCTGGCCCTCCACGTCGTCGGCAATCTCGACGGCTACCTTTCCGCCAACCAGCTAGGCATCACGATCTCCTCGCTCGCCCTCGGTTTCCTCGGCGAGCCCTTCGTCAAGGCCCTCGTCTATCCCTTGCTCGCCTACACCGGCATGCCGGAGAAAGGCATCTATTGGACCTCGCTCATCCTCGCCTACGCCTCGTTCACCTTCCTGCACGTGGTCCTCGGCGAGCTGGTCCCCAAGTCCATCGCGATCCGCAAGTCGCTCGCGGTGACGATGGCCCTCGTCGCGCCGCTTCACGTGTTCTTCAAGGGCTTCCAGTGGGTGATCATCTTCTTCAACGGCACCGCCAACTGGGTGCTCAAAACCTTCTTCCGCATCGAACCCGTCAGCGAGTCCGAGCACATCCACTCCGCCGAGGAGCTCGCGCTGTTAGTCACCCAGAGCGGCCAGTCCCAGGAGGTCACCGAAACGGAACGCGAGATCCTCATCAACGCCCTCGGCCTCAACGAACTCTGGGTGCGCGATGTGATGACCCCGCGAAACAAGGTGATCGTGCTCGATGCCGACGAACCTTTCGGCAAAACGCTCGACCTCGCGCTGCGCTCGAAACACACCCGTTTCCCGCTCGTCAAAGGCCATCTCGACCACGCCATCGGCCTCATCCACATCAAGGATCTGTTCAAGCTCATCAACGATCCCGATCCGGACCTGATGCGCATCAAACGCGAGCTCAAGATCGTGCCGGACACGATGCCGCTGGACACCCTGTTGAAATTCTTCCTCCGCGAGCACGCCCATCTCGCCATGGCCGTCGATGAATTCGGCACGCCTGTCGGCATCGTTTTCCTCGACAACATCATGGAGGAACTCGTCGGCGACATCCAGGACGAGTTCGACAACGAACGCTCGTCGTTCACCCGCGTGAACGACACCGAATTCGTCGTCGAAGGCACCATGACGCTCAACGACCTCGGCGGCCACGTGCCGGATCTGGTGTTGGACAGCGGCGAGGTCACCACCGTCGGCGGATACATCACCCAACAGCTCGGCCGCTTCCCCGAAGTGGGCGAAACGCTCGAGGTGTTAGGCTACGAGGCCCGCGTCACCAGCACCGACGGCCGCCGCGTCGGCCAAATCCATTTCCGCAAACTCGTGCCCGCCGAAACCGGCGCGGGCGCGGATGAGGAGGAGTGAGGTCAGCGCGAGTCTTCCGCCAAATATCGAACCCGGGGCACCCGGAAGAAAGCCCGTCCCTTGTTGCAGTAATATGCGAATGGACGCATGTTGCGGCGATCGATCAAAATCACGAAATCCTGATCGTGACCGGCAGCACCATCGATTTCCGTCAGCCTGAGAACGAGGCAGCGACTCTCGCTGAGAACCGCCTGAGCACGAAATCCCGACTCGTCTTCGAGTGGAACGGAATCGACAATATCAAACATTCCGAACATGGACCCGAATTCACCGATCATTTCCGGATCGAGCTGAATCGTCAGATCTCCGGTCCGAATGACCCCCTTGCGAAGCAGATTGATGTCGAGGGCGGGGCTTGAATCCACCAAGCCAAGCGACTTTTCTTTGTCAGGATAGGGACCATCGTATGACCTCGACGGGGGACCGAGTATTTTCGAAGCCACCTGCAATGCCAGATTATGAGGCAATTGAGAAACCCATTCGTTGGAGTGAATCACACAGCCACCTGATCGACGGAAGCAGCGGGTTTCACGATCCACGTTGTAGAACTCCAACTCGCGGAGGCCCATGTAATGCAAACTCGGGGCACCCTGCATGTAATCCGAAAGACCTCCGGCAAAAAACACACTGAGCGGGTTACCGAATATCGTCGCGGCCAGAGCCAGCCACTCCTTTCGAACGTACAGCCGAACCAACGCAAATGCCATCAGCAACGGGATGAACCAACTCAAGGGCCCAAGAAGCGAAAGCACCCAGCATAGCGCCACAACCACCACGACAAGCCCCCAGGTCAGTCTCGATCGCGTTCCTTTCGCCATCGTCATTTCCACATGACAACAAATGAACCATCGAATGACAAGGCGTCATCGAATGATCACCCTGACATCCGGCCCCAAGCTTCCCATAAACTCCGGGTTTGTCCGGCGTCGGGCAGGATTTCCAACAGCGTCGGTTGATCGCCGGGCTCGAAGGCGTCGAGGTCATCGGCGCGCTTCACACGGAGGTGTTGCATGCCCCACAAGACGGCCAGACCTGATAGATCGGCGTGGTGCGGATTGGTCATGCACTCCGCGGCGCGCGGGCTCATGGATTGCAGACGCGGAAGACGTTCGAAAATGCGTCCGCCAAGGTTGTTGATGACGGCGAGCACGCGACCCCGCTTGTGGACCTGGCCCATCACGAACGGAGCCGCGAGGTCGTAAAGCGTTGTTAGGTCACCGGCCAGCGCCCACGCATCGTCTTCATCCGCGCTCCAGCCGAGCCAGGTGCTGATTTGTCCGTCGATGCCGTTGGCTCCGCGGTTCGCCTTCACCTCGGGAAACGGGCGGGTCCATTGGGCGAACTGGTTCCACTCGCGGATCGGCAGGCTGTTTCCGAGAAACACGCCGCTGCCGAGGCAGGCGTAGTGCGAAAGCGTGCGAACGAGCGCAGGTTCGCTATCGGGATAGGATTCCAACAACTCCTCCACCCGCGCGGCGCGGGCCGAAGCTCCAATCAGCAGATCCAACGCATCGTCCGCCGCGTCCACCTCACCGAGAGCGCGGATCACACGGTCCACAGGACCACGCGTGACATGGCTATGGCGCGCGAGACCCGGCAATCCGCTGCGGCAGATCGACCAGACGGAAACATCCGGCAGGTTCTCCAAGTCCCGCCAGAAACGTCCGCTCGGGACCTCACCCAGGCGCAGGACTTTTCCCGGCGTATGTTTCCTCAGAACGCGGTCGGCATCGTGAACCGCCAATCCTTCGAGCGCCTCACGCAAGCCACTGGTGGCCTCGGCGACCACCGGTGCGGCGAACTCACGGCAGAAATGGAACACCTCCTCGCGTTCGTCAGGCTCAAGCCCGCCTAACAGAACCACGAAACCCAGATAGTGATCCTCCCGCAGCCAGCGTGCGAGCGCCGCCACATCCAGGCGGTCCTTCTCTGGCGAGAATTCACCCGCGGTTTCTCCGGAGAACGTTTCGTCACCCGGCGTGAAGTCCTCCTCCAGCTCGACATTGAGATGCAGCGGACCCTTTCCATCCCATCCGGCGATTTCCCCATCGAACACGTAGTTCCCAAAAATCCCCGGCTGGATGATGGACTGCGGCGCGCCGGTTCCACGAGATGCGGCCGGACGATCCGCGGTGAGCGCGACCAGCGGACGATTCTGATAGAACGCCTCAATCACCGCGGGCAGCAACTCCGCCACTGCGGTGCCGCTGGTGGTGACCACCGCGCAGGGCTTGCCGGTTTTCATCGTGCGGCCCAGCGCGAAGAATCCGGCGCTCCGCTCCTCGAAGTGCCGCCAGATGCGGACAAGTCCCGCGGACTCGGCGCGTGCGAGTGCCTCGATGAGAGCGGCGTTGCGCGCGCCGGCACAGATCACGAATTCGCACACACCGCCCTTGAGGCAGCGTTTCACAACATCCACGGCGTGG
>DAISZP010000053.1:0-16247 GCA_036824745.1 Luteolibacter sp.
TGACGGGGCGGGGGAGGTTTCCTTGCTGCGGCGCTTGTTTTCCGGCGGGTTGCGTTTCGGCATCGACGCGGCAAGGATATGCCAAGCGGACGCGACGTGCCATCCCTGATTCCGGGTTTCACCAAATGGAGACAAGCCCCGCGGACCGCGTCGCTAAAGCAGCACGAAACGATGAAAGCGAAAACCATCCTTCCCATCGCGGGCATCGGCCTGTGGCTCGCCGCTTCCGTTCAGGCCCGCGAACCCTCGCGCAGTCTCGATGATCTGAAGAAACTCGAGGCCAAGGTCGAGTCCGTCTCCAAAACCGTGATGCCCGCCACCGTGGCGCTCATTTCCGACCGCACCGGCTCGTCCGGCTCCGGCGTGATCACCACCGAGGACGGCCTCATCCTCACCGCCGCGCACGTCGTGCAGGGCGCGGATGATCTGCTCGTCGTCTTCCCGGATGGCAAGCAGGTCCAGGGCAAGGTGCTCGGCGCGAACTACTCGAAGGACATCGGCATGGTGAAAATCGCCGATCCCGGGAAATGGCCGCACGTGGAGATGGGGAAATCCGGAACGCTCGATGCGGGAGACTGGGTGATGGTGCTCGGCCACTCCGCGGGCTTCGATCCCGGACGCACGCCTCCTGTTAGATTCGGCCGCGTGGTTTCCAAGGGCCCGGGAAATTTCCTCACCACGGACTGCACGCTCATCGGCGGCGACTCGGGCGGGCCGTTGTTTGACCTCGATGGGAAAATCGTCGGCATCAACTCCTCCATCGGCGAGTCCTGGAGCAACAACAACCACGCCGGCATCGACGGCATCCGCGAGGATTGGGACCGTCTCATCGCCGGTGAAGCCTGGGGAGAGCTCTCACTCAATCCCTTGGCCAATCCCGAGATGCCCGTGCTCGGCATCGGCATGGACCGCATGCGCGGCGTCGAGGGAGTGGTCGTCATGCGGGTGGTTCCGGGCTCGCCAGCGGCCGCGGCCGGCATCCGGGTCGGCGATGTGATCCGGGGCCTGGACGAACACGAGATCAAGGACGGCCGCGAGCTGCAATTGCTGCTCGCGAAGAGCTACAAGTCCGGGGACAAGGTGAAACTCAACGTCCTGCGTGACGAGGACAAGCTTGAGATGAACGTGACCCTCAAGCGCCGCAACGAACTTTTCGAAGAACGCTGAATCCAACAACGAATCATGAAGAAGCTCTATATCCCGATCATCGCTTCCGGCCTGCTGGCGGGCTCCGCGTTTGCCCAGGATGACATCCCGATGCTGCGCCCCGAGGAGCGCAAGGCGGTGGAGGCCCAGTCCGACGAATTCAACGAGGCCCTCAAGCCCGCCCTCGCGCAAGCCGCGAAATCCACCGTCCGCGTGTGGGCCGGCAAGCGCCGCCTCGGATACGGCACCGTGGTGGGCTCTAACAAAGTGCTCGCCAAGTGGAGCGAGCTCGTGCGTTTCAATGGAGGTCTAACAATCCAGGCCGGCTCCGGTGAAGCCATGCCCGCCAGGGTGTCCGGAGTTTACGAGGACGAGGACATCGCCGTGCTCGAAACCACCGGCAGCGCACTTGTTCCCGTGCGCTGGTCGGACAAGAAACCCGCGCTCGGCTCCTTCCTCGCCACGCCCCAGCCGGACGGACGGCCCGCGGGCTTCGGCGTGGTCAGCGTGCTCGAGCGAGATCTGAGGGAAACCAACCAGGCCTTCCTCGGCGTGGGAGGCGATCCCGATTTCGAGGGGCCGGGCGTGCGGGTGAGGGAAGTCATCCCTGAAACCGGAGCCGCCGCCGCGGGCTTGAAACCCGGAGACATCATCATGAAAGTGGGCGACCGGGAGGTCTCGGGAGTATTGGAATTGCGGAACTCACTCCTCGGCGTGGCACCCGGATCCAGGATTGAGGTGCTCGCCCGGGTCAATGAGAAAGAGAAGACCTTCGATGTGTTGTTAGGAAACCGTCCGAAACTCGGCGGCATCCAAGGCGACCGGCTCCGCACCATGGAGCGCATGGGTGGCCGCGTCAGCATGGTGCGCGATTCGTTTCCCAACGCCATCCAGACCGACATGCGCCTCAAGACCGACCAAACGGGCGGCCCTGTCGTCAATCTCGACGGTGAGGTCGTCGGCATCACCATCGCCCGCGCCGACCGCACGCGTTCCTTCGTGATTTCAGCAGCGGGTTTGCGCGACCTGCTCAAGAAGCCCGCCCAGAATCCTTCGGTGGCGAAGATCCGCGAGGAACAGGTCCAGCCATTTCCTGTTAGAGGAAACCGTCCGCCATCCCGGATGATTCCCGGCAATCCCGAGCGCATGCGCCAGCACCTTTCGGAAATGCAGCGCCTCATGGACTTCATGCGCGAGGAGATGGAGTCGCTGGAGGAGCCGCAGCAGCGCTGATTTTTGCCGCAGCCTCCGCCACGCGCGTCCGGAACGGTCAAGACGCGCGTGCTATCTTGGATTCATGACTCGTGAATCGCTCGACCGCCGCCTTGACCGCATCCGCAGCACCCGCCCAAGCGATGAGACGCTCGCGCAGGAGGCCGTGGATCTCGCCGCCGAATGGCTGGAAACCGCGCGCCACGGCATGCGGCACGAGGAGAAGAAACAATCCGCGCAACTCGCCCGGATGATGGAGGATCCCGCGGGCAAGGCGCTCACCTTCGCGCTTGCCGACCAGGTTTTCCGCCCGCCCACGCCGGAGCGGTCCGCCGAGCGTTTCCGTGATCTGATAGAAGATTACGGAGTGCCGGAATACTTGCCGGCCATCGAGCGTGTGGGCATGAAAATGGGAGCGATGGCCTCCGCCGTCGCACCGGGTGTGGTGATGCCTTTGGTCACCGCGAAACTGCGCGGCGAGAGCGAGTCTGTGATTCTACCCGGTGAGAACGCGAAGCTGCGTCCGCACCTCGAACAACGCCGCCGCGCGGGCATGAAGATGAACCTCAACCAACTCGGCGAGGCCATCCTCGGCGAGGACGAGGCGGAGAACCGCATGAAGGCCGTGCTCGCCCGCATCGAAAGCCCGGAATGCGATTACCTCTCGGTGAAAATCTCCGCCATTTTCAGCCAGATTCATCTCATCGCCCACGAGGAGACGCTGGAGAAACTCAAACAACGCCTGCGCCGCCTGTATCGCGCGGCCATCGCCCATCCGGTTTCCGATGGCAGGGGCGGCACGCGCGCCAAGTTCATCAACCTCGACATGGAGGAATACCGCGACCTCGCCCTAACAAGAGACGCGTTCGTGCAACTGCTCGATGAGCCGGAGTTCCTCAAACTCGAAGCCGGCATCGTGCTCCAGGCTTATTTGCCCGACGCGTGGCCGGTGCAGAAGGAACTCAACGCCTGGGCGAAGGACCGTGTTTCCCGCGGCGGCGCGGGCATCAAGATCCGCATCGTGAAAGGCGCGAATCTCGCCATGGAAAAAGTCGAGGCAGAGATGCACGACTGGCCGCAGGCACCCTATCCGACCAAGGAGGAGGTCGATGCGAACTTCAAGCGCATGCTCCACGAAGGCTGCAAGCCGGAGAACGCGGAGTTTGTGAGGATTGGCCTCGCCAGCCACAACCTCTTCGATCTCGCCTACGCCATGCTCCTGCGCACCCGTGAGGGAGTGGACGACCGCGTGGAGTTTGAGATGTTGGAAGGCATGGCCAACCACCAGGCCCGCGTGGTCAACGAGGCCGCGGGCGGGCTGTTGCTCTACGCTCCGGTGGTCAGCCGCGATGATTTCCACAGCGCGATCGCCTACCTTGTTAGAAGGCTGGACGAAAACACCTCGGAGGAGAATTTCCTGCATGATCTCTTCGGCATGGCTCCTGGCGACAAGGCTTGGAACTCGCAGAAGGAGCGTTTCCTCAAGGCCTGCGCGCGAAAGGACACGGTGTTCTCCGGCCCGCGCCGCACGCAGGACCGCTCTAACGAATCGCCCTCTCCCGTGACTCCCGGCACGCCCTTCCATAACGAGGCGGACACCGATTGGGCGCTGCCACAAAACATCGGCTGGATCCGCGAAAAGGTCGAGGCAATGAAAACCGCGCCCGCTCCCGTCATTACGCTCTGCATCGGCGGACGCGAGCAAGCTGGCGCTTCCGAAGCCGTCGGCAGAGATCCCTCGCGCCCCGGCGTGGAAGCCTATCGTTACTCGCTTGCGGATGAATCGCTGGTGGAACTCGCGCTGCAAACCGCGGTCAACGCCCGCGATGGCTGGCGCGCGCTCGGCCGCGATGGCTGCGCCGCGCTGCTCCGCAAGGCCGCCGCGTCCATCGCCGGACATCGCGGCGAGATCATCGCCACCATGGTGCTCGATGCGGGCAAGGCCGTGTTCGAGGCGGATGTCGAGATTTCCGAAGCCATCGACTTCGCGAACTACTATGCGGATGGATTTTCAAACCCGGCCTTCTTCGATGGATCGGACTTCGAGCCTTACGGCACCATCGTTGTCACTCCGCCGTGGAACTTCCCCTTCGCCATTCCCTGCGGCGGCGTGCTCGCCGCGCTGATGGCGGGCAACACCGTGATCCTCAAGCCCGCTTCCGCCACCGCCCTAACAGGCTGGATCCTCGCCAAGTGCCTGTGGGAGGCCGGGATCCCGCGCGAGGTGCTGCAATTCGTCTGCTGCCCGGGCACGGTCGGCCGGAAACTGCTCACCGACGATCGCTGCGGTGGCGTCATTCTAACCGGTGGCTGGGACACCGCGAAGATGTTCCTCGGCTGGAAACCGGAGATGCGCCTCTTCGCCGAAACCTCCGGCAAGAACTCGCTCATCATCACCGCCGCCGCGGATCCGGACCAGGCCGTGAAGGACCTTGTGAAAAGCGCTTTCGGCCACTCCGGTCAGAAGTGCTCCGCGGCCTCGCTCGCCATCGTCGAGGCCGAGGTGTATGACAATCCGGCCTTCCTCCGCCAACTCCGCGACGCCGCGGCCTCCCTAACCGTCGGCACGCCGTGGAACTACGACAGCATCGTCACTCCCGTCACCGTTTCTCCCGGTGAAACGCTGCTTCGCGGCCTTAACCAGCTCGATTCCGGCGAGGTCTGGTTGCTGGAGCCGAAGATGATCGATGGCAATCCGAACCTTTGGTCACCGGGCATCCGCCTCGGCGTGAAACCTGATAGCTGGTATCGCACCAACGAATGCTTCGGTCCCGTGCTCGGCCTCATCCGTGCGGACAACCTGCGCCATGCGATCCAAATCCAGAACGCGTCATCCTTCGGTCTAACCGGCGGCATCCATTCGCTCGATCCCGAAGAGATCACACTCTGGAAGGACAAGGTGGAGGTTGGCAACGCCTACATCAACCGCCCGATCACTGGAGCGATTGTCAGGCGCCAGCCCTTCGGCGGTTGGAAGAACTCCTCCTTCGGCCCCGGCGCCAAGGCGGGCGGGCCGAACTACTGCCTGCTCTTCGGCCACTGGAGCAACACAGGCCAGCCCCGCGCGGCAGCCACCGTCTTCGGCCGCACGGCCATGTTGTTGGAAAAACTCTGCGTCGCCCTGCCGGATGCCGCACCGCAACTCCGCGCCGCCGCCGCCAGCGATGCCGCCGCATGGAATTCCGAGTTCGGCCTCGATCACGATCCGAGCGGGCTCTCCTGCG
The DNA here is from genome assembly GCA_036824745.1 of Luteolibacter sp. GTDB lineage: Bacteria > Verrucomicrobiota > Verrucomicrobiia > Verrucomicrobiales > Akkermansiaceae > Luteolibacter. Next base: position 5,583 of record DAISZP010000053.1, read on the forward strand.
AATCCAACACCTTCCGCTACAAACCCTTCGCACAAAGCATCGTGCGCGCCGGCGATGAAACTAGCGACGCGGAACTCGCGCGCATTCTGTTAGCGGCTTCCGCTACCGGAACCGATCTCGAAGTCTCCGTTTCGCAACCCCGCGCCTTCCTAACAGCCACGGATGCTGTCGTCGAGGACGACACCTCGTTCGAGAAACGCCTGCTTGCCGGGAAACTCCCATGGCAGGGACTCCGCGCCCCGGCCGCATCCCCATCGCTCAAAGCCGCCGCCATCGAGGCCGGCCTGCGCCTCGTCGATCAACCCGTCCTCTGGAACGGCCGCATCGAAATGCTCTGGCTGCTGCGCGAACAATCCGTCAGCCAGACGCTGCACCGCTATGGCAACGTCCTGCCCACGCCGGAGCAGCTTGGAGTCTGATCTTCTCTCCCACGTCCTAGTTCAACCGATCACGGGGAGCATCTGCCCGAGGGAACTGGCGGTTCATAGGATCGGTCGGATCCGGATATATCGCTTGGTTCCCGGCCTGACCGGCGTGTTGTCCCTGACTTGATAGAAGCTCGGTTCGTTGCTCATCACGGTGGTGTGATCGCTCCCGCTGAACCAATCCACCAGGTTCGGAGAAACTTCGATCACTGGTTTGTCCGCGCGCGTCCGCGCGCTTGCGGGGATGCGGATCGCAAGGAAACGATCCCCCGCCTCTTGAACGAGGAATTGATAGGGAGTTTCCCTGGATCTCGCCGCCGTATCGCGGGAGTGCCGCACATGGTTTTCCACGATCCCGATGCTGTATTCCCGGCGCATGACCCGCCTTTCGTGTTCTGCCGCCGCTTGCCGGATCACATGGGTGACGACCCTGCCCCCGCATATGAATCGGAGCGTGGCGGACCGCGGACGCTTCGAAGTGTTGCGAAGCACCCGGTAGGAGAACTCACGGTTCAGGCTCTGCGACTGGGATTCGTTGCTGGTGAGCCAGTTTGTTTCGCCTTTCCATGTCCATGTTGAGTTCGAGCTGATATTGATCCTGAATCTACCTCCTTGAGCGGGCACCGCTTTGATGGCCTCGGAGACCTGGAGCGCCAGCGGCTCGACTTCAATCACCAGCAGATAGTCGCCGACGGCATCGCTTTGTTCGTGGATTCGAAGGTAGTAGGTTCCCGCTACCATGGTGCGGCGAATGCGCATGTTGTAACCCTTTCCGCTATCGTAATTCTCGATGATGTATTTGCCGTCCGCGTCCATCAGTCGTCCGGAAGTGTCCATGCCGCCGGTGGTTTCGATGGTGACAATTCCCGGATTTGGAAGCACCAGGCGGAAGTAATCCTCTTCGTTCCGATAATCGAACGACGCCGGGGTTGTGGAGTTGGGCGGAACTGTAACCGCATGCGGTTGTGTGATGGTGTGATGTTGGATGAGCTGCCCCGTTGTCAGGATGATCGTGGCTGTCCTATCGCTGTCGGTCAGATTCTCGGAGATTTTGTATCCGAAGGTCTGATTTCCGCTTTGGTTAGAAGCTTCGGCGCTGACCAACCAGTCCGCGTCACAACTCCATGACCACGAGGTGCTGGAGCTGATGTTGAAGGTGAATTCACCGCCAAGGGGAGTTGCGGTGCGGCTGGACGCGCTCAATCTCAGGGTTTCAAGTGGAAGCGTGGCTCCAAACCGGACATTGATCGATGCGAGCGCCGGAGAGGTGACCCAGATCGAAACACCGGAAGGAGAGCCGTCCCACCAGTTCGAGTTGGGAACCGTTGATGGGTTGAACGAGGCCCGCTGGCTGTCGAAAAGATCGGCATAGTCACCGCGGTTCGCGTTCTTTTCGAGGTGGAATTTCCCGTCCGCCTGCTCCAGCGAAATCTGATAGTGCTGGGCTGCGGTCATGTGCTGTTCGTTGTTGCCTTCGATGACGGACTCATCCACATGCCAGATCGCCACTCCAAGGTCGCGGCAGGCTCGCGACCACCGATCGCCAGGACCACGATTCTCCAACAGGAAGTATTCCGCGGAGGAACCGGATTTGCGGATTCGATAACCGCGGTTTCCAGTGGAAGGCAGCGTGGTGTCCAAGGTCTCCGTCGGGCTCAGATCGGTGATGTCCGCCCAGCCGGAGATTTCCTTGAGATAAAGGTTGATGGGCGCGGGACTCTTGCCGCCATCCAGATGGTTTCCCGATCCCATCAGGCAATGTTCTCCGACTCCTTCGGAATCGCCGTCAGAGGCGTTCGTGTCGTATAGGTCCGGATAATCCAGAAGCAGATGCCCGAGTTCGTGACACATGGTGCCGATGACGGGCGCCTTGTTTTCCACATTGGCGCACTGGTAACCATAGATTTTGCACGGTCCGACATCGATCTCGGTCACGCTTGAGGAGTGAGGCCACAAACCGTAACTCCACAGTCCGGATGACGGGCCCGCGAACACGATGCTTGTCGACAGCACCTGTCCCCAAGCGTTGGTTGTCAGTCCGGAGAAATCGAATCCCGTGGATTTAAGGATGGCGACGGCATCGGACACCATTTTGCGGCCTGCGCTCCCGGACTTGGGAAGGTATTTGTTCACGGGATAATCCGAATAGTTGTAGTAGGCGCGTGGATGCGGAAGGGTCACCACCTGGGTGACGGACTGCGTGAAGGTCAGTGCCCCGTTGGATTGATCGAAGAAATAGTCGCGGATGGATCCCGCGTTTCCGTCCTCTTGATAGCCCACCTCGTTGCAAAGGCGGACGTATTTTGAGACGGAAGCCGGGAAATTGACCGGATCGACCGCGGCGGTTGCCGGGTCGTCTGGAAACTGCACGAGAATCACCAATCCAACCTTGGATCCGCTTGCAAAGTCGGGTGCCTGAATATTGGAACGGGAGCGGTGGCCCGCCGCATTCCTGCGGGCGTTGGCGGCACGGACGCGATCACGCCACTTCCCGGCGCGGTCCGGTGCCTGCCAGCGGATGCTCTCCGTGCGGATCGCTGCTGCAACCTTGGCAGGCTGCCGCAGGTGCTTCTCCAGAGTTTCGGGTGGAGCATGATGGGCCTGTATGTTGGAGGGCTCCAGTGGAACATCCCCCTTCGCGGGTTTCGCGTAGAAATAGGACTGTCGCGCGGGGTCATAGATCACGGTGTATCCGCCGGGGGTTTCCGTGCTAGCGCTGAGTTCGTCACCGAACACCCTCAGATCGATCATCGTACCGTCGGCCTGCCGCCATTGGGTGGCAAGTCCTTCGGGAGGGTAAGGGGCGGCACTCAGATGGTAGAACGATGCGAGCCAACCGGTGGCAAGCAGGAATACGGTGGCGGCCGCACGAGGCAGAAAGCCGCCGGATGGCCGTGAGCTCGGCGGAACGGCCGGCACGGATAGGGGGATGATGGTTTTCATCGGTCGGAGGGGTGTGGATGAATACATTGGATTGTTTCGTGGAGATCACCAAGGAATCCTGATCGAAATCAACGGGAGGGATAGATCCGCGGGCCGGGAGTTCCGTAGATTGTGTTTCGGTAGAACCACTCGCCGGGCTGGCGGACGTAGGATTTCGTCGAGCTGTGACCATAGAAGTGGCTCCACATGTTTCCGCGTTTGCGGTAGGATCCCATGCCTTTGACCCGCCCGTCGTTGTAGAGGAACTGCCAATCACCGTTGTCGAACGCGTATCCCATCCAGTAGCGGTTCAGGATCACCCATCCCGCGCCTTCCGCTTGAGGCGTGAGGCCGGCCATGGTGGCACAGAACAAAAGGACCGGGGCGAAGCGCCGGATGATGGTGTTTTCAAGGAGTGTTTTCATAGGAGTTGGATTGTGGTTTTGGATTTTAATGTTGAGTGGAGGTTCTCGAACCGGGCTCGGGAGCATCCACTCATCCTCATTCCTGCATTCGTAAGACCGCAGCGGAGGTCACAGTTTTTTTTGGGGGTGCCTCCTTTGGACCATCTGGCCAGAAACGAGATCACCACCGGGAAACGGTGGTGTCCTGGCGTGGCCGGGGCGGTTTTGTCAGAAATCCGGGCCTATTTCCTGGCATCCATTTCCTTCCAGAACTCCTCCGTGGTCTGGGCGGGGCGTCGGTTCTTGTCATCCCAACGGTAGGAGATGTATTTGAGCTTGGGCAGTTTGCGGAGTGGTTCAAGATCCTTCACGCCGGGACTGAGTTCGATCATCTCAAGGGCTTGGCAGTCGGCCAGAGGCCGGATGTCGGTGACTTTGCCATTCCCCAGATAGAGGCGCTCCAATGGGAGATCACGGACCGCGGAAATGTCGGTGATGTCCGATGAGCTGAGCTCCAGTTGTGCGACAGGGTGACCGCGCAGGGGATCGAGAGTCCGCAGTTTGGCGCCTTGGAGGGCCACGGTCAGGCGGCCAGGGCCGAAGTAGCGGATCGTATCGGAATTGGGGCGGAAGGTTCCGTTTTCGGCCTTCTGGAGCGCGACGCGAAGTTTGCCGATGGCATCATCCATCTGCCGCACCGCATTCCACTGCGCCCAGTATTCGGGGGGGGACTTGTCATTGATGTTTTGCAGATTGCGGGTCCGCAGCGGCGCCAGTTCGTTCGGATGGGTTCCGATCATCAGTTTCCGCAGGTTGCGGCACGCGAGGACCGGCGTGTGATCCTTGATGCCCGTGACCTGATGCCGCAGATCCAGGACTTCGATGTCCGGCAGGGTGTTCAAACCCGAGATGTCGGCTAGCCGGTCCATTCCGTTCACCGAAAGGGCGCGCAGGGGCATTCCCTCAAGGCCAGATAGATTCCTGATGAGCGTCTGGGTGAGACCGAGGGAGCGGATGTGCAGGCCCTTCAAGGGTGAAAGGTCGGTGATTGGATTCTGTCCGAGATTCACGTGATCGAACGCGACGTTGCCGAGGCTTCGGAACGGAGCGAGGTCGGAAATACCCAATCCACTGAAATCCAGTTTCACCCTGCCTTCCGTCCCCGGTTGGATGCGGTTTCCGACAGCGCCCCATTTAGGCGATGTTTTCCATGCCGAAGCCGCCTCATGGACCGCCTTGAGCGCATCCCCGCCCGTGAGGAGGGCCGTGGCAGACGGGTTGGGGGAAGAAGCCTGCGGGATAACCGTTGGCTTCGGGATGGATTCGGAGTTCGGCGGGCGCATGGCCGCCCAAACGCCAATGCCTGCGATGGCGAGCACGCCGGAGGTCAGGGCGAGCGACCTCGGCCGCATGAGAGAGGGAGTCGGATTCGTGCCCGATGCCGCGGCCGTTTTCGGTTTGGCAGCCTGCCCTTGTTGTTTCGCCGCGCGAGGCGACTTGAGGGTGGTGCGGATGGTTTCCACGTCGGTCTTCACTTCGCTGGCTTGCTGATAGCGGCGCTCCGGTTCCTCCTGCATCGCCTTGATGACCACCTTGTCGAGGCGGACATCGACCTGGACGCGCTGGCTGGGTGGTTGCCATGCGCCCTGCGGCGTGCGGCCGCAGAGCATTTCGTAGAGCATCACTCCCAAGGCATAGAGGTCCACACGATGGTCTCCCTCGCCGCGTTTTTGTTCCGGGGCCATGTATTCGGGTGTGCCCATGATGGTCCGGGTGAGGGTCAGTTGCCCCGAGTGGCCGGAATTCATCGGGCGGGCCAATCCGAAGTCGGCGAGTTTCACGCGACCTTCCTTGGTGACCAGAATGTTGGCGGGCTTGATGTCGCGGTGGACGACGCCCTTCGAGTGGGCGAACTGGAGCGCGTCGCAAACCTGGGTGATGATTTCCAGCGCCTCGGCGGGCTTGAGTCCCGGTCCGTGGATCATCTGGAACAAATCCGTGCCGTCCACGTACTCCATGACGAAATACAGATGACCTTCCGAAGTCTGGCCGAAGTCATGCACCTGGATGATGCCCGGATGATCCAAGTGGGCGAGGGTTCTGGCTTCCCGTTCGAAACGTGCGACGAATCCCTCGTCATCCGCCAGCTCGGCGGGCAGGAGTTTCACAGCGACACTGCGGCCCAAGCGGCTCTGGCTGCCCTTGTACACCACGCCCATTCCGCCGCGGCCGATGAGCGCCTCGATCCGGTATTGAGGGAGCAACAACTGGAGCTCCGCTGGATCGGGCGGCTCCCAACCTTCAGCCGCGGGCGGCGGCATCGTGACCAGCCCCCGGGCGAGCAGCTCACCGGGGTCTAGGTCGCCGAGCGGTTCGGATGGAGCGAGAGGTATGGTGAATTTGCCGGAACAATAGGCGCAGTCCGCCTTCCGGCCCACGTGCTCGGGAGCCGCTTCCAAGGTGGTGCCGCAATGTGGACAAGGAAATTTCATGGTAGGTGGTGGTTGCCATTCCATTCGGAAACGACTGGCGTCGGTCACAGGAAATCGTCAGTCGCGGATCAGGCGGATCAAGTCCCTCAACTCCGCCTTCACCTCATCGGGGGTTTTCACTTCGAGGGTGTCGGCGACTTCCTGGAGCAGGATTTCCTGATAGTCGCGCCGCAATCGGTAGAGAGCGGTTTTGAGAGCGCCTTTGGTCATGCCGAGTTCGGCGGCGGATTGTGCCTGTTCGCTCTCCGCCTCCTCGTGGAAACCGAGCGACGGCTGGAGGGCGGCGAACAGTCGTTCCTTGCCCGCCGCAGTCCAGCGCTGGCGCAGGGTGGTCAGAGCCCGGTTGAGGATGACCATGGCCCATTGGCGATGAAACAGGGCGTCTGGTCCGGCGGCTGTGGAGGGAAGTTCGACGGCGGCATCCAGTGGCACTTGGACGGCGCCACCGCCGCGTTTCCCGGCGGTGAGACGACGGTGTTCGTCGGTGATGTGGCGTTTCAAGCACGTGAGCAGAAACGTGCGGAGCTTGCCGCGTTCGGGATCCACGGCGCACAGGAAATTCCGTGTCATCAGTTTCTCAAAGAAACCCTGCACCAGGTCCTCGGCGTCTTGAGGATGAGCCACCGTGGCGCGGGTGAAGGCAAGCAGCGGTTCCCGGTAGTGACGGCAGAATTCCGCCATCGCTTTTCCGCTGGCCTCGGACGGTTCGTCTGCCGCGGCCTGCCGGATCATGGTCCAGCGGGTATTGGGAAACGCGCGTTCCCGTCGCTCCATTCCATCATCGAAACTCATCCGTCACTTCTATTCCAAAGTGCGGAAAATTGGCAAGAAAAGCCGCCGGTGCCGGAGTTGCTGGGAGTTTGAATGCGGTTCCGGATCCGGCCGGGATGCGGACTGAAGTCCTCGACCACAATGGCTGTCACTTCGCCGTTTCCACTTCCCACTCGTAGAGGCCGGAGGCGAAACCGTCAGGCTGATCGATCTCGATCTTGATCGCCTTGGTGGTGACGGGTTGGATGGAAACCTTTACCGGGTCCGCCTTGCGGATGTCGTATTTCGGCGAGCCGGCGGCGGGTTTCCATGTGCCGGAGTCGTCCTGATAGAACAAACGCCAGGCCTTCGGCAGACGGCATTCGCCGACGCCGGTGTCATCGAACCAAGAGACGGTGACGGAGTTAACTTTCACCGGTTTTTCAAACGTGTAGCTGATCCACTCGGTGCCGCCCTTATGCGGCCAGAAGTCGAAGTTCGGAGCGAAGCCGTCGGTAGCGTTGCGCGGCATCTGCTGGTCGTTGATGCGGCCCTTGTCCATGCCGCCGCGGACGAAGGAAACATCCACCTTCGCCTTCGAGGCGGCGGTGGGCGCGGGGACCGGGCGCACGTTTTCCGCATCGCGGCCCATCCACACGGTCATCGGCGAGTTGCCGCGGTTGTTCCACCATGCGTAGGGAATGGCGGTGACCTTGGTGTCGTTCTCCACGAAGCCGCCGCCTTCCTTGCGGACGACGCGTTTCGCGCCGTGGATGTCGAGCACGGTCACGCCGCCTAACAGATCCTTGCGGAACTCCGGAGCCGCCTTGGCGGAGGCGGGCAGGGCGATGTCGAAGACCGAGCCATCGTTGTCGATGCCTTCAAGGCAGTAAACGACGGGGCCGCGTTCGAGGGCGACCTGTCCCTTGGTCGCGGCGATCTTCGGATTGCCGGCAACGCGGCGCACGGACATGGGAAGATTGAGCTCCACCATGTCGCCGGGTTTCCACGAACGCTGGATGACGGCGAAACCGTTCTTCATTTCCGGCTTCAACGTGGTGCCGTTGACCTTGAGCGAGCAGGTGCCGGGTGTGGGATCATCGTAGGTGTAGAGATCCGAGGGCAGCGGTTTGCCGAGCGCCCATTCCGGGATGCGCAGGCAGAGCGCGAAGTCGGAGGGCTTGTCAGGCGTGATGGTGAACTGGATCGCACCATTCCATGGGTAGTCGGTTTTCTGTGAGACCTTCACCTTGGTGCCTTTCACTTCAGCATGGGCGACGCCCTGGGCGTAGAGGTTCACGAAGAGGTTCCCGTCCTTCACCGCGTAGGCGTATCCGCCGAGCGAGGCCATGGTGCGCAGAACGTTGGGCGGGCAGCAGGCGCAGCCGAACCACGGCGCGCGGCCGGCGTGGCCGTGGTTGTTGACTTCCTTGCCGTCGTATTCGAGCGGATTCGGATAGAAGAAACGATCACCTGATAGAGAAACGCCGCTGAGAAAGCCGTTGTAGAGCGTGCGCTCGAAAACATCCATGTATTTGGCCTCGCCGGTCATCAGGAACATGCGATGGTTCCAGAAGAGAAACGCGATGGCGGCGCAGGTTTCGTTGTAACAACGGTTCGGCAGCTCGTAGCTGTTGCCGTAGGCCTCGCCTGCCGCGCGAGCGCCGCAGCCGCCGGTGAGGTGGAGTTTGGTGTCCACCACGTTGGACCAGATCGCGTTGATGGCATCGAGGTAACGTTGATCGCCCTTGAGCGCGGCGACGTCAGCCATGCCGCTGTAGAGGTAGTTCGCGCGCACCGCGTGGCCGACGGCCTCGCGCTGATCGACGACGGGTTTGTGGTCCTGGCTGTAATCGCTGCCCTTGCCGCGGCAATCGAGGAAGAACTTGGCGAGGTCGAGCCAGCGTTCGTCGCCGGTTTTCCGATAGAGTTTGGCGAGGCCCATCTCGATGACCTGGTGGCCCGGAGCGATGCGCGGCTCGCCATCGCCGAAATCCTTCTGCACGAGTTCCGCGCTCTTGAGGCAGATGTCCAACAGCGACTTGGAGCCGGTGGCCTGTTCGTAGGCGGTGCCCGCCTCATACATGTGGCCGAGGTTGTAGAGCTCATGACTGAGGATCGGATCCTTCAGCCAGCGCTCCTGATCGATCCAGTCATGCGCCGGCGAATCCGGATGCATCGTGCGCCAGGTGTAGAGGTAACCGTCCGGCTCCTGCGCGGCGGCGATGCGGGCGATGATGGTTTCGAGTTGTTTCTGGAGTTCCGGATCCGGCCGCACGCTGAGGCAGAAGGCCGCACCTTCTAACACCTTGTAAACGTCCGAGTCATCAAACGGGTACTGCGTGGGGGGCTTGTGTTGGAACTTCGCGTCACCGGCCGCGCGACGCTTCATCGTGTCCGCGGCGAGATCGAAGTTTTTCAGGCGGTTCGAGGTTTCGCACTGACCGATCGCGAAAGGCAGGGTGACCTTGTTGTTTGTCTCCTGACGGTCATGCCAGAGTCCGCTGGTGAAGCTGACGTCGGTGAAAGGCACGGGTTTCACCGGGTAGTCGGCGGCCGTTAGAGATCCTGCGAGCGAGAGGACGGCCAGCGGCAAGGCACGAGCTTGGGAAAGTATGCGGTTGGTCATCGCCGCTGATTACGAACGCGGAATGACTCCGCATACGCGGGAAATGTATTACCGTATCCCCCGATCGGGTGGATGGGGATCAGCGGTTTCTGCGCGCTTTCTTCGGCTCGAAGGAGATCTTCGCGGCATCAAAGGCCTCGGGATCGTAACCCGGGTGCATCCATGCGATCTCGCCGTGGAGGGCCTGCATGTATTGGAAGGTGCCACCGCAGTCTTCCTCCGGGCAGTTTCTCAAACCATCGATCATTTGCGGACCGCCTTCACCGGCCTCGCGTTTTTCAAACACGACCTCGTGGATCCACTCGTCCGCGAAGTCGTATCGATAGAGGATGCGGATCGGCAGTTTCCGTTTGCCGAGAAACTCGGCCACCGTGAGCTGCGCCTCATCCTGGAACTCGCCAGGTACCTGATCCTGCAATCCGACCGGGCCGATCACATCGACGAGGCGTTTCCCCTTGCCGTGGCGGAACTCGTGCGGGTGCTTGTTTTCCCAACCCATCGCCGCCTGGATCGCATCGCTGAGCTGGATGAAAGTGACGTCCGCGGAAATCGAAAACTTCCGCCAGATCTGCGGCTGGATGCCATAGAGAAACACCTTCACCACCACCCGGTTCTGATCGCTGGACTTGGCCATGCGCTGCGTGTGGCGGATATCCCGGGAAAAATCAAACGGGAATTGCCGCGCCGCGCCCGCCCGTGGATGCTCCGCCGCATGCGGATGCGCTCGTTGTGGATGAAACTGCTGGCCGCGGTGATCAGCGGATTGCTGGCGGCGGGATTGTTTCCGCCGTTCAACATCGGGTTTCTGGTGTGGATCGCGCTGATGCCCTTGCTGGCGGCGCTGTGGTCCTTCGAGCCGAAGCGCGCGGGTTGGAAGGGCTTTCTAACAGGCTGGCTGGCGGGCACGGCGAGCTGCCTGGTGCAGTTCCAATGGGTCTCGGTCGTTTCATGGCTGGGAGCGATCCTGCTGCCGGTGTATCTCGGGCTTTACTGGGGCCTTTTCGGGGCCTTCGCGGCGACGTTGGGGAAACCCCGTGCGGGTA
>DAISZP010000054.1:0-16221 GCA_036824745.1 Luteolibacter sp.
AACCGGGCGATCCATCCCGCCCGCGATCCACAACCCCGACCCCACCATGAGCACCGACACCGGTTCATCACGCCTCGTCCACAGCATCAGCCTGCCACCCCTCGCCGCCCTCGCCCTCGCGCTGGGGCTGGCCGGATCCACCTACATCGCCGCCAACACCTGGCGGGATGTTAGGAAACAACCGGACAAAAACAACATCCGCATCACCGGCTCCGCCAAGAAACGCATCGTTTCCGATCTCATCCAGTGGTCCGCCACCATCGAGGGCAAGGGTGTGGACCGCACCGCCGCCTACGTCTCACTCAAGGGGGGGACCGACAAAGTGGTGGAATTTCTCAAAGCCCAAGGCATCAAACCGGACGACATCAAGACCCAGTCCGCCAGCATCACCGAGGAATTCGAAACCGTGCGCGAGGACAAGGTCCTGCCCGGCACCAACGTCCCCATCCGCACCGAAACCCGCAGATCCACCGGTTTCCGCGCCTTTCAGATCGTCTCCGTCAGTTCCCCGAACGTGCCCCTGATCGAAAAAGCCTCGCGTGAGATCACTTCTCTGTTAGAACAAGGCGTCTTCGTCACCTCCAATTCGCCGAACTACTACTACACCCGACTCGGCGAGCTGAAACTGGAGATGCTCGCGGAAGCCGCCAAGGACGCCCGCAGCCGCGCCGAGAACATTCTGCGCTCCGCCGGAAACACGAACATCGGACCGCTCGTCTACTCCTCCATGGGCATCATCAACATCAACCCCGCCAACTCCACCGAGACCTCCACCGAAGGCAACAACGACACCTCCTCCTACGAGAAGGACATCATCACCATCGTCCGCGCGGAGTATAAGGTGAATTGACACTCCGGCTCCCGGGACGCGACCGGAGGGGAAGAAGGAACCACAATCGGAGCGAAGCGGAGATGGCCGTAGGTAAATGAACGCGGATTCACACGGATCGTCTCCATTCTCCGGCCAATCCGCCGGGTTTTCCTACCATTCCGCCGCCCCTGCCGGGGCTCGATTCGTTTCGACGTTCGATCCGGTGGTTTTCACCACCGGCTAATATCCACCATCCCTGCCGGGATGACGAATCACGCCTCAACCGCTGAAGAATGACCTCGTCAGGCGCTGGCTGTTAGAACGGCCAGATCAGCGGGATGAGCAGGCAGGAAGTCACCCAGCAGATGATGTTGAGCGGGATGCCGACACGGAGGAAGTCGGAGAATTTGAAACCGCCGGGGCCGTAGACCATCATGTGGGTCTGATAGCCCATGGGCAGGGCGAAGGCGGTGGAGGCGGCGACGGTGACGGCCATGACGAAGGGCCAGTGGCTCACGTGGAGGTTGTGCGCGAGGGTGACGACGATGGGTACCATCATCACGGCGGTGGCGTTGTTGGAGAGCACTTCGGTTAGAAGCAGCGTGAGCAGGAAGACAAGCCAGAGCATGACGAGCGGCAGCCAGTCCGGAGCCACATATCCCTGGGCGATGGCGACCATGCTCTGGGCGAGCCATTTGGCGGTGCCGGTGGACTGCATGGCCATGCCGAGACCTAACAAGCCGTAGAGCATGAGCAGGACCTGCCAGTCGATGCTGGCATAGGCTTCGCGCGGCGTGACGATCTTGGCCCAGAGGAGGATGAGCCCGCCGACCATGGCGGCGTAGTGGATGGGGATGACGGGCAGATTCGGGAAAAAGCCGCCTTTTCCGCCGAGCACGTCCGTTAGAGTGGCAGTGAGGACGACGCCGACGAGCACGGCCCAGGAAACCCAGGCATGATGCGGGGGTTTCTTGACCTCGGTGGAAACGGGGGCGTCCTCGGGCGAGTCGGTTAGAATGAAGTCGCGGGTGGCTTCGAGGGCCTCCAGGTTGTTCTGCGGGGTGATGACGAGAAGGGTGTCGGCGATTTCCAGGGGGATCTCGGCGAGCTGGTGGGTGATGTTCACGCCGTTGCGATGCACGGCGATGACGACGCTGTTGTAGCGCTGGCGGAAGTCTGAGGCGGCGAGGGTGAGGCCGGCGAGGGAGGATTCGTCACGAATGACGAGTTCGGTGACGACGCCGTCGATGGTGGAGAGCACGTTGGCGCCGATGCTGGAGAAGAGTTCGTCGGACTTGCCCATGCGGCCGGAGCGGCCGTGGAGGGCGACGAGGAATCGGTCGTTCTTCTCGACGGTCAGCGTGTTCAAGGCGTGCATTTCACGGGCACCCTTGCGGCGCACTTCCATGATGTGCACGTTCTTGCCGCGGTCGAAAAGCGGGGTTTCGCGCAGCGGCTTGCCGATGAGCGGAGAGTTCTCGCCGACAAGAATGTGATAGAGCGGCGTGGCGCGGTCCTTGATCTCAAGGCTGCCGGTGATGGTGGTGCGGGACGGAATGAGTCGCGGACCGAAAATCGTTAGATAAGCCAAGCCAGCGATCGACAGCGGGATGCCGACCGGAGCAAGTTGGAACATGGTCATCGGCTCCAGTTTCATGTCCTTAAGCGTGCCGTTGACGAGGATGTTGGTGGAGGTGCCGATGAGGGTGCAGACGCCGCCGAGAATCGAGGCGTAGGAAAGCGGCATGAGCAGGCGGGAGGGAGCGATGTCCTTGGAGCGGGCGAAGCCGAGCGCGACGGGAAGCAGGATGGCGACGATGGCGGTGTTGTTCATCCAGGCGCTGAAGAAACAGGTAAGCACGGAGAAGCCGAGCATCGCCCAGCGGGTGTTGCCCGGGAGCTTGTCGCGAAGGACGCGGCCGATGTGGTCCACGGCACCGGATGCCTCCAACGCGCCGCCGATGACAAAGAGCGAGGCGATGGCGAGCGGGGCCTCATTTTTGAAGACCTCCGTCATTTTATTGATCTCGATGAGTCCGAGCGCGACGACGCCGACCAGAACAGTGAGCGCGATTACGTCCGGTGCGGCCCACTCGCGGACGAATGCGATCAGGGTGAGAACGATAACCAGCAGGGTGAGGCCGATTTCAGGAGTCATGGAAGGGAGGTCCTCTCGTGAGGTGCCGCTCCCATGCACGGCGCGGCTGGATTTGGCAAGGGCGGGATGCGGCGCATGTTGAGAAAACCCGGTGGTGAACTGTGGATTACCCCACAAGATCGCGATTGCACGGGATCCACCACCCGCCAAGACTGCGGCATGTCCCAGCCATGGATTTCCGCCAATCTCGCCTTCTCGGCGGACGGAAAAATCAGCGATGCCCTACATCGCCCGTCCGGCTGGACGTCAAAAGCGGACCACGAACGGCTGATTGCCCTGCGCCGAGATGCGGACGCACTGATGGTCGGCCGCGGCACGCTCGAAAAGGACCGGATGAGCCTGCGTTCGCCCGGAAGCACAAAAGCTCCTTTACGCTGCATCGTTTCCCGGAGCGGGCGGATTTCGCCTGAGCATCCGGTTTTTCACACGGAGGGCGGCCCCGTTCACCTCCTGATCACCGGAGATACCGCCTCTCCGGACCTGGCCGGGGTGGTGATTCATCGGGGAACCTTGATGGGCTTCGTCAAAACCCTCGCCGCGAACCATGGAGTGGGCCGCCTGCACTGCGAAGGAGGCGGCGAGTTGATCCGATCGCTGGCGGAGCTCGACCTGATCGATGAACTGCATCTGACCTTGGCCGGGCGCACGATTTTCGGCGGAGCCGCGGCACCAACCATCACTGGAATCCCAGGGGATTTCCTGCCCGGCAGCCGGAGTTTCACGCTGCAGACGTTTGAACCGCAGCCGGAGACCGGCGAGTGTTTCCTCACGTACTTGAGGAAACGCTGAGCTTGGCTTCAGTGCGAGCCGTGATCCTTGTGCTCGGCATCCGTGCCGTGGTCGGAACCGTGATCAGCGGAGTCGGAATGACCACCGGCTCCGTGGTGTTCGTGGAGCTGCTTTGTGCCATTCGGGCCTTCGAATTCATGGCGTTCGCAGGAGATTCCAGCGAGAGCGACGGCCACGACGAGCAGGGAAATACGTTTCATCGCGGCGCTTCATAGCCGCTCGCGCCGGAAACGCAACCCCCAAGGCGAGATGCCCGCGGGTTCACTGCATCAACCACTTCGCCACCGCCCCCGCCGCCTTGTCGTGGGCACCGGGGCCGCCGAGTTTCGAGCAGGTTTCCGCAAGCCTCACCCGCAGCGCGTCCCGTCGTTCGGGAGATTCCAGGAAACTCCGGAGATTTTCCGCCACAACCGATGGCTCCGCGGCACCTTGGATCAGTTCCTTCACCACCTCCTCGCCCGCGAGGATGTTCACGATGCCGATGTGTTTGATTTTCACCAGCACCTTGGCCGCCGCATAGGTGAGCGGGGCCACCCGATAGACGAGACAATAGGGCAGGCTGTAATACGCGGCTTCGAGGGTTGCCGTGCCGCTGGCGATCACCGCGCAGCACGCGCGCTGCATCAGCGCGTGGCTTTCGCCGGTGTTGACGTGAACCAGATCGGCGGCCCCCGCGGCCTCTAACAAACCACGGATCTGCACGGCGAGCTTGTGGGACGCGGCGGGCACCTCGAATGTTAGATCGGAGCGCCACGCATGCAGGAGTTTCGCCGCCTCGATCATCATGGGAAACAGTCGCGCCACCTCGCGCTCGCGGCTGCCGGGAAACAACCCGACAAGGTCATCAACCCTCACCACCCCGTGGATCCGCTTTTCCTCCAACTCGTCCACCAGCGGATGCCCGACAAACGCCGTCTTCAAACCAGCTTCCTCGAAGATCGGTTGCTCGAAGGGAAACAGGCACAGCATTTCATCCAACAAACGTACCATCTTCGGGATGCGCTTCCGGTTCCACGCCCACACCTGCGGACTGATGTAGTAAACGATGCGGGTCTCCGGACTCTCTTTTTTCACCGCTTCGGCGAAGCGAAGATTGAAGCCCGGGTAGTCGATGAGCAGAAGCACGTGTGGCCGGAACTCCTTCAAGTCCGCGAGCATCTTGTAGAAGCGTTCCTTGAACCAACCGTAACGTTTCAACACCTCCCACACACCCATCACCGCGGCGTCCTCCACCCAGTCCTCCAGTCCCGGCCCCGCCACCGCCGCCATCTCAGGCCCGCCCACCCCATGGACCTCCAGCGCGGGCACCTGATGTTTCAGGGACCTCAACAAGCCGGCGCCGTGGGCGTCTCCACTCAGTTCTCCTGCCACCACATACAGCCGTTTCGACATGCGCCCGCAGGCTAATTGGCGGCTCCAGCCATGGCCATGAAAATCAGCCAAACGAACGTCGGCGGTTCAAAATCGCGCGTCAACCCGACTTCCGGATTGATTTCGCCGCAAGCGAGGCTTTCATCGGGCCTCCGCAGCCTCGCGCTCCTTTCCCATGCCCGCCGAACTTCCGAACACCCCGACTCCACTGGCTGAAATCTCCCAAGGCCCCAGCGCCTTCGAGCAGTTTCTCGACCGCAATCAGAAAAACCTCGTCATCCTCTCCATTCTCGCAGCTTTGGGAGCCGCCGGAGTCATCGTTTACCGTGGCATCGAAAAGAGCCACGAGGAGTCCGCAGGCGCGGATTTGGTCAAGGCCAAGGACCTCGCCGCCCTCCAGGCCGTGGTGAACAACAACGGCAAAACCCTGGCCTCCCGCAGTGCCCAGATCCTCCTGGCGGACAAACAATGGGCGGACAACCAGCAGGACGCCGCCATCGCCACTCTCCGCAAGTTCATCTCGGAAAACCCGGACCACCTGGCCGTCGCCTCGGCCCAAGCCAGCCTCGGAGCCAAACTGATGACCCAAGGCAAGGCCGGAGACGCCACCAAGGAATTCGAGGCCATCATCGAGAATCCGGAAGCCCGCTACATCGCTCCCTACGCCCTGCTCAGCCTCGGCGATCTCGCCGCAGCCGCGGGCGATCTCGACAAGGCCGAGACCCACTACAAACGCATCAAAACCGACTTCGCGGACAGCGATTTCGCGCAAAACGCCGATACCCGTCTCGGCACGCTGAGGGCCAAGGCCCCGGTCGAAATCGCCCCTCCCCCACCACCGACGAAGCCTGAGGCACCCGCCGGCACCCTCCCGGGAGCGCCCACCATCACCCCCGGCGCGGGTCCTGGCATCCATGTCACCCCGGTGGAGCCGGCACCTGCCGAAACCAATCCGGCACCTGCCGAGACGACACCGGCACCCACGGAGGAGCCAAAACCGGCGGATCCCAAACCCGACGAAACTCCCGCCGCTCCCCAGCCGTAATTTTTCCGTTTTACCTTACTCCACCAACACCAACCTATCCCAATCACCGTGTTCAAAAAAGTCATCGGCCAAGACCACAGCGAACCCGTCCGCCCGGTTCCTTCCCTTCCTGAAACCCGCCATCAGGAGCCCGCTCCCGCGCCAGCCCCGTCCTACGGCGCACAACCCGCGCCCGCTCCGGTGCGCGCCACTCCCGCCGCCACCCGCAACGTGCTTTCCTCGGATGTCGAAATCAAAGGCACCGTGAAGTTCACCAACGACCTCGTCGTGGACGGCAAGATCGAAGGCGAGATTTCCTCCGAAGGAAACCTCACCGTCGGTGAAAACGCCCGCATCAAGGCGGAAATCAAGACCGCCACGGTCGTCGTTTACGGCAAGGTGCATGGCAACATCACCTCCTCCGACCGCGTCGAGCTCAAAGCCAGCGCCGAAGTCGTCGGCGACATCAAGACCAAGACGCTCTCCATCGAGGCCGGAGCCATCTTCGTCGGCAAGTCCACCGTGGGCACTCCCACCCAGGCACCAGCGAAGGAAGCCACTCCCGCCACCGCAAAGCCAGCGGCCACTCCGGAGGCACCCAAGCAAGGCACGCTTCTCGCAGGCACCAATCCTTGAAATTGACGCCCGCAGGCCCGAACCCCCAGCCGTTCCGCCATGGCCGATGAGCCCCAGCGCCATCGCATCGAAGTGGCGTGCCCGGAATGCGGGCATGTGCAGATCGAGCCGGCATTGGTGATTTCCACCCAATGCCGGTCCTGTCGCACCCACTTCCAAGTCGAGAACGGCAATGGGATTGCCCGCGTGAGGCCCATCACCCGGCTGGCAAAACCGAGGAAGGATACCGATCCGGAACCTCCCCCTCAGCCAGCGGTCAAATCCCAACCTTTGCTGCGAAGCGGACCGGCCAAGCCGCCGAAGCGCTCGCTCTTGATGCGTCTGCTGCGGCCCGCGAAACCTCCCCGCGAAGTGATTTGTTTCACCTGCGGGAACACGTTCAAAACCATCGCCGAGGCCCAATCCAGCCAATGCCCGAAATGTGGTGGCTACGTGAGCCTGATGGACCACGACATCACCGAGCCTTGGAACCGCCGCATCCAGACACGCGGCAATGTCGTCATCCAGAAAACCGGATCGGTTTCCGGAGTCACGCTGCGCTGCCACCATCTCACCGTCCTTGGCGAGCTAGCCGGATCGGTCGAGTGCTCCGGCGATCTCATCATCCGCAGCCATGGCAAGATCATCGGCACCGTCCAGTGCCGCCATCTCCGCATCGAAAAGGGCGCGCGCGTCGAGTTTCTAAATCCCGTCCAGGCTGTCAGCGCCACCATCGACGGCCAGGTCCGCGGCCAGATCTCGTGCAGCGGAGCCGTGGTGCTGGAGAAGCGCGCGCTGCTCCATGGATTTGTCAGAACCTCATCGCTCGTCGTGAAACCCGGCGCCAAGCACACCGGCACCATCGAGATGGTCACGACACCCTCCGCTACCTGAATCCGTTAGATAACAACGACCATGCAAGCCGCACTCGACCTCAAGGAGGAGATCCTCGCCCTCAAGAAGCAGCGCAACGCCGTCATCCTCGCCCACAACTATCAGACCGGCGACATCCAGGACGTCGCGGACTACGTCGGCGACTCGCTCGGCCTCGCCTATCACGCCAAGGCCACCGACGCGGACGTGATCGCCTTCTGCGGCGTGCATTTCATGGCGGAGACCGCCAAGATCGTGAATCCGGGAAAGATCGTCGTTCTGCCTGATAGAGATGCCGGCTGCTCGCTGGAACAATCCTGCCCCGCGGAACAGCTCGAAGCGTTCCTCCAACAGAACCGGGAGAAGAACTACTACGTCATCGCCTACATCAACTGCTCCGGCGCGGTCAAAGCGCTCTGCGACGTGATCTGCACCTCGGGCAACGCGGTGAAGATCGTCAACCAGGCGCCGGCGGACCGGCCGATCCTCTTCGTGCCCGATGAGAACCTCGGCGCGTGGGTGATGGAGCAAACCGGCCGCAAGATGGACCTGTGGAAGGGCAACTGCTACGTCCACGTCGAGTTCACCCGCGATTCGATCCGGAAGATCAAGGACGAGTATCCTGACGCGCTCGTTGTCGCCCACCCGGAATGCACCCAGGCAGTTAGATTATTGGCCGACGAGGTTTGCTCGACGGAGAAGATGATTTCCTACTGCAAGACCGCGCCGTCGAAGAACATCATCGTCGTCACCGAGAGCGGCATGCTGCACCGCCTGCGCAAGGAGTGCCCGGACAAGAACCTCATCGCCGGCCCCACCGACCTCTGCGCCTGCGCCGATTGCCGCTACATGAAGATGAACACGATGCAGAAACTCCGCGACTGCCTCGCCAATCTCGAACCGCGAGTCGAAATGGAGGAATCCCTGCGCAAACGCGCCGAAGCGCCGCTGCTGCGGATGTTGGAGCAGTCGAAGTGAGCCGGTCATTCCGGTTTATCCCCCACCGGCCGCCTTCCAGAATTGATCAATCCCTGCGAGGATCCGCTTCATGTTAGAAACTCCCCATCGTGATCCACGGGACAGGTTTTCGGACCGCGTGGAGGACTACGTGCGCTATCGTCCCGGATATCCAGTCGAGGCGATTGAATTCGTGATCCGCGAAACCGGACTCAAACCTGGTGCGGTGATCGCGGACATCGGATCCGGCACGGGGATCTCCGCCGCGATGTTTCTTGGGAAAGGCTATCAGGTTTACGCCGTGGAGCCGAATGACCCGATGCGTGAAGCCGCGGAACGGCTTTTGGCCGATCACGCGGATTTCCACAGCGTGAAGGGCAGCGCGGAGCACACGACGCTGGCCGACGGCAGTGTGGATCTCATCGTGGCGGCACAGGCGTTTCATTGGTTCGACACCCCGGAGACGCGCGCGGAGTTTTCACGCATCCTGAAGCCGGACGGGCGCGTCGCCTTGATCTGGAACGAACGCCTCACGGCCAGCACACCGTTTCTCCGCGACTACGAACAGTTGCTTCTAAGCCACGGCACCGACTACGCGAAGGTGCGCCATGAAAACGTCGATCACGAGGCGATCTCACGGTTTTTCCGCGGCGGGTGGCGACAAGCGGTCTTCCCTAACAGCCAGTCCTTCGACTTCGGGGGCTTGCAAGGCCGCCTGCTCTCCTGCTCCTACGCGCCTCCGGCGGGGCATCCGGGCCATGAGCCGATGCTGGCGGAACTGGGGAGGATTTTCGACCTCCACCAGTCCGGCGGCAGGGTCCGATTCGACTACGACACCCGGGTTTATCTCGGCCGCTGAGCTCCGCCGCGTCAAAACGCTTGGCAAGCCGTCCGCGGCGGACGAAAAACAAGGCATGTTCAGCGCCAGCAAGCTCACTCCGGACCAAATCGACTCGCTCAAGCAGCGCGCGGCCCAAGGTGCCACCATGTCCGACCTCCAGCGCCACCTGAAGGATGACCTCGGCATTTCGATCACCTACATGGACACGCGTTTCCTGATTCTGGACCTCGGCATCGAGTTGATCGAGGAAACCAAGGCCGAGGAGAAAAAAGAGGAGGAAAAACCCGCGCCGGTGCCAACCGGAGAAGTCACGGTGACGATGGACACGCTCACGCTTCCCGGGGCCATGATCAGCGGAAAGGTCACCTTCAGCGATGGCGAGACCGCGATCTGGATGCTCGATCAAAACGGCCGCCCCGGGCTGGATCCGGACACGCCGGGATACCGCCCGAGCCAGGAAGACATCATGGAGTTCCAAGTGCAACTCCGCGCCTTGATCCAGAAGAGCGGGTATTGATGCCCTCGCCGTGGACCGCCGGACTTACAGACACATCGGTCGCCGTGCGGAGTTCTTGAGGAGGAACATGTCGGCTGGTCATTTCCTGAAATCGGTTTGGCGCGCGGCAAGTTTCTCCAGCTTGTTCGCTCCGCTGCTTTGGGTCTGCGGCTGCGATTCTCCGAAAACGAAAACCGTCATTCCGCCCGCACCCGCGGAAACCAAGACGATCCCCTCGCCCGCGCTGGCGGCGGCGAAACTGGATCTCGCGCAAGTCCGACTGGCGGATGGTTTCCAAGACGAGGCTTTGCTGCTGTCGGTCGCGGCGCTTGAGGCGGATCCATCGTTTCAAGACGCTCGTGAGCTGTTGGTTTCTCTACTCGCGTCCAGCCGATGGCAGCTTGCGGAAACTTCCATCCGCTTTCCGCTGCCGATCGATCGCATCGAGGTGGCCGCGCCCTCATCGCTCTGGATCTCGCTGAGTGGTGACGTGAACACGGTCGTCCGATGGAATCTGGAAAGCGGACAAGTAGAAAACGTGATGTTTCCCATCAAGGCGGACGGCACCCGCGTGATGGTCTTCGACTCCCTCGGCAAACATGTCGTGATCCAGCGCGCCGGCATCACGCTGCTCTGCGATGCAATCACGCTCAAACCGATCCGCGATCTCGGGCAACTTCCGGACGACATCACGCCTTCCTCGAACCTCGTGTTCTCCGCGGACGGACTTCTGTTAGCTCACCCGGCGAGAGTTTCGGAAAACGACGCATCGCTCGTATGGCAGATCCGCGATTCAAGCACCGGGGAAATCCTCCGCGGCACGGAGCCGGAAAGCGGCCCCGGCATCCGTCCCGTGGCGGCGCATCTCGATCGCCGTCAACTGACAGTCCTCCGGTCCAACGGCAGCGTGCTGGGCATGCCGGTTTCACCCGTGGAGCCAATCATTCTAACACCCCCGAAGGAGCGGACCACCCTGCTTCACGCTGTGTTCTCCCCGTCGGCCGGAGCCGCTGACGTGCTGGTGGACCGCGGGCCGCACCTTTCTCCCGAGCGCAAGGTGCATGTGATCGATCAACCCATGGAAGCGTTCTTGCCGATGAACGCGCTGGCCGCGCATCCATGGTCGAAACATCCCTGCATCTGGAACGGATTGATGTCAGGCACACCCGGAGTTCGGGTCGAGGGGAACACCATCCGCTTTGATGTGGAGAACCAGGCGCCGATCCGTCTTTCGTCCGCCGTGAACGCGCTCGCGGTTTGTGAAAACCATTTCCTAACAGGCCAACAGGACGGAACCCTCAGCTTCCACCTGTCCCTGTCCCTTCCGCAGTCAAACACCGCGGTTTCCACGAAACCCAAGCCCGGCGAACCGGCCCTGGCGGAAATCAGCAAGCTGGCACAGGTCCTCACCGGATTGCGCTGGGATGAAACCAGGAGGAGTTTCGAACCTATCGACTCGGACGGCCGGAGGCGCTGGATTGGAACCATCGATTTCGAAATGCTGTCCAAGGCGATTCCGGAATTGGACTTCGGGCCATTGCGCGAGTCCCTAACAGCCATGAGCCCTGCTCCAATCGCCGCCGACGCCTTGTCCGCGCTCACCGCGCGGCTCCAGCGTTCAGTCACGCCCGCCAACAGCGGAGAACTCGAAAAAACCTTCGAAAACGCCGAAGACGAACCCGTCCTCGCCGCGATCAAGGCAGCCGGAAACCGCGATGCGATGGCGGCCAAGGCCTTGGAGTTTTCGTTGGATTCGACGCATGCCACATGGATCCGCGCCTGTCTCGAACAAGCCAGGGATCTGCCGCCGATCCTTCGGAAACTCGCGATATCGCGCATCGCCTGGCTGGAGGATCGCAAGGCGGACGCCATCGCGGGCTGGCCGGACGTGTTTCCGGATCTCACACAATTGCGCCTCCGCGAGGATTGGGATGGATGGGAGCAGGCGGACTTCCAACCGGCGATGGAGAAGCTCAAACTGTGCATCCGCGAGGTGCTGGACGCGCTGGAGATTCCGCAGGAATCCACGCCGGAGCAGCGCAAGGAGATCTTCGAACGCCTGATGGATCCCGAAACCGTCGTCGCCGTGGGCAAGCCTCGATACGCGAGGGCCTGCCTTCACGCCGCGCTCGCGTTTTCCAAGTTCAAGGACGAGAAGGAAACCACGTTCCAGCTCGCCACCATCGCCCGCAACCTCGGCGAGGCGGCGGCTCCTTGCCTGCGCGCGGAGGCCATGGCGCTCACAGCGATGGGCGATTTCCAACAGGCGCGCGATCGCTGGATTTCCCTCATCACCGAGCATCCCGTGGCCGAGCAGGAACCCGGCGACTACGCGGAGGCGGCCTACACCTCGTTTGAAAACGCCGATCCGCATCAGGCGATGAACATCCTCACCACCGGCATGCACCGTTTCCCGAATGATGCGAATTTCGCGCTCAGAGCCGGTTGGGTTTCGCTTCTAACAGGCAATGCCGAACGCGCCTACCGTTTTCTCCTGACAGGAAAACAGATCGGCTATCCAGATGAGAAACTGGAGAACGCCACCGCGCTGCTCGCCATCGCCGCCGTGCAGACCGGAGCGAACGAGGATGCCGAGGTTTTCTATCAGGACTTGATGGCCTTGGATCCCGCGTGGCAGGACGCGGCCACCATCGAGACGCTCGATTGGCCGGAGGAACTCAAGTCCTCGCTGCGGCAGTTGGTCTGGTAGCTGCCCTCATCGGCGCGGTTTGCCGAAGGCGACCACCGAGTGGACGAGGAAACCGAGCACGATGCCGAGCACGAGCACCACCCAGAACCCGCTCGATTTGCAGACCTCCTCGGGTGAGTTCATGCCAAAGACCGCGACCAGCGTCGCCAACGGGAAAAAGAACGCGGCGAGCCGGTTGAGGCGGCGCGCTTCATGATTGGCCACCTCCGCACTCACCGCTTGCTGGCTGGCGGACTCCGCCAGCGTGAAATCCATGCCCGCCTTGGCATCGGCGGCCACCAACTCGATGGCGCGTTCCATGTCCGCCGACTGGTCTCGCAGCGTGATCACCCGCGTATCATCCCGCAACGTTTCTCGCACGTTCTGCATGACTTCCAGCATGCTGCGGGTGGCGCGTTGCAAGGGGTGTGTGTGGCGCATCACTTCGAAGTATTCCCGCGCGGTTTTCGCCCCTTCCACCTCTTCGTCCAGCCGGTGAATTGCCGCTCGATAGGTTTCGATGTGGGCTTCGAGAGCGGACAATCCGCCGCCTGTCGGAGCGCTCTTCCACTCGCCGAGCTGATTCCTCCAGAACACCACCGCCTGCCGGACCTCATCGTCCTCCGCCCGCGGCACCTGGTGCAGCAGAAGCAATGTGTTTCCCTCCTCATGGATCATCCGCTGGCGGCCGACGGATTCGCCGAGGCGCTTGCGGATGGCTTCCGGCAGATCCCAGGTTTTCGGAATGTAGATCGCTTTCTCCATGGACCGACCTCCGCATTTTCCCCCGCCGCGGGCAAGACTTCTGTTGGGGAATGGAAACTTGGACGCGGAGTGTAAAACCCTACCGCACCTTCAATCCGAGTCACGCATGCCGCTTCGTCTCACTTCACAAACGGATCCGTACGCGCGGGATCATCCTTGCCCAAATACTGATCCACATCCTCGCGATTGATCTGTTGGAGAGTCTTCATGTTCCGCAGAATCCCCCGGCCCTTAGTGACCCGCTCGGGATCGAAATGGATGAACTCCAGTGGCATCCCCTCGATGAAAGCAAGATCCGTCACCCCGCAGCCCCGAAGATTCAGATCCTTCAGCGGCATCCCTATCAGCACGGAAAGATCCACCACCTTCGGGCACTGGATGCTCGCTTCCACAAGCATCATTCCACGCAGTGGAGAAAGATCCGCCAACTGATCGGAGCCGATGGAGAGCCGCTTGAGTTTCATTCCGCTCAATGGTGATAGATCCTCTATCCGGGAACGCCAGATGTGGAGGGATTCGAGCCCGACTTCTCTCAATGGGCTCAGATCCTTCAGCGTCGTTTCGCTGATGAAAAGCGTGGTGACGGGAAGTCCTTTGATAGGCGACAAATCGTTCAGTTCCTTCCCATGGATCCAGAGCGTGCAGGTTCCGTCGGGATCTATACTGAGGGTCGAGAAGACCATTCCGGATAGAAACACCTTTTCCCTCACAGCTTTTTGCTCGTCGTGGATCTTCCAGAAATCCTCAGGCGCCGCATCGTTGATTTTCCCGAGCGATTTCATTCCGCGGACGATGTCGATTCCCTTGGTGACGTCGTTGGCTTTGAACGCGAGTGTCTCAAGTTTCATGCCGGCCAGCGGAGTGAGGTCACGGATTCTTGAGAACTCGTTGACATCGATGTTCAGATTCCTGAGCGGCATTCCTTTCAAAGGAGAGAGGTCGGATACCTCGGTCTGCCAGACATTGAGATCCGTCAGCGGCAATCCAGCCAACGGCGACAGATCGGAGACCGGGCCGCCCATCACCGACAGGCTTTTCAAACCGCTTCCCTTGAGCGGAGCCAGATCCTTGACCGGGACCTTGTAGAACCATGCGCTCTCGATCTTTAAACCGGCGAGCGCAGAGAGATCACACGCTTTTCCTTCCGCCAACATCGGCATGTTTCCAAAAATCTCGAGTTCCTTCACCCGAACGGCTTTGCCTTTGAGAAACGCCAGATCCACTTCGTCATCGGCATAAACCTGGATGGACACGGTTCCGTCTTCGTTGGGAGTCACCGCCGTATCTTCGGGAACCGGACCGAATTTCTTAAGCTATTCCCTTTCGGGACCTTCATCCTCTCGCTCCGCAAGTGGGTCGGCTTCCACCCGCTCGTCGCAAGCTCCTCCACCGAGCAATGCCCCAAAACACATCATCGTAAAAAGCAAACGTTTCATGGTGATAGGAAGGACCTGAATGGATGAACACCAAGCTTCATACGTCCACCATGCCCCCGGCATCAATGCCCAAGATCGCAGAGCCCAGGGCATCGGCCTCCTCCATCCGGATTTGCTCCCGCGCCACCCCGATGTCCTCTCCTCCATCCACTCTGTGAAATCCGTGCAATCCGTGGTTCACACAGGTCTTTTCCACGATTCATCTCCTCGTCTGCTTTCGAGTCCTTCATCCGTGTCCATCAGCGTCCATCCGTGGTTCCTTCCTTTTAAATGGGGACGCCTTGCCACAGCGCCGATTTCACCCTGACAAGGAGTCCTTCTCGCATCCATTCGCGGAATTCATGCGTTTCCCGCCATCGGGGTGAATTCGCGTTTCCAATCGCGGAATCGGCTGTCTAGGCTGCGCTCGCGATGACCCCCACCGAAAAACTCCGCGCCGCCATCCGGGATGTGGTCGATTTCCCGAAACCCGGCATCGTCTTCAAGGACATCACGCCGATCCTCGCCGACGGGAAACTTTTCCGCGAATCCGTCACGCTGCTATGCGAGACGACCGGCGGCGCGAAAATCGACAAGGTGGTCGGCATCGACGCCCGGGGCTTCATCTTCGCCTCCGCCGTGGCGGACCGCATGGGCGTCGGATTCGTGCCGGTTAGAAAGAAAGGCAAGCTGCCTTGGAAAACCCGCCAAACCGCCTACGCGCTCGAATACGGCGAGTCCATCGTCGAGCTCCACGAGGATGCGGTGAAACCCGGCGAATCCGTCCTGCTCGTCGATGACTTGTTGGCCACCGGCGGCACGGCGGCCGCGGCGGTGAAACTGCTCGACGAACTCGGCGCGAACCTCACCGGCATCTCAGTGCTCATCGAGCTCGCCTTCCTGCAAGGCCGCTCAAAGCTCGTCCCCCACCCCGTGCATTCCATCCTCTCCTACTGACCCACTCGCCTCATCCGCTTCGACGCTCACAGAGCGCCGCTACATTCCTTCCCACTCTCCACCACCATGTCCTGGCAATCCTATAACCAAAACATCGTCCGCCTTCCGCAACTCGGCTTCTCGCTCGACCTGTCACTGATGGACATCGAGCCCGCGTTCTATCAGACCATGGACGCGAAAATCCAAAAGGCCTTCGCCGACATCCAGGCGCTTGAAGGCGGAGCCATCGCCAATCCGGACGAAGGCCGCATGGTGGGCCACTACTGGCTGAGAAACGCCGACCTCGCGCCGACGCCCGAGTTGAAACAAGCGATCACCGGCCCGCTCGCCGATCTCAAGGCCTTCGCCGCCAAGGTGCATGCCGGGGAAGTCACCGCGCCTAACGGGAAATTCCAACAACTCCTGCTCATCGGCATCGGCGGCTCCGCCCTCGGACCGCAACTCGTCGCCGAAGCCCTCG
>DAISZP010000595.1:0-2467 GCA_036824745.1 Luteolibacter sp.
GGCGGATCTTCTATCACAGCCCGGTGAGCGGGGCGCGTCTGAAGAAGGCGAAGGACGCTCCGGTTTCCCTCTACACGGATCTGCCACGGCGTTTCTGTTTCGAGAAAACCGGGGAAATCCCCGCGTTCGTGCCCAAGCTTCGAAGGAAGTTCCTGAACGGTTTGTGGATGCACCGCTTGTGCTTGTGAGCCTCAGTCCGCCGCCTGGAACAAGGCCCGCGCGGCGGACTCGATGGCTTCGTTCGCTTTCGAAACATCCGCGGCGTGGACGCCGGGCGTTCTTCCGCGCTCCCAGGTGAAGGGGGCGAGGGCGGCATCGAGTGCGCTTGTGGTTCCCGGTTTGTTAGAGCGTGCGGCGGCCTCGCGGATGAGCCGGATTTTCTCCCAGCCTTCGATGCCGTCGCGCAGGCGTTCGAAGCGGACGGACGAACGGTTTCCCGGATAGACGAGGAAACAATCGCCGGAGGGCCACGAGGTGAATTCGGTGGATTTCAAGGGGTTCTCGACCCATGAGTTGTAGGCCCAGCGCAGGTATCCATCCATGCCGGTGGCGGAGGCGTAGAGCCCGAGCCATTCGGATTCGGCGGGCGGCGAGAAGGTAAAGGTGTTAGGAACCGGCGGGCTGGTGCAGGTGTAGAAGGTGGTCTTCTTGCCGGCGGCGCGGCGTTCGGTGACGAGAGGCAGCAAACCATCGGCGTGCTGGATGATGGGCGAGATGTCCGCGAATTCGCGGGTGAGTTCGCTGGGCGCGTTGATGGCCGAGGCGATGCCGATCTCCGGCGCGTGTTTTTTCAAGGTTTCCAACGCGCCGCGCATCAATGCATCCGGGCGTTCGTCCATGCCGATGAGTGTGCGGCCGAGCCAGCCTTTGGCCTTGAGGTGCTTCACGAAGTCTTCGAGGAAACGGCCCCAATACGTGTCGTATTCCGGTGTTCCGGGACGCAGCGATGCCTCGGCATGAGCGGACTTCTCCTCGTCGAAGTAGCGGAACTTCAAGGACCAGGGAATCATCGTGTAACAGTGGATGCGGGCGTTTTTCATGCCCACGCGGTCGGTCACGAACGAAACCCACGCATCGAAGGCGGAGTAATCGAAGGACCACGAGCCGTCCTTGTGTTTCGTCCATTCGATCATCGAAGGAAACGCATCATAGGTCTGCCCGCCCCATGCTTCGTGAACGAGGGTGGTGGTGATGGTTTTCTGCCCTGCATCGGCCAGGCGCTTCATGAGCGGCTCCATCAGGGCGAAGTGCTCGGGCGACCATGAGGGCACATCATGCCAGCGCGCGACGGACTCCGGATGCTGCCAGAGATCGAGATGGAACTTCCAGTCGGAAGGCGCGGGCAATGTGGCTGCTAGAACTTCGATCCGCACGGGGAAACGGATGGATCCGCCGTCGCTCCGGACCAGCAGCTCGCCCTGATAGACGCCGGGTTTCGCATCACGTGGGACATCAACACTTAGCCAGACCGGCCGGTTCGTGCCGGCGGCGAGCGGCAGGGTGGAGGCGGAATCGATGATGTCGCCCTGAGGTTTGTCTTTGGTGAGGGTGTAGCGGATGAAATTCGCGTGCAGCGGGATTTCGCCGCCACCTTTGAGGGAGGAGGGAAGAAGTCGGAGGTTTTCGTGGTCTTCCTCGGAGCGGATGACTATCTGCGCGCTGACACGCTCGCCTCGCCACGCGGTGAGTTTCAGACCTTCCGCGGCAGGTTTGAGATCGCATTTTCCTTCCGGCGGATAGCGGAGGTCGGTGCTTCCGGTTCCGCCTGTTAGACCGACGGTGGGAACGTCGGCGTATCCCTGGATCTCCACAATGTGTCCGCCGTTCGCCTTGCCGCGCGAGTTGCCGAGGAAGGTCGTGCGCACGTAACGGACTTCAGCAGGCTCGAAACGGAAAAGATCCCCCTCGGCGGTGGAGGCGATGGAGTTCGCGCCGTGATCGGCGAGAAGACGCCACGCGTTTCCATCCGGCGAACCCTCGACCTTGTATTGATAGATGCGGCCATCGCCCCAATACGGCCAGACGCGGATGGCTGAGAGTTTTTTGGCGGAGCCGAGATCCACTTGATGCCAGACGGGAAGATTCTCGCAGGCCCAGTGCGAGGTGATGTCCAGCTTTCCATCCACGGCGAGCTCGGGGGATTGTTTGTCCCACTGGCCGCTGGCGGTGGCTTTCGCGTTGAGGAAGAGGTTCGCCGCGCCGGATTTGGAGGGCGGCGGAAGAGGTTCGTAACTGGGACGGCGCTCGGGTTTTCCAAAGACCGGGGAAACAAGGACGATGAATGCAAGAAACGATGAACAACGAAACATGACGCGCCGGATACACCGCTCCGGCGTCGATCTTTTCAGTCCATTGCGGAAGCGGGAGTCCGGCAGGGGACTCCCGCCGTGAATGCGGCCATCAGCTCACGGCGACTTCGATCGCCTTGGGCTTCTTGGCTTCGCTCTTGGGCATGTGGACTTGCAGC
>DAISZP010000596.1:0-2459 GCA_036824745.1 Luteolibacter sp.
CGCGTGCATGAGTCTGACGTGCTCGAATCACCCGAGCAGCTCGTGACCGGCAAACACATCCCCGAGGGCGTGCTCGTTTATCGGATTTTCGGGCCCTTCCTCTTCGGAGCCGCGGAAAAAATGGAGGATGCCATCGAGGCGCTGGAAACGATGCCCCGCGTGCTGATCCTGCGCCTGCACCTCGTTTCCGCCATGGATGCCACCGCGCTGAACACCTTGGAAAGCGTGATCGAGCGCTTCCAGCGTCACGGCGGCACCGTCATCCTCAGCGGCCTCCACCGCCAGCCGCTCGATATGCTCCGCAAGGCCGGATTCGTCGAGGTCATCGGCCGGAAAAACCTCGTCGCCCACTTCGACGACGCCCTCAGCCGCGCCAACGAAATCCTCGCGGAGTAGAGATCATCCGAGCGAGGAACTCGAAATTTCTTCTTGAACCACAACATCTTTCTGGTGGTGTTCAAGGAAACACTTTTAGGTTTGATCTCGCACCAAGACATCAGGCTCAGCGACTGCTGGGCGAAAACCGATCCCACCACCGGGAAGCCCGCGCTTACAGTCCGGGATCATTGCCTGATAGTCGGGGCGGTGGCGGAAATGTTGTGGAGACACCTTCCCGCACTAACAAGAGAGCTTTTGCCAGACGGGTCAGTGGTTCTGGCTGCCTTGCATGATATTGGGAAAATCACGCCGGGTTTTCTCGCGAAATGCGGGTGGTGGAAGGAGAAAATAAAGAGCCGCGGTTTGCCAATAGAAAGATTGCAGAATGGGTGTCGGAAACATGCTGACCTCTCGCAGACTGATATCGACCACCGGCTTGGAGACGCGAAGGTTTGGGCCCGCGCTGTTGGTGGGCACCACGGCAGGTTTGTACGGGTACCACAACCGGAGCGAAATGAGGCCTCCCGCATTTTCCTACCCCTCAGGGATGAACTTGCCGCGGAGTTGACCCGGGAATTCGGTGCGCTACCCCAAACTTCTGAATTGTTTTCCAGTGGAATGACCGAATACCCGCATGTGGCCGCTCTCTGCGGATTCATCATCCTCTGTGACTGGCTTGGCTCGGATGAGGAGAACTTTCCACTTCCTGCGGAAGGAATGGCGGCTCCACCGTTGCCCAAGGAAAGCGCTCTCGCATCAGCCTCCGCCGCCCTCAAACGCCGCTCTGTCGTCCAACCTCCGCTTCGTGATGATTGCGCGTTCGGCGAGTTGTTCACTCCGGAAGGGACTCCTGCCTATCAGCCGAATGATCTTCAAATCCAATGTCACCGACATATTTCCGGTCCGGGACTTTACATCGTTGAGGCTCCGATGGGTGTGGGGAAAACGGAAGCTGCGCTGCATGCCGCTGTATCTTTGGTTTCGACGAGCAAGGCAGCCGGCATTTACTTCGCGCTTCCGACGCAACTCACATCCAACAAGATCCACGAGCGGGTCGCAGCGGCCCTTTCCAGAGCCATCCCTCATGATACCGAGGCCACCCTTGCGCTGGCGCATGCCGCAGCATGGCTGAAGGACGCGCAGGATTTCCGGATTCTTCCTTCTGTGCCGGGATCTGAGGAGGATGATGGTGTGGATCCACGGGTGCAGCGATCCTGGTTCACCTCCCGTCGCGCGCTGCTTGCACGCTACGGAGTGGGAACCATCGATCAGGCGCTCATGGCGGCCTTGCCGGTGAAATATGCGGCTCTCCGAATGTTCGGCCTCGCGGGGAAAGTGGTGATCTTCGATGAGGTCCACACATATGACGCTTACACCGGAAAATTGCTGCAAGCGCTCATTCGCCATCTATTGGCCTTGCGCTGCACGGTCATCATCCTTTCCGCCACACTGACCGTCGCCCGCCGCGCCGAGTTGCTTGAATGTGCCTCGAATGTGCTTCCCGATCTTCCGGACGATTATCCTCTGCTAACCTGCTGCCCTCTTGGGGAGACGCCCTATCCCGTGCCGATATCCGCGCCGGAGGATTCCATTCCTCTCGATGTCTCCATCAGGAAAATCCATCTCCCGGAACCGGCGCTGCCGGACGCGCTTGTAGAGGAAATCCATTCCCGTGCTTCACGTGGAGAGTGTGTTTTGATCATCCGCAATACGGTCGCGCTCGCTCAGGAAACCTTCGCCCGGTTTGGTTACAAGGGTTATGAACGCGGACTGCTCCACTCTCGCTTTCCCTTCCACATCCGCAATGGTCATCCGCTTCCCGAATTTGCAGATGAGGATCACCCGGAAGGAATCGAAGCCGCATGGATCGCCAATCTTGGAAAGCGCGGACCTCGCCCGCGCGGCTGTGTCCTCATAACCACCCAGATCGCGGAGCAATCTCTCGATATCGATGCGGATCTTCTCATGACCGATCTTTGCCCGGCTGACATGCTGCTCCAGCGCATCGGCCGTCTCTGGCGGCACATGTCCCTGCGGCCTGCGGAAGCCCGCCCGTGCCCCAAACCGGAAACGTGGGTTCT
>DAISZP010000055.1:0-16157 GCA_036824745.1 Luteolibacter sp.
ACCGCGGACGCTACCGGAAAAGTGCTTAATCCCGTGCCATTCGGGACTGACCCTATCGACGGAGTTTTGGACACATGGAACAAACATCCCATCGCCACCAGGGATTCATTGGTGAGGCGCACTCTTGAACTGGATAGCAGACGATTCTCCTTACTTTCCTACATATCCGGTCCTCCCTCGCATTCCACCAGCGGGCTCCCCGTCTGGTGCTGGGACAGCCAAGATGTGAAATAATTGACCCATGAAAAGAATCATCCTGTTCGTGCTACTACTCGGCCAGATTTGCTGCGCTGCGGAAATTCCAACCCTGCATTTTGATGATCGGGTAACTTGGAAACAAGTGTTCGATTCCGGGTTCAGACCAAAACATTTGGAAGGCTCGGAAAGAAGCATGTGCGTTTGCCTTAATCAGAGTTTTTGGGTTAAGTTTAAGGATCGCGATTTAAAATTTAGAGTCGATGATGGGCGCGCTGCGTTTTCATTTTATTACGATGACTTCCTTAGTATGATTTGGCACCAAGGATCCCAGGCAATCACCCTTGAAGAAGGAAAGCGTAGGGCGGATGAGTTCAAAAAGGTCTTTGATGGTTACATCACTCAGGAAATCACAATGCCCCGATTGATTGATCCCAGCGGTTTAGTAGACGCAAATAACGATGAGAACAACATAAAGGCCCGAGTTGGAGAATATCGAATTACATATGGATTCGACAATTCGATGGGAAAAGAAAAGCCAATTATTCCTCATTTTTACATTACTTGGAGCTTTCCCGGGATGCCTGACATGCGCCTCAAGGATGCAGGGGATGTCGTACGTCCGCCAAAAGGCTATGAGTGGTACAGCCTGGACCCGAAAGTGAGCACGCCGGATCCTGGAACAAATCCAAAGGCAGGAAAGAAACCTGAAATTGAGGAAGCTACCGCGGAGAGTACACGGATTCCTCGGAGAGAGCGACCGCAAGCACCTGCCAGACCAGCCGCCGTCGACAATTCAAGGCGATACTGGCCGCTGTGGATGGGCCTTATTGCACTGCTTGGTTTAGGCGGATTTCTGCTGAAGGTCCGTTTGAGCAGATCTCCGCGCGGGTGAAATGGCGATGTGGGGAGTGCCAGCCGTGGACGGCCATATTGAGAGAGGACAACATGATGCCGTCCTTGCCGCGGCTGCTTTGAAAAGCACCCTCCCGCGTCATGGCTCCAACATGGAGCCTCTCCGGATCGCATCTGGAATTGGATTGCCACGTCCCGGCGAATTCCTAGCATGCCAGGTGGTTCATCGAACCCATTCCGCCATGAAAACCCATTCAAAGAAAACGTCGTCATCCACCGTCAACCTCGGCTTCCAGATCGCACCGATGGTGGACGTGGTGTTTGTGATCATGCTCTATTTCATGGTCGTGGCCGGGTCGGTGAGCGTGGAGAAGCGGCACGGCATGCAACTGCCTGTGAAAGGCATGGAACGGACCTTCACCGACGAGATCGCCATCCGCATCGATGACGCGGGGCAGCTTTTTCTCAACGAGGACCCGCTCGATTCGCCGGAGAGCAAGGCGCTGCCGGAATTGACGGAAAATCTCAAACAGCTCCAGGCGAACAGCAAGGCGACGCAGAACGATCTGATCGTCACCGTTTCCGCCGATGAATCGACCCGTTATGAACGCGTGGTGGATACGCTGGACGCCCTGTCCCGCGCGGAAATCCGCGAAGTGAGCTTCGCGGCGGGGGAATTCTGAGGTCCGACATTTTTTGAGTCTCCCTTAACCTTGAGGCGAAACAAAGCGGGTTTCCGCAGAGGCAAAGAGGGACACAGAGGTCACAGAGTGTGGCTTCAATCCGAATCCGGAAGTTGCAGGGCTGGAATTTCAGAATTTGACCACAGATTACTGGCATGTAGTCATTCAAGTTTTTTCTTCATGCGGTGCAATGAGAAGTTGGTTTCTGAAGTGGGCCACGCATTTGCCGAGTTTGTCGGGTAGGGCTAGTTTGGCGCGCAAGGGCTTGCCCAGCGTGACGGCGAGCTTGTGAAGCTTGAGGTCGAAACTTTTGGATGGTTCCAGCGCTTCTGGCGGGTTGCCCGAGAGCAGGTGCCAGGCCTGCACCACCAGTTTGCGGGCGACGGCCGCTACGGCGATGTTACGGTTGCCTTTGCGGGCGAAGAGTTTCCAGCCCCACTGGCCCAAGGGGGTGGCGCGGCCCATGCGCAGGACGGCGTGGGCTCCTTGGACGAGGAGGTGGCGCAGGTCGCCGCGACCGCGGCGGCCAATGCCGAGCTTGATGTGCTTGCCGCGCCCGCTCTCGCGCTGGCCGGGGTTGAGACCGAGGTAGGCGACGAGTTTTTCGGGGCGCTCGAAGCGCCGCACGTCGCCGATGATGGCCAGCAGGGCGAACGCGTTGATCTGCCCGATTCCAAGCAGCCTCATGCAGCGCAGCATGAGCGGCTCGGCACAGATTTGTTGGCCGATGAGCCGCAGCAGTTCCTTCCGCCGGACGGCCTGGGCGCGCAGATGACCGAGAAGGTCGATGAGGATGAAGCTCTGGGTGGGCGTCCATTCGCGCTGCGCCATGAGCCAGGCTTCGGTTCTCGCCGCTTCGGGTTGTTGGCGGGTGCCGAGACGCACGGCGTATTGGTTGAGGTAGCCTTTGAGCGCGTTGCTGGCGGCGGTGTGGTCGGCCACAGCTTTCTGATAGGCGTGGAGCAGTTCGCGGCGCTCGCGCGTGATGGCATCCGGGATCCAGACGCAGGGGGTGTTTCCCTGGAGGTAAACCAGAGCGATGCGGGCGGCGGCCATCTTGTCGTTGTCGGCGTAGGTTTTGGCGTGTTTTCCGACGTGGCAGCTTTCCAAGACGACGGAACGCAGACCAAGGTCTAACAAGCGACGGTGGATTTCGAAGCTGTTGGAGCCGGCTTCCATGAGGAAGAGGTCGTCCTTGGTGAACTCCTTGGCGGCCCAGGCGAGGAGTTTTTGCAGGCTCATGTCGGGTCGGGAGCTGAGTTTGACGGCGTCGTGCGGGGTGGTGCCTTTGAAGACCGCTGCGGTGAAGGTGTCCGGATGGCAGTCCAGGCCGATGACCCTTCCTTTGGAAGGCGGCGGGGGAGCAAGGTAGGTCTCGCATCCCTCCGGCCGGCCTTCTGCGGGAGGTCTTGGTCTTTCTTTCTTTTTTGGTTCTTTGGTTGTGTTTTTCATGGTCGTTCTCCGATGGCCCGGTTAAGGGTGGAGGCAACCGGCGCGGGCGGCCGTTTCGTCAGGTCACGGACGGAAGGTTGCAGTCAGGCATTCGGGGTCTTGCGCCCCACGATGGTGCTTTCCGCCAAGGTTCAATCACAGATCGGAGGAGTAACCTCATGTTAATCATCGAACCTTTGGACCTTCGGCCACCCGTGCGTGTTGCAGCACTCACGGGTTCCGCAAGGGACGTTGAACCAAACCTAACGGTCCGCCCAGCGCCGGTTGCTGAACGACTTCATGCCGTCACAGATTCCACAGATTCAGGATTTCACGAAACCGTGATGAAGCGGGATTGCTCAACCTCTTACAAAATCTGTGTCAATCTGTGTAATCTGTGGTTCAACATCGGTTTTCGGCTTCAACAGAGACCTTCGGAGTTTCCCGGGTTCGCGCCAAACAACAGCCGCCAGGTGCTCTCCCTGCGAACTCTGTGGAAAACCTGCCGATCCCACCCGCAAAGCTGACGGAGCCCCATTTTTGAGACGGGTCATTTTTTCCAGCAAAGGCGGGATTCGGCCTCGCTTTGTGGGTTGCGCGGACCTGAGGACGCGCCCAGACTCCGCGAAGCAAGCTGATGACTACCGAAATCCTGCAAGAACAAATCGCCGAATCCAGCGGCTGGATCCACGCCGTGAAACACGAAATGGGCCAGGTGCTCGTCGGCCAGGACCGGCTGGTGGACCGGCTGCTCATCGGCCTGCTCTGCAACGGCCACATCCTGCTGGAAGGTGTGCCCGGATTGGCGAAAACCCTGGCGGTGAAGGCGCTTTCCGGCTCGCTGGCCGCCTCGTTCGCGCGCTTTCAGTTCACTCCGGACCTTCTGCCGGCGGACCTCGTGGGCACGATGGTCTATCACCCGCAAGCGGTGAAGTTCGAGCCGAAGCTCGGTCCCATTTTCAACAACCTGATCCTCGCGGACGAAATCAACCGCGCGCCGGCCAAGGTGCAGTCCGCGCTGCTGGAGGCGATGCAGGAGCGCCAGGTGACCCTCGGCGACCACTCCTATCCCCTGCCCCAGCCCTTCCTCGTGCTGGCCACGCAGAACCCGATCGACCAGGAGGGCACCTATCAGCTTCCCGAGGCGCAGCTCGACCGTTTCCTGCTCAAGGTGACGGTGGGTTACCCGACGAAGGACGAGGAGCTGGTGATCCTGGACCGCATGGCCACCTCGACGCCGCCCTATCAGACGAAGAACGTCGCCACGCCGGAACAGGTCGGAGCCTCCCGCGATCTGGTGAACCAGATCTACATCGATCCCGCGGTGCGCAAATACATCGTGCAGATCATCCACACCACGCGTTTCCCGGCGCTGGTGGACGCACCGTTGAAAAACCTCGTGCGTGCCGGTGCCTCTCCGCGCGGCACGATCAATCTCGCCCACACGGCCCGCGCGCTGGCCTTCATGAACGGCCGCGCGTTTGTCACTCCGCAGGACGTGAAGGACATGGCGCACGATGTTCTCCGCCACCGCATCCTGCTCACCTACGAGGCGGAGGCCGAGGACATGAACACGGACAGCATCATCGACCGGATCATGAGCAAGGTGCCGGTGCCTTGAGGGTAAAAGCTGAAACGCTGAAACGCTGAAAAACCGGCATGCTGACGGACGCACAGATCGAGGAAATGATGGCGCGGGTGCGCAAGCTGGAGCTCAAGGCCCGGCGGCTCGTGCGCGAATCGTTTTCCGGCGAATACCTCTCGTCGTTCCGCGGGCAGGGATTGGATTTCGACGACTTCCGCGAATACCAGCACGGAGACGAGGTGCGCTTCATCGATTGGAACGTGACGGCGCGGATGAACCAGCCGTTTGTCAGGAAGTTCCGCGAGGAGCGCGAGCTCTCGGTCGTGATCGCCGTGGATGTCTCCGGCTCCGCGGACTACGGCAGCGTGGAGCTCAGCAAGCGCGAGGTGGCGGCGGAAACCGCGGCCGTGCTCGGCTTCAGCGCGCTGCAGAACGGCGACAAGGTGGGGCTGTTGGTTTTCGCCGACGAACCCATCCTCTTCGTGCCGCCGGAAAAGGGCAGCCGCCACCTGCTGCGCATGATCCGCGAGATCCTCGTGGCAAAGCCGAACAAGGGCGGCACCTCGGTGGCCGCGGCTTGTGATTTCCTCGTCCGCACGCTGCGCCGGAAATCGCTCGTCTTCATGATCTCGGACTTTTTCTCGGACCCGCTGGACCGTCCGGTCGGCAAGCTCGCGCGCAAGCACGAGACGGTCGCGCTGCGGGTGATGGATCCCTTGGAAACCCATCTGCCCAGAGGCGGCAAGGTCGTGATGATCGATCCGGAGACCGGCTTCGAAACGCTGGTGAACACCAACAACCCGAACCTGCGCATGGGCTATCAGAAACTCATGACGCGCCAGCAGGAGGGCGTGGCTTCGGTTTTCAAGAAACACGGCATCGACTTCGCGGACCTCGCCACCCAGGGCGACACCATGGCCGCGCTGCACCGGCTGCTCAAGCGCCGTGGCCGCCGGCGGAGACGTTAAAAGATCCATCATGGCCGCGGAAACCACCAGTTTCGAACTCAAGGAACCCGCTCCTCCGGACGAGTTGGTGCCATCCATCGGCCTCTGGCCGTGGTGGGTCGCGGGCATCGCGCTTGTTCTGTTAGCGATCATCCTGCTGGTGGTGTTCCGCAAGCGCGCGGTGACAGTGGATCCAGCGGCGGCGCGAAACGCGGCCTTCAAGGACGCGCTGGCCGCGCTGGCCGGGGCATCCGCCGCCAGTGCGCGCGAGGCGGCGGTGCAGGGTTCGCTCATCCTGCGGCGGTACCTTGCCACCGCCGCGGCGGATCCGGCCTTGTTTGAGACGCATGAGGAATTCGTCGCCCGCCAGGACTCGCTGAACGCGCTCTCGCCACCCGCCCGCGAGGCGGCGGCCGAGGGTTTCAGCCGCTTCGCCTCGTTGAAATACGCGCCGGAGATTCCGGATGCCGATCCGGCCGAGGTGCTCGCGGATTCCAAGCGGTTGTTAGAAACCCTGCACGGAGGATTCGCCGCATGAGCAGTTTCCTCGAACACTTCCGTTTCGCCCAGCCGGGATGGCTGCTGCTGTTCATACCGGCCCTGCTGCTGCTCGCGCTGAGGCGCGGACGCGGAGCGGAAGCGGCGGTGATGTTTCCCAATCTATCGGTTCTCGTAAGCCTCGGAAACCGCGTGCGCCGCACCGCCGGGC
Organism: Luteolibacter sp.; assembly: GCA_036824745.1. Taxonomy (GTDB): domain Bacteria; phylum Verrucomicrobiota; class Verrucomicrobiia; order Verrucomicrobiales; family Akkermansiaceae; genus Luteolibacter. The sequence continues at coordinate 6,406 of DAISZP010000055.1, forward strand.
ACATCGGCCTGCCACTCGCCTACCTCGCGCTGACCGCCGGCATTTTCTCCATGGCCCGCCCGGTATGGAGGAATGAGTTTCAAAGCCGCTCCGCCAGCGGGATCGACATCCTCATCACCCTCGATGTGTCGCTATCGATGAGCATCCGGGATTTCAAGGACCAGGGGGAAAGCGTGCGCCGCATCGATGTGGCGAAACAAGTGATCGATGATTTCATCGACCGCCGCCCGGACGACCGCATCGGGCTGGTGGCCTTCGCCGGACGGCCGCGTGACGCGAGCCCCATCACGCTGGACCACAAGTGGCTGCGCAACGCGCTGAACGGCATCCGCCTGGAAGATCCGGACCTCCGGATCGCCGGCACCGTCAAAGACCAGGGCACGGCCATCGGCTCAGCCATTTCCGCCGCCTCCTCGCGACTCGATGCGCGCGACGCCAAAAGCAAGATCATCGTGCTGCTCACCGATGGCGCGAGCAACTCCGGCAAGATCGCCCCGATCCAGGCCGCCGAGTATGCGAAGACCCTCGGCATCAAGATCTACACCATCGCCATCGGCACGCCGGAGGGCAAGGTGGACTCGAACATCCAAACGTTTCCCTATCAGGAATTCGACCTGCCCACGCTGCGGAAAATCGCTTCGCTCACCGGCGGGGAATTTTTCTACGCCCAAAACCTCGAAAAACTGAAGAGCACATTCACCACCATCGACCGACTGGAAAAAACGGCTGCAAAATCGCTTTCCGTGATCGATGACAAGGAACTGTTCCCATGGTTCGTGGGTTTCACCCTGCTGGCGGCCCTGGCCTCGGCGTTCGTGCTCGCCTTGAATCCCCCACCCTCGCCTTGATCCCTTGAAACTCGACCAACCCGCCTGGCTGCTGCTGCTGATCCTGCTTCCGATGTTGGGAGCCGGTGCGGTGCTGACCGCGCGTCTGCGCCGCCGGCAGTGGTCCGCGTTTGTGGCACCGCGCTTGAGGCCGGCTTTGTTGAAACGCGGCAGTCCGTTGCCCCGTTGGTTCGCATTGGTATTTCTCCTGATGGCCTGCGCCGCGCTGATCGGCGCCATGACACGCCCCAAGGGCGACGCGGGAACCAAGACCGAGAAATCCATCGGCCGCAACGTGCTCATCGCGCTGGACCTCTCCCGCAGCATGCGCGTGCAGGATGTGAAACCGGACCGGCTCGGCCAAGCGAAGATGGTGATCTACGAGCTGCTGGAAGCGATGCCAGACGAACGCGTGGGACTCATCGGTTTCGCCGGCGACGCCTACGTTTACGCCCCGCTCACCGTGGACCACGCCGCGGTGCGCGAGACCGTGGAGCAGATCGATGAAACCTGGGCTCCACGCGGAGGTTCGAACCTCGCCGAGGCGGTGAAACTCGCTACCATGACGCTGCGCAATACCGGCCAGCGCAACAACGCGCTGGTGATCCTGAGCGATGGCGAGAAACACGAAGGCGATCTCGAGGACATGATTTCCGAAGCCGAGCACTCCGGAGTTTACATCCTGGCCGTGGGAGTGGGCACGGAGGATGGCGACTACGTGCCAAACCCGGAGTTCCAGAGCAACGGCGGACGCATGGTGGATCGCAGCGGCAATCCGGTGGTCAGCCGCATGCAGCCCGAGGTGATGCGCAAGCTCGCCGCGGAAACCCAAGGCCGCTTCGCCATCGCCGGCAGCGGCGCGGACATTCCGTCCATGGTGAAATCCGCGATCAAGGACCTGGATTCATTCGAGATCCAAGGCCGCGAGCGCACCGTTTCCATCGAGTTCTATCAGTGGCTGCTGTTTCCCGGCATTATCTTCCTCGCCGCCAGCATCGTGGCCGGCACACGCTGGCGCGGCGTGAACCCGGCGGTGGTCGCCGCGGGAGCCGTGCTCGCCCCCGGCACCGCGGGCGCGGACCTCGCATCGGACGCGAAGGTTGCCATGAGCGAGCAGCGCTATCAGGACGCCTACAAGGCCTATCAGAAACTCGCCGGGGATACGAAGTTCGAGGACCGCAAGGCGCGTTTCCACCTCGGCGAGGCGCTCGCCGCCTATCGCGCGGGCGAGTTCAAGAAAGCCCGCTCCGCCTACAGCCAGGCCATGATTTCCGGAGACCCGCGCGTCGAGTCCAGCGCCCATGCCGGCCTCGGCAACTCGTTGTTCCAACTCGGCTGGCGCAATCTATCAGACGAGTGGTATCCCTCCGATCCGGCGAAGCTCCCGGACATGGAAACCTTCGATTCGCTCGTCCGCGACCGCCTCGCCAAGCTCAAGGAAAACGCCGAACCGGGCGACGAACCGGCCACCGGATACGCGAGGATGGACTCGCTGATCACGAACTGGTCGGACGCGGTGCGCCACTACGATTCCGCCATCGCCTCGCCCCATCCGGATGCCGCGGCCGGGGAAAACCGCAAGCTGGCGATGACCTATCTCAAGCGCCTCTACGAACTCATGGAGGAGGACCATCAGGAAACCCAGCAATCCATGCCCCAGCCGCAGGAAGGTGATGGACAACCGCAGGATGGCGACGGCGATCCCAAGGACAAGAAACCCGGCAAGAACGGCAAGGATGGCGAGCCGAAGGATTCCGGCGACGAGAAGAAGGATCAAGGCAAGGGCGGCGACGACGAACGCAAGGAAGACTCCAAAGGCGGCAAATCCGGCGAACAGGAAAAAGACTCCGGCAAGAACAAACCCAAGCCCGACGAGACGCCGCAGGACTTCGCCCGCCGCAGGTTGAAGGAAAACGCCGATCTCGAAAAAGGCCCTCCCATTCCCGGAAAATACGAGTTCAACAACCCGGAAAAAGACTGGTGATTCATCATGATCCGCATCCTTCCATTCCAACGCGCCCTGTTTCTGTTAGCCACGCTCCTGCTCTGCGGCGCGGCCCAGGCGCAGACCTATCGTTTGTCCTCCAGATTCCTCGCACGCGGCGAGAAGGCGCTGCTGGAAATCGTCGTTCCCGGCATGAAAGTCCCCAGTCTGGGGATCATGCCCACGGTGCCCGGCGTTGAGATCCAGGCCCAGACTCTCGGAGCGGTTTCAAGCCCCACACGATCGGGCATCAACGAGTTCTCATTCCGTTTCATCGTTTCCAGCCACGTGCTGGGCAACCACACGATTCCATCGGTGGACGTGATGGTTGGCGGGGCGAAGATTCCGACCGAGCCCATCGATTTCACGGTTTTCAATCCGGATGACCTGACGCTTTCCGAAGCCACGCTCGAAGGCGAAACGTTCCGCTACGCCGCCGCGTTCCGTGCGGGAAATCCGAACCCGTTCAATGGCGAGGCCACCCCCGTGGAGCTCAAGATCTACCTTCCGTCGGAGCTGCCGGTGGTGGACTGGGGGATTCCGGAATTCGAGCGCGACGGAGTCACCACCTGGAGGTTCCAGCCGAACATGGCGCGCAGCCTGATCAATCTGTTAGGCACTCCCTACATGGCCGTGGCCTACCCGAGCACGCTGACCCCCATCAAGGAGGGCACGGTCCGGATCGGCCCGGCGAAAGTGCGCCTCATGATGAGGATGTTCGAATACGGCAATGGAATTCCCGAACAGGTGACACGCGAGGTGTATCTCAAGGTCCCGGAACTGAACCTCCAATCCAAACCGCTGCCGGAGGGCGCGCCGGAGGGTTTTGACAACGCGATCGGCTCGTTCTCGGTGGTCGCCAACTCCGAGGCCACCGAGATTCTCGAAGGCGACCCCGTCTCGGTGGAACTCGAAGTCCGCGGCAGCGGAAATCTCGACACCCTGCGCCCGCCCCTGCCCGCGGAAACCGACGGCTGGAAACTCTACGAAACCACCGCCGAACAACGCGGGGACGAACGCCGCGAACTCTCCGGCAACACCCGATTCCGTTTGTTCATGCGCCCGCTGGAACTCAAGAACCAGATCCCCGCCTTCAAGCTGGTGTATTTCGATCCCAAGCTGCAGGAATACAAGACCGCTCTAACCGATCCGATCCCGCTGGTCATGAAAACCGCGCCCAAGTCCGCGGCGGACATGGCGGCCGTTCCCCAGGCGCTCTCCACTCCGGTGGAGCGCATGACAGACATCCTCGGCGTGCTCAATCCCGATTCCCTGCTGCTGCCGGAGCGCAAGGGCGCGCCCGCCTGGATGTGGCACACTCTCGCGGCGGCCATCGCGCTGGTTCTGTTAGGAAAAGCGTGGTGGATGCGCAACAGCCATCGCTTCCAGAAGGATCCCGTGAAAACCCGGCGGCTCGGCGAGCTGCGCGAGGTGGAACTCCACACCGGCGATGACGGCGATTTCCTCATGACCACCGGAAGATTCATCGAACGCTGGCTTTCCACCGATCTCAAACCGGAGCTCCAGGCGGTGCTCGCCGAACGTGACGCGCATTGTTTCCGAAACGACAACTCCGCCCGCCCCAATCTAGGGACCAAGCGGAGGCGCGAAATCCTCGCCCAACTGCGCAAGGCCGCCCTCATGCTCTGCGCGGGGCTGTTTCTAACCAACATGGAGGCTCGTGCCGATGACGTGGCCGCCGAGGCGATTCACGCATACGATGCCGCGAAATACGACGAAGCCGCCGCGCTCTGGCTCAAGGCCGGGCCCTATGACAGGCTCTCCGCGGACACGCTCCACAACATCGGAAGCGCCTGTTACCGCGCCGGTTCTCCCGGAAACGCCGCGCTCTACTACCGCCGCGCCCTCACCCGTGATCCGGGACATGCCGAGGCGAGGCAGAACCTCCGGTTCATCGAGCGCAAATACGGGTCCATCACCGTGAAGCGGCCGGACTACCAATACGTGCTCGCCAAAGTCCCGCTCGACACCTGGAAAGGCCTGCTCTGGGGCGGACTTTGGATCGTCGTTCTATCCGTTCTCGTATTCCCGGCGACACGCGACGGCGCGCGCATGCGCATCCCCGCCTTGATCGGCATCATCTGCGGGCCGCTGCTCGCCGGATGCGGCGCGCTCGGCTGGCGCTACTATCCGAACGACGCGGAATTCTCCCCCATCGCGAAACAAGCCGTCATCATCGCGGAAAAAGCCGTGCTCCATGCCGATGCCTCGCGCACCTCGCCGGAAGTAATCGACGCGCCTCCCGGGTCGCTCTGCGAAGTCATCCGCGAATCCGGCCGCTGGGCCTACGTTTCCTTCGCCACCAAAACGCGCGGCTGGATCCCCGCCGAGATGATCGAAAAGGTGATTCCTGAAAAAACTCCGGAACCACCCAAGATCCGCAAGGCCAAGGCGGATGGGAAAAGCGCTTGAGTTCAGCGCTCACGGATCACCTCCGCGGGCGGCGGCACATCACCATGACGCGTCCCGGAAAGCAGGTCTAACAACCTAACGAACTCCGCCCGGTCCTCGTCCCTGTCCTCAGCGAGACCCGGCTTCGCCAGTTCCTTGACGGCGGACCAATCGACCGCCGAAACCTCATCCATGCCGCGCAGTTTCATACCGAAGAGCGCGACGGCACTGGCGAACTGGAAGTCCTTGTCCGTTTCCGCTACCGGTTTCGGCGCGCCTGTTAGAGCGAATTCGATCAAGCGGCTCTCATCGCCATCCGGAGCCTTGTGACGCAGCTTCACGGTAAGCCACTCGTCCGAGGATTCCACAGGGCGGGTGGACGGCCGGTATTTCAGCCTGTCCGTGCCACCGGCCATGGGTTTCGGTGAAATCTCGTAAAAGGCAGTGACCGTGTGGCCCGCGCCGATGTCTCCGGCATCCACCTTGTCATTGTGGAAGTCCTCGTTTTTCAGCACGCGGTTCGCGTAGCCGATCAGGCGATAGCCGCCCACTTTCGCGGGATTGAACTCCATCTGGATTTTCACGTCCTTGGCGATGGCCACCAGCGTTCCTGATAGATTCCGGAGAAACACCTTCCGGCCCTCGCGTTCGGAGTCGATGTAGAAGTAGTTGCCGTTACCATCGCGGGTGATGGCGTCCATCATGGCGTCGTTGAGGTTTCCGGTCCCGTAGCCGAGGACGGTCAGATAGACTCCGGACTTCGCGCGTTCCTTGACCATGGAAACCAGCTCTTCGTTGCCGGTGACGCCGACGTTGAAGTCCCCGTCCGTGGCGAGGATCACGCGGTTCACACCGCCTTCGAGCTTGCCGTCCATCGCGATCTGATAGGCGCGTTTGATGCCCGCGCCGCCGTTGGTGGAGCCTCCGGCACTGAGATTGTTGAGCGTTTGCAACACCTTCGAACGCCCCTCTGCGTCCAGCCGCGTGGATGGCAGGGCCACACCTTCGGAACCGGCGTAAACCACGATGGCCACGCGGTCGCGCTCGTCGAGCTGCTCGACCAGGGTGGTCATCGATTGTTTCAAAAGCGGTAGCTTGTCCGGGCTCTGCATCGAGCCGGAAACGTCGATGAGGAAGACCAGATTCGACGCCGGACGCTTGGCAGCGTCCACCTCGCGTCCCTTGATGGCCACGCGCACAAGCTGGTGTTCGGGATTCCACGGACAAACGGCCAGTGAAGCGCCGACGGCGAAGGGCGCGTCGCCTTTCGGGGCCTGATAGGAATAGGAGAACGCGTTGATGCATTCCTCGATGCGCACCGCGTCCCGCGGAATCATCCGGCCTTCGTGGATCATCCGGCGGACGTTCCCATAGGAAGCCGTGTCCACATCGATGGAAAACGTGGAAAGCGAATCGCTGTTAGGAGTTTTCCACGGCTGGTCGATGAACTTGCCGTATCGGTCGGAGGTGGAGGCGGTTGGAGATTCAAGTGGCAGTGGCGCTTCTTGAATTGCGAAACCACCGCGGCGGTTCTCACGCTGCAATGAAACGTCCCTGCCGTAGACCGATCCCTGAGCTTGCGCGGCAGCAAGTTCGGTTACATTCCCTTTTAGTCTGCCGATTTCCTTCTCTACCCTGCTTTTCCTCTGAGCATACTCCGATCCAGGGGGCGGAACCACGCGTGCTCTCACGCCTGGGACGACGATTTGATCCGATCCTGACAACCCGTTGCCATCCGCCGCCTGTTGAGCGGAAGCCCGCACGGCATTCGTATCCCGCATTTTCGGCATGCCACGAACGCCTTTCAATCCACCCTCCACGATCTCAGTTTGCTGTGAAGCATCCGGTGTTTCGTTCGCCTTGGGAATTTCCACACCTGAATTGGAAGCCAGTTCGTTCTGTTCGTGTTGGAGTTCCTGCAGATGCTTGTGTTCCGTTTCGAATCCCTTCTTGGCGTCCACAAGGTCGTTCGGGGCGTTTCCCGGTATGATGGCGTCGTCACTGGATTGCGTTTCCTTGTAGATGATGCCCTTCGTCCGGACGGATGAAGAGATCTCCTTGCGGCGATCTTCCACTTTGGCCGCCTCTTCTTGAACCGACGTTGACAACCTCCGCATCTCCTCCTCGGCGGCCATTCGTTGGCGCGCTTCGGGGCTAGGTGGTGAGGATTCGAGGATGGCGACTCTTTCGAGTTTCCGCTGATCGTTCTGCCACCACGCGACGCCGCCTACCGCCAGCGCGATGCTCGCGGCGATGCCGTAGCGGCCCCATGAGCGAGATGCGGAAGATTTGTTAGAATCGGGCGAAGCACCGTCCACGGCGGCTTCGATCTTGCGGAGAAACACCTCGTCGGCCCCGTGGTGTTGCTCGTGGAGCAGTTCCTCGATGAGGCGGTCTTCGGGGGATCTATCGGATTTCGGATTCATGGCTGTGAAATGTTGTTAGGATTCAAGGCAGGTGCGGAGCGCCTCACGGGCGCGTTCCAGGCGTTTGCGGAAGGTGGATGAGGAGATGCCGAGCAGGGCGGCGGCGCTTTCGCCATCGCGGTCCTCGTCGTAGTAGGCGTTCACGGCGAGCGAGAGGGTTTCGGGAAGTTTCGAGCGGCAATCGGCGAGCCGGTCCAGCAAGGCGGCCTCGCCATCGGCGGCGCACCACGCGCGCATCGCCTCCTCCAGACGGACGATCTCGGGATCCTCCAGCGGGACCTCGCGGCGGTTCCGGCGGCAGTCCTCGCGCCACTTGTTTCTAACAATCCCGCGCAGCCAAGAGCCGAAATCGCGGGTAACATCGAAGCGGCCGATGGCCTGCCAGGCGGCGACGAAGCTGTCCTGAACCAGCTCCGCCGCCCGTTCCGGATGGCCGGCGAGCACCCGGGCGTAGGCGAGCAACGGCCTGTGATGATCGCGGATGAGTTCTGAGAATCGGGCGCGGTCCATGAGCGGCGGAGGGTGCGCGAGGGCGAGTGTTTTCATCGTTTTGCACCAATCATTGATGCGGGGACACCGGAATGTGACATGCGATTTGGAATTTTTTCCGATCCCACGCGAATGCGTAAGGGAACCGTAAGTTTTCTTGCAGTGAACTATCCGCCTCCTAGCTTGCGCCGGGGTATCCCGAGGAATGACGCCGCTCCGCACCATCGCCGTTTTCACGCTGGTTCTCGCCGGATTCCCGGTGGGCGCGGCTTGGCAGGATGAGATCGGGTTCACCCGGCTGAAGTTTCTGGCAGCGGGTGATTTGCCAAGCTCGCCGCCCTCGGGGGTGACGCAGGTGGAGGCTTCGGAACTCAGCAACTACGCGCCGGACACGGCCAGCGCCTCGTTCACGGGGAAAACCTTCACCATCAAGTCCGGCAGTTCCGGCATCAGCAGCCACGCGCAGCATGTGGGGCTGAATTTCTATGGTAACACCAGCCTGCTTCCCGGATCCTTCGCAGTGGATTGTTACGGAGTGAATTCATGGGCCCTGACCGGATTTCTGAACTACGGCAGCACCAGCGCGCCACTCGTGGAATCAAGGTCCGTGCAGAACCACAGTTGGGTCGGCTCATTCGGAAGCAGCACGGCGGACACGGAGGTTTCCAGACGGCTGGACTTCGCCATCAATCGCGATGGTTTCATCTGCGCGGTGGGATCGGACAACAACGGCGGCACCGTCCTGCCCAATCTGCTCTCGCAAACCTACAACACCATCGCCGTCGGCCGCGATGACGGCGGTCACAGCGCGGGGGTGACCACGCTTGAAACCAGTGGTCGGATGAAACCGGACCTCGTAGCCCCAAGCGCGGCTCCGGAGTATGCGACGAGCTGGACGACTCCGATGGTGGCAGGCACCGCGGGCCTGCTGGTGGGGAAACTGGCCGCAAGCCCGTATTCCCTAACAGGCGCAGACAAGCCGCGCGTGACCAAGGCGCTCTTGATGGCCGGCGCCACGAAGGACACGGTTCCCGGCTGGGACCACAGCAGTTCCTCACCGCTCGACAGCGTGTATGGCGCGGGCGAGCTCAACGCATGGCACGCCTACACCACGCTTCGCGCCGGCCGAGCGACCGCATCAGGATCCGTCCAATACGGAGCAAAGGCATGGGCGGCGGAAACGGTGAACGGAAACTCCTCCAAGACGTATTTCCTCCACCTTTCTAGCAGACCCATCCCATTCTGCGCCGCGCTGACGTGGCATCGCGTGGTCACCGACACCCTGAACGGCCCGAGTTGGGGAAACCTGAGTTCCTCGCTCGCGAACCTCAACCTCCGTCTCTATCAGGCATCGGGATTCACCACCGGAAGCCTGGTCGCCGAAAGCGTCAGCGGCGTGGACAACGTGGAGTTGATCCATCAGACGGCGCTTCCACCCGGCGACTACGCGTTGGAGGTGCAGAACGCATCCGCCACCGCCACGGACTTCGGACTCGCATGGACCTCGCCTCCGGTCCTCACCATCGCGGCGACCACCCCCACCGCGCGCGAATCCGATCTTCAGGCAGGGGTTTTCACCATCAGCCGGACGGGTGACACCACGCTGCCGTTGCT
>DAISZP010000597.1:0-2446 GCA_036824745.1 Luteolibacter sp.
TGATGGGGTCCTGTTTCGCATCACCGCCACCACCGAAGCCGGCGGCCATCTGGTCCATCATGGCGATCATCTGCGCGCCTAACAGGGTTTCCTCCACCAAGGTGCCGCTGCCATCCTTGTTGAGGTGAACGGTGGTCTCGCTCTGGAAACAACTCGAAAGCGAGAGGACGGCGGCCAGGGAGGCCGCCACGGATAGCAGTTTTTTCATGGATTTCATGGTTTGATGAAAGTGGCGTGAGATTGGTGCGCCCGCAATCCGGAAGCAAGCCATCATCTCGCGGAATCCGTGAGTGCGGGTTTGCCAAAACGGCGGCGGCCCGGCTAGCCTCGCATCATGGGCATGCAAGCGTCCCCGGACCCCACACATTTCGGCCAGCGGACCCACGGACAGGCCTTCGCGCCCACGCCGTGGACGATCGTGATGGCTGCCTCGCTGGACGCCGGGTCCGCGCATCATGAGGCGCTGGAGGCCCTTTGCCGGGCCTATTGGCCGCCGATCTACGCCCACGTGCGGATGAAGGGCAACGGAGTGCATCAGGCCCAGGATCTCACGCAGGAGTTCTTCGCACGCCTGCTGAAGGGAAATTCGTTTGCCGAAATCTCCCGCGAGAAAGGGCGGTTCCGGACGTTTCTGTTAGCCGCGCTGAGGAATTTCCTGATCAACGAGTGGAAACGCGAGAACACGCTCAAACGCGGCGGCGCGGTGCGGATCATCGATTTCGACTCGCTGGAGCCCGCCGTCCGTGAAGCCTGCGAACCTCACGATGGCGATGATCCGGAACTTGCCTATGACCGCCAATGGGCGCTCACGCTGATCTCCAAAGTGCGCGACCGTTTGCGGCGCGAATACGAAGCGGCGGGGCAACTCGACCGCCATGAAGCGCTCAAGATCCACCTGATGGACGGCGGGGAGTCGCCGTCGTATCCGGAAACCGCGGCCGCGCTCGGAGTTTCCGAGTCCGCGGCGAAGTCGGCGATCCACCGCATCCGCCGCCGCTTCGCGGAACTGCTGCGGGCCGAGATCGCCCGCACGGTGGAGGATCCGGCGGAGATCGATGATGAGATCCGCCATCTTCTGGCGGCTCTGCGTCATTCTTGAGAAACTCCGGAGCCCCGATCTTTCTTCCTGCAAGTGAAACCATGAACGGCGGAGAAACGCAGCACGCTAGATGCCCGCGATGCGCCACGCCCGGCGTGTTCGCCGCCGGGGACGGGTTGTGCCCCGGGTGTTTGCTGGAAGCGGCGCTGGTGACGGAAGTGATGGATGAACCCATGGAGGAGCCCGCGTCCGGCGGAAGCTGTGGCGGCTATCAGTTAGAGCGGGTGCTTGGCCGCGGTGGAAACGGCGTGGTTTATCTCGCGAGAAAACCGGGGGCAGAGGGCGGTTTCGCTCTCAAGATGCTCGCCTCGGCGCGCCTTGCTGGGCCGGACGAACTGCGGCGGTTCCGCCTGGAGGCCGAGGCTTCGATGAGCCTGGATCATCCGAACATCGTTACCGTTTTGGAAGTAGGGGAGGAGGACGGCATTCCCTATTTCGTGATGGAACACGCGCCGGGTGGCTCGCTCGCGGATCGCTTGTTCCGCGAACAGGATGCTGATACGATCCGCACCACGATTCGCGAGCGAGTTATCCTGCTTCTAACCGTCGCGCGCGCCGTGCAGTTCGCCCATGAACACGGAGTGCTTCACCGCGACCTGAAGCCCGCGAACATCCTCATCGATGCGCGGGGGAATCCGCTCGTATCGGACCTCGGTCTCGCCCGGATGATCCACGCGCCGTCCGGAGTGACCATGACCGGAGCCGCGCTGGGCACGCCTTCCTACATGTCTCCTGAGCAAGCGGCGGGAGTCACGGTCACGACCGCGAGCGACGTGTTCAGCCTCGGCTCGGTTTTGTTCCATCTTCTAACAGGAGTGCCGCCGTTCCAGGGAGGGACCACCTTGGAAACCTTGCGCCTCGTTTCCGGGACAGACGCTCCCGATCCGCGGGGTAAGGCTCCCTGGGTGGACCGCGATCTCGCGATGATCTGTCTCAAGGCGCTGCGCCGTGAGGTGAACGGCCGCTATCCATCCGCCGCCGCGCTGGCGGACGAGCTGGAGCGATGGAGCCGGGGTGAACCCGTGACGGCACGGCCGCGGTCCTTGCCCGAGCGCTGCCTGAAATGGTGCGGACGCCATCCGATCCTCGCCACGCTCGGTGTCTCCGGCAGCATCGCGGCCTCGATTCTTGCCGTGGTGTTTGTCACCGGTTCCATGTTGTTGAAGGAAGAGCGGAACGAGGCGGTCTATCAGAGATCCGTGGCCATGCGGAATGCCCGCGAGGCGACCAGGGCTCGTGACGAATTCCGACTCAATTCGTATGCGGCGGATGTTTATCTCGCCTCGAAAGCGCTGGAGGAAGGGCACCTCGGGCTCGCCCGCCGCATGCTCGCGCGGCACGAACCCA
>DAISZP010000598.1:0-2424 GCA_036824745.1 Luteolibacter sp.
ACATCCACTTCGAATCCGCCGCGGGCGCGAAGGCCTTTCATGCTACCGGCCGGCCATGCGGAGGGAAGCGCCGGGAGAAACTCGATCTCGGGAGTCATCGTCGGTTTCGTCGCATCCGTCACCGTTCCGAGGCGGCTTTGCATGATCATCTCCGCGATGCTCGCCGCGCCGCCGAAGTTGCCGTCGATCTGGAACGGCGGATGCGCGTCGAACATGTTCGGATAGGTCAGATCGGGACCGAGCAGGTGCTTCAAGATCCGATAGGCATGATCGCCGTCGCCGAGGTGCGTCCAGAGCCCGATGCGCCATGCGGTCGCCCAGCCGGTAGCCTTGTCGCCTCGGAATTCGAGCGACTTTTTCACCGCGGCGGCCAACTCCGGAGTATCGCGGCGTTGGATGTTTCGACCCGGATAGAGACCGTAGAGATGGGAAACGTGGCGGTGATGCGTGTCGCCGGCCTGCATGTCCCAGTCCTCAAGCCACTCCTGGAGCTGGCCTGCGGAGCCGATTTTGTCAGGCGCGAGTTTGGCGCGGGCGGCGGTGAGTTGTTGTTGGAATTCCTTGTCCAAGCCGAGAATGGCGGCGGCCTTGATGGTGTTTGCGAAGAGGTCGCGCAGGATCTGCTGGTCCATCGTCGGTCCGGCGCAGACCGCGGCACCATTCGGGTGACCGTTTTCCGGAGAGATCGACGGATTGGTGACGAGCCACTTGCCATCCGGGCTTTGCTGCAAAGTGTCGAGGAAGAACACGGACGCCCCCTTGAGCGCAGGATAGATGCGTTTGAGGTACGCCTTGTCGCCGCCGAATTCGTAGCGGACCCAAAGGTGCAGGCACAGCCACGCGCCGCCGGTGGGCCACATGCCCCAGTTCGGACCGTCGATCGGCGCGGTGGCGCGCCAGAGGTCCGTGTTGTGGTGAACCACCCAGCCGCGGGCACCATACATTTTCTCCGCGGTCTTCGCTCCGGTGACGGCGAGTTCTTCGACCATCCTGACGAGAGGCTCCACACATTCCGCGAGCGCGCCGGACTCGGCCGGCCAGTAGTTCATCTCGGTGTTGATATTGATCGTGTATTTGCTCTGCCATGGAGGATTCAGTCCCTCGTTCCAGATGCCTTGCAGGTTCGCGGGCTGACCTCCCGGCCGGGAGCAACCGATGAGCAGGTAACGCGCGAACTGATAGTAAAGGGCCGCAAGATGAGGATCGTTGCCTTCGGCGAAACGACGGATGCGCTCATCGATCGGCAGTTTCATTGCATCGGACTTGCCGAGATCGATGCTTACGCGGCGGAAGAGCGGCTGATAGTCACCGAGGTGGGCCGAGCGCAGCTTGGCATAGCCTTTTCCGGAGGCATCGGTGATCCGTTTCTTCGCAATGGCTTCCGGATCACCGCTTACGTCGTCGTATTTCCTGTAACTCGTGGCGGCGGTGACGAGCAGCAGCACCTGATCAGCGTTCGAGACGGTCACACGGCCGTTTTCCGTCGAGACTTTCCCTCCTGAACTCATGACCCGCACACGGGACTGATAGCGGATTTGTCCCTTGATGCCGCCATGGTCGCCGCCCGTGCCGTTCATCACCAGCGTGTCCTTGCCGTCTGTTTCCACCGTCGCCTTCATTGGCGTTTTCATGCCGGCGGAGAACGAAAGCGCTCCCGGCTTGTCGGCTGATAGACGAACGACGATCACGTTGTCCGGAGCATTGGCAAACACCTCGCGGGTGAAACGCACGCCGCCGCTGGTGTAACTCACGGTGGCAGTTGCGGTGTCCAGATTGAGATCGCGGCGATAGTTCTCCGCCTTGGTGGACGCGGGAAATTCCAGCGTCAGGTCGCCGACCGTCTGATAGGGCATTTGGCCGAGCGGCTTGGCCATGACCTTGGCGGAGATCAGTCCGGCGGCTTCGCGATACTTGCCCTCGTTGACGAGCTTCCGGACTTCAGGCAGCGCGGCCTTCGCCTCCGGATTCACCGGATCATAAGGGCCGCCGGCCCACAGCGTGCCTTCGTTGAGCTGGATGCGCTCGTTCACCGGGTTTCCGAAAACCATGCCACCGAGTCTGCCGTTTCCGACCGGGATGGCCTCCTCCCACTTCACCGCGGGTTTGTCCCACCAGAGGCGCAACGAGTCATCGGATGGCTCCGCCGCGGATCCTTTCATCGCGAACAGAATGGAGGAGATTCCGACGAGTAGCAGCACGGATGGGAGGCAGGGGATTTTCATGGATTATGGGTTCACGGGAGTTGCAGTCGATGCGGATCACTGGAATAAAACCAATCCACCACCGGGCGCGAGCGAACATGAAACCACGCCGTCATTCCCGACAGTCACGGTTTTGATTCCCACCGTTCCGTCCGGCCGGTCATACAACATCCTGAGGGGCTTTCCTTTCAAACCGGGAAGCCTGACCGGCACCTCGCGGCTC
>DAISZP010000056.1:0-15898 GCA_036824745.1 Luteolibacter sp.
GACGGTTGACGAGTTTGCAGATGCCATCGGCGATCGGACCGGTGGCGGATGGAGTGAGTTCGATCCAGTTGAGATTGGGTGCGCCGTTCGTGATTTGGATCCGGAGCTTCTGCCGTCCGAATTCGAGGAAGACCTGCTTCGTTTGCGTGGTCCAGGTTTGCCAGCCGCCGGTGTTGGGAAGGGACCAGTCACCGGTTTTGTCGAGACCGTTGCATTCGATTCTAACACCACCTGCCGCGACGCTGGCGATACGCAATCCAAGATCGTAGGTTCCGGGTTCCGCCACCCAGATGGTGTATTCCAACCACTCACCGGCATTGGTCCAACCGATGTTGTGACCACCTCCGGTATCCGCGGTGGTTTCGATGTCGATACGCTCGCCCGGCCGATATTGGCCGCCGTGGTTGATCGTGTCGGCATCATTGTAAGCCACGCCTTGGCCGCCGAGGTCGAAGTCCTCGATCTCGATCCTCGTCGCGCCGTGGAGGAAATCGCCCGTCCAATCCGCGGTGGTTTTCCTCGGCTGGCCACTGTTTCCATAAGGGCTGCGGGCGACGGGCCATGTTCCGAAATCCGGCGTCCAGCTCAGTCCGGAGCGTTCGACCATGTCCTTGAAGTGTTCCGGCTGGGTAACGTCGGGAGAGACTCCATACGGCGGGATTGTTAGGAAGCAGTTCCAGGAAACGCCCATCCGTTCGAGTTCGGAGGTCAACTCGATGTCCTGGCCTTCACCGCTGCCCCAATCCGCGCCGATGAACTCGGTCATCATGCAGGGATAGCCGGCGGCGAGCAGGGCTTCGACGGCTTGAGCGGTGCCTTTCCATCCGGCGTAGCCGTGGAAACCGACCACCTCGTTGGTCCAAACGGCATTCGGGTTTCCGAAAACCCGTTGGTTGAACTCGTGGATGTCGGTGAGCGCGGCGTTCGCCCCGCCGGTTTCGCCGAGAACTGCGTAGGTGAACAGCAGCACCGGTATGTTCGGCGCGGCGGCGCGGATCGCGTTGTAGCAATCGACTTCCATGTCCAGCGCCCCGGACGGAGTGGTTCCTGTCAGATAGGACGGCCCCCATGCGACCGGCTCGTTGTGAATTTCATAGAGGACGTGCGTTTCGTTCGCATATCGCGGCGCATAGTGGTTCCAGAAATCGACGGCCCACTGGCGGTTGTGGTTGCCGTTGTTCGCCCCGTTTCCAATGGTGATGACCAGATAGAGCCCGAGATCGCGGGTCATCTGGACGAATTTGTCCACCTCGGCCACGGCATAGCCGGGAGCGGTGCTTCCCGTATTTGGATAGTTCGGATCAAACGACTCGGCGTAGAGGTGGACGGTGTTGCAACCGAGTTCCTTGATTCGGGCGACTTCATGTTCGGGCGCGGCGGTAGTCCATTCGGTGGACTCATAAGGACCGCGCAGGAGTTGGCCGTTGTCGGCGACGAAGGTGGTGCGGGTGGCATTGAGCGTGGCACGTCCGCGTTGGGGATTCACCAGATCCGCGGTGTCATCGAGCGCCGTGAGGGTGAACGAATCCACATCGACGTAACCCGCGCTGGCCGAAGTGTTGGAGTTGTAACAGAACAGGGCGAACTGCTCGCCCTGCCAGGTGGAGCCGAGACCGAACATCAGCGGAAAGGTTCCACCAAGCGTCGTCCAGACCGTGCCATCGGTACTGTAGGCGCAGATGCCGAGGTTTCGTGTGAAATCAAGATCGGTGCGAAGGTAGAGCGTGTTTCCGGAAACCGGCACGCCGGAGGCGCCAGTGTATTCGCCCACCTTGTCGTTGCGCATCTTCATGCCAAGCGTCTTGGTGCCGCCGGGATCGACGCTGACGGCCAGATGCGCGCTGATTTTCCCGAGAGTGCCGAATCCGGCGATGTCTCCGGATTGCATGTTGGCGAGATCAAGCTTCACCACACCCTGACTGCGTGGTCCCTGTGATTTTTGTGTCAGCGTGTTGCGGGCCTTCCAGAATTCCGAGGCCAGTCCCGGCCGCAAGCGCAGATGCCCCGGGCGCTCCGTTAGTGACCACTTCGTCACGTCCGGATTGTGATTCCACTGCCACTGGAGGCCTAGCACCGAGCTGCTGAAGTCATCGGAAGTCGCCGGAACCTTGATTGGCTGGCCCGCCACCGGTTTCGGATAGGTGGCCGCCATGTTGTCGCGGTCCGTCGCCGTTCCGAACACCGGCCAGTCATTTTCCCAGAACACCGGGCCGATGCGCGGCATGCGGCCGACCGCGCCGCTGTCCTGATGGACAAAACCGAACCATTGGTCGCTGTCGTTGATATCCACGATCGCCCCCTGATGACCGCCGGTGGTGGCTGTCAGACAGATGTGGCCTGTTTCCCACGGACCGTTGATCAGGTTCTGGGTGCGCGAGCAACGGAGCTGGAAGGGCCAGACGCCGGGGTTGGCGTTGAAAGCGTAATAGAAGCCGCCGCGTTTCACCACGTGGGTTCCCTCGCCTCCGGAAATGAGGTAGTTGTCGATCTGTTGAACTACCGCGGAATAGGTGGAATTGAGCACCATCAGCGACTGCGGACCGTGGCCGCTGATGATGTAACCGGTGCCGTCGGTATCGATGAAGAAACCCGGATCGTAGATGCCGCGGTCGAGTTGGTGGTAGTTCCATGGACCCGCCGGGTTCGAGGCATAGTAGATGCGGCCGTTGTCGAAAGTCGGCTGCACCGCGATGTAGAACACGCCATTGTGATGGCGGATGCTCGGTGCCCAGAATCCACCCTCGTAGGCGGTCTGGCCGTTCACCATGTTATGGGCGTCCGAAGTTCCGACCGGATCCGCGGCGTGGCCGGCGAACTCCCAGTTCACCATGTCCTTGGAACGCAGGATCGTGAGCCCCGGCGAAACGGTGAAACTCGACGACACCATGTAGAAATCCGAGCCCACACGGATGATGTCGGGGTCGGAATAGTCGGCGTGGAGCACCGGATTGGTGTAAGTGCCGTCGCCGTTGTCAGACTGCCAAGCATATGTTCCTGTGACTGACAGGAGAAAGGCTATCCAAAGAACGATCAGTGATCGAATTGGGATTGTGGAGGGAGTCATGGTGGGGTTTTCAGGAGGTTTTCGGCTTGATTCCAAAGTAGGCAGGTCCGACCGCGAAGTCGGACCTGCCTCGTTGTCACCGTATTCAGCCAATCCGGTGACAATCCGGATGAATCCATCAATTCGGCGTCACCTTGAGACGGACGAATTGTTTGCCCGTTCCGGTGAGCGTGTAACTCACGGAACCTCCCGGGCCGTCTGCATTCGAAGCGAGATTGGCGAGCGGCACATCCGTCCAGTTCGCGAGATCGGTGGAGGTTTGAACGACAAACTGGCTACCGTAGTCCGCTGCAGGAATGTTTCCACCATTCGGCCATGTCACCGTATTCGAGCCATCCGGCCCCGGATTCGGAGTGAAATCGGATGTTGAATTCATGAAGTATTCGACCCCGTTGCTGACGCCATCCAAGTCAGTATCCACATCGGCAGCCGCACCACCGACATTCAAGGTAGCCCAGGTCGAATATCCGGCGACGGGAGGACCGTTGGTAACCTGAAGTTTGCCCGTTCCGGTCAGTCCGTCGAGGACCGTGCCGTCACCACTTCCTTCCGCGGAGCGATAAAGCCCGGCATCCAGTTGAACGCCGTCATGAACCAGCGAATCCACCACATCCGTTCCGGCATAATTCAGATTGAGAACCGCGCCCCAGGCGGGAAACAAGGTCACGGAGGCCGAATCACTGAGCGTCGGAGAGTTCATCACCAAGGTTCCGGCGAATATCGAGGTGGCTCCGGTGTAGGTGTTCGCTCCTGATAGAACCATGGTTCCATCACCCAATTTTGTGAGGCTGCTGACGCCGTCCACCTTGTTGGTGATGGTGCCGCTGAATGTGAGGGTCTTTTCCGCTTCGACCTCGACCGAAGCGCCGTTCTGGAACCCCACACCTTCGGCGGTCACCGTGGAATTCTCCGTGACATGCAGCTTCCTGGCCAGCGCTCGGCCGAAGTTCCATGTTCCCCAGTCCACATTCGGATTCTGGCTAGCTAGGGTGCCTCCGTTGAGCGTCACAAGGCCGACGTTCTGGTCGCTGTCTATGGCAATCGCGGTGGCACCGGCGTTCACAGTGAGCGGTTTCGCCTGCGAGCCGTCCCAACCGAAAAGACTGTTAGGAGAGACCTTGAGGGTCGCTCCGGTGTTGACGGTGATGCTATCGGCGAAGCTAAAGCTCCGATTCGTGGGACCGTTGCCAGCATTCGCAAAGAGCGTGCCCGCATTCACCACCACCGGACCGGTGAAGGTGTTGGCTCCGGTGAGTTCGAGCTGACCGGCACCGTTCTTGATGAGACCGCCGCCGGTGGACACGGCATCCTCCAACAGCGGCTGACCCACGAGGATGTTGAAGCCATTGGAATCGAAGATCGCCCCCCCGCTCTTCACGAAGGCATTGGTCAAGGCCCAGTCGTTGCCCATGAAGGGAAGCCAGGGGACATCCATGTTAGCCTGGGCTTGAAGGGTGCCACCGTTGAAATTGAAGGTCGAATTACCCTTGGCGTAGGTCACATCGTCACCCGTGTTTTCGGGCGTGCCCATGTTGTCCACGCGTTTCTCACTGAACACCCAGTGTGTGGAAAGCGTGCCACCGTCGAGGTTGAAGGTTGCATTGCCACCCGAGCCGCCAATTCCGCTGCCGTTGACATTGTTCCAAACACCCGAGGCGAGATTCACGCCGGACGCCCACCAGTCATTCGAGAGATTGTCGGTTCTCAGAGTTCCACCGGAAACTGTCACCGTTCCGACATTCGCGCCGGTCAGCACGCCTTCGGCACCATTGGCAACGCCGAGCCTGTATCCCAGTGTCGCGCTGCCTCCGGACATTTTGAAGTTTCCGATCGCCGCTGTGGCATTGGCATTCTGGGTCTTGCCAACATGAAGATTGTTCGCAGTCACCGCACCGGAATCCAGATTCATGTTTCCCGTCCATCCGCTGACTCCGACATTCAGGTCATAGGCAACCGCAAAGGTCCCGGTGGTGTTGATGTTCACCGTGGCCACTCCGGTTCCGGACGTGGAACCGCCGGGTTCGCCCAGAAACATCGCATCCACGACATTCAGTGATCCCGACCCTGTCCCGAAGCCGGTGAAGGCACCACCCGTTCCTGCGGTGTCGGCAAGATTGTACGTTGCCGTACCAGTGGCACCGAAGCCCACCAGGAACCATCCCGGCGGCCAACCGACGTTCTGTGTGGCGAGCGTGCCGGCGGTATGATCGAGACGGCCGGTGGCAAACCATCCGCCAATGATGACTTCGGAAGGAGTGAACGTGCTGTTCGTGGAAATCGTCGCGATGTTCGCGGGAACTGATTGGATTCCAGCGGCGGCACCGGCAGGAACGACATCCCCCGGCCAATTCAAGGGATCATTCCAATCCGTGCTCGCGCTGCCATCCCAGTCCACCGCGTGCACGGCGGTACAGCATGTGATGAATAGCACTGCTGGCAAAAGCACACAGGAGAAGTTGTGCCGGCGTTGAACAAAGGATTTTTTCGGTTTCATGGGTTCGGTGGCCTGGGATGGATTTAAGTTAGGGAGATTCGGTTTTCCGGGTTCTTTGCGGGTATTAAACTCTGATTGTGGGCCGGAACTTAATCCTTTCATCCGCGTGGATATTCGACACGTCACCCCGGCCTTGGCATGAAGCTACCTGGAGCCTCCTCCACCCTCAATAGGTGGGAACACCCATGCAGCGACCCGCCTCCAACATTCAACCCGTCCCCTCCGCCTGCGGACGCCTACAGGTAGGATTTGTGATCGAACGCGAACTTCAACAAGCTGTGGGAGCCGTAGATATTCAGCTTCTTGCAGATGTTGTGGCGGTGGTTTTCGACGGTTTTCGCGCTGATTTTCAGCAGGTCGGCGATCTCCTTGCTGGTGCGGTCCTCGGCGATGAGTTTCAGCACGCGCTTCTCGGCCGCCGTCAGAGAGTCGAGGCTCGGTTTGCTGAGCAGCAGGGATTTCACACGGTCCTCACGGCGCATGCCGATGGAATTGAGTGCGGGGCTGAAGAACGTCCCGCCATCCGCCACCTTCAACAATGCGGAAACCACCTCGCCGCCGGCGTTCTCCTTGAGCACGTATCCTTTCACGCCGATGTCGAGCGCGGCGTTGAACAGGTCCTCATCACTATACATCGTGAGGAAAACGATTTGAGCCGGGTTCTGCTCCTTCCTGAGCGTCCGGGCCATCTGCAATCCGTTGAGATGCGGCATGTCCACATCGAGCACGATGATGTCCGGCTTGAGTTCCGAGGCCAGATTCAAGCCCACGGCACCATCCGCGGCCTCGCCCACGATCTGGAAGCGCTTGTTTTCCGCGATGATCTCGCGGAGTCCGCGGCGGAACACCGGATGATCGTCCACTATCAGAAGTCTCAATCGTTGGCTCATGGCGTTGGTTTCTGAATTGGAAGTTGCACCAGCAGGCTGACGCCCTGGTCCGGCGATGAATCGATTCTGGCGGTGCCGCCCATGATTTCGGCGCGTTCGCGGATACCGCTGAGACCGAAACCATTGCCCGTTTCCCCAGCGCCGGTTGGGAAACCCCGGCCGTTGTCGCGGATCGAGATCGAGAGGTTGCCGCCGGTGGTTTTGACGACGACGGTGGCCTCGCTGGCCCCGGAATGTTTCAGCACGTTGTTGATGCCCTCCTGCACGATTCGATAGATGTGGATCTCCGATTCGCTGTCGAAGATGCCGTCGATCTCATCGACATGGCAGGCGAACTCCATGGGGGAGTTTTCCGAAACCTTGCGGGTGATCGCGCGGATGGATTGCGCCAGGCCCAGACGATCTAACTGATAGGGCCGGAGGTTGTGGGTGATCTCGCGGACCTCGTTGATCGCCTGCAAGGTGGTACCGGAGATTTCCTCCAGTCTCTGGCGCAAGGCGGATTCCTCGCCCGACGACTGGATGGCCAGGTGGGTCTGATTGCGGATCACCAGCAGGTCCTGGCCGAGGCTGTCATGAAGGCTGGCGGCGATGCGCCGGCGTTCGCTCTCCTGGCTCTCCAACATGCCGCGGGTGAACGCCAGGCGGGCGGCCTGCTGCCGGGCAAAACGGCGGTTCAACATGAAAATCCTCAGCAAGGAACCGGCCAGCACGGCAAGCAGGACGCCGATCAAGGCCGCGGTTCTCCTCCATGTCCACCAGGGCGGGCCTTCCAACAGCGAAATGTCCGACGGGGATCTCAGGAGAACCTGCTGCAAGGCGGCGGACGGGGCCGCCGAGTTCAGAACGCAGACACCTGTTAGCTCCAACAGGCTGCCGGTCTCGAACCATGGCATCCGGTTTTGCACGGATGCCAACACGGCTTCGAACACATGCCGGTCCGCCTGCATTTCCATCACGTGGACCGTTCCACGGCGTTTCCGGGAAAGCACGCGGGCTTTGACGCTCACGAGGACACCTTCCATGGCCGACTCGGCCCGCTCCGGATCAAGCTTAACTGGAGCCGGCATCACGCCCGGGCTTCGCAACAGTTCCACGGATTCCGTCACAGTCATGTGATGCTCCCGCATTTCCGGGAAGCCAAGCACCTCGATGTTGGAGCCCAACGGAGGACACTCTCCGTGCAGCAGTTCCACGCGCAGAGCTCCGGTGGAATCCTGGAGGTGGAAACCGCGCCCTCCGTCGCCAAAAGTGACCATGCCCGCGATCCGGACCTGCCGGACCCATGCCGATTCAGCTTTTCCAATGCTGGCGACAGTCATCGGCCGGGCGGGACGATCCGGTGGTGCCTCGGTGACATCCACAAACTCCCGCGATGGCGCTAACAGGATCGGTTTCCCGAAGTAGCCCAAGGACATCACTCCACGGGCTCTAACAACGCCGTTCACCAGCTTTTCCAGATCGGCCTGCCCGGCTCCGTCGACCCAAAGCCGGACGCCTGACTGCCTGCCGCTGAGCCGCACGGTGCCGTCGGGGTTCACTGCGCGGACGACGCCTTCGAGTTCCGTCCACTGCCCGTCTCGGAACTCTGCCTCGCCAGCAGGCGTCACCGGTATCGGGAAACTCTGCCAGCCGAGGATGTTCATCGTCGCGGGACGGATGGCCGGGGCGAACTGGCGGGGCAGGAAATTCCCGCCGATCTCCACGCAATTCCCGGCCCGCGGCGTGGGCAGGATGCGCCTCTCCGCCTGCGAAATGAAGACCCCCCCGAACGACTCCTGGACGAACAGGCAATCCTCTCCTAACACTTTTCCGCTGAACGTCACCACGCCGCGGGTGAAATAAAAACCGCCCAGCGTGGGATCCGCCGTAGCCGGCGCGACGGACGCGGGATCCGCCGCGTCCGGAGACGATGCGCCGGTGTCCTCCAGGATCGTCACATGGCTGGCTGACGGGGATCTAACACACCCGGCAATCCAGTGCCCGCCAGTGTCCCGTCCGCCTTCGCAGACGCCCCGGAACTTCGCTCTCAATCGTTTTCCACGCACGGGAAGCGGGTTTTTCCAATCCGCCACCCGCACCTGCATGCGGTTCTGCCCGGAGGTGATTTCCAGCGTCAGAGACCGACCGTCAATGGCGATGAAACCCACCCTGCCCTCGCCCTCCACCCAACGAAAAAACCGGTTCGGATCGACGACTTGGGAAGGCTCGATGCGGAGCGGCTCCGGCCAATCGCCCTCGCCCAGCACGACGATTTCCACCCCGTCCGCCACCAGTTCCCCGAAGGCCCAGTTAGGGTTTGAAACGGGGGCAAGCGCGCCGACCGAATAGTCCGTCCAGTATTGGCGGAGCACTCCCTGTTTTCCCGGGGACGCGACATCGGGCGAGTGATCCCATGGCACGAGGTGTCTGCCATCGATGACGCCACGCTCGATGCCCGGTCCCGCCCATGCGACTTCAAGATGGCATCCGGCCAGCATTTGTTCCTGCAAGGCCTCGATGAAGTAGGATTCACCTGCCTGCAGACGCACCTTTTCCGATCGTTGCGATGGAAGACGGGACCATTCGCGATAGTCGGTCCAGTTGGCGCTCGGAACCATCGCCACCCGCTCCGCTTCGTCGGGATTCGCATTCGGACTCAACCACAGCTCGGACGAATCGTCACTGGAAATCCAGAACGTGTATTCCCCCGACACCGGAGGACGCAGCCAGGCGCGCATCCGCGTGAGGCGATAGTCCCCTTCATTCTGGGGAGTCTCAAATAAGGACAACACCTCACCACCCGCCGGACGATACGGATAGCCGGGACAACTCGCCACATATGGAGCGCAGGCCTTCGCTTTCAGCGAAACGCGCTGACCCGGCCGGACCGGAGTTTCCAACACTCCCATGTGCAGCGCGACCGCACCGGTTTCATCCTGAAGCACTAGCAATCCCCGGTCCGCGTCCACCAAGGTGACCACTCCGGTCAGTGACAAGGAACGGTCCGTATTCGACGCGATGTTCCGCTGGGACCGGACCTGCTCCGCACTATTCGCAGCATTGAGCGTTTCCGCCGCCCGTCCACAGGTGAGCCACGGGAGCCACACGCACCCGAAAATCGCCATCCGTAGCAGCACACGATGCATTCCCAAGGACTCTAGGACCATTCATCGGCGTCTCCAAGGCTTTGTTCGTCTGCCCTGCGCGCCCAGCCGGATCATCCGCGATCAGCCGATCCAGGCACAACGCCAACCACACTTTCCCGACCGCATGCGGCATCAGACAAACGCATCCTTCCTTCTGAATCATAGACCAGTTCCTTCACTTTCACGCAACGCAGATGGTTGCGACCTCCGGATAGCGACGAGTCGTGATGGAAAAGGAACCACCTCCCTTTGAACTCAACGATCGAATGGTGGGTCGTCCAACCGATCACCGGATCAAGAATGCGTCCAGCATACGTGAACGGCCCGAGGGGATTGGAACCCGTGGCATACACCAAGCTGTGGGTGTTTCCCGTGGAATAGGAGAAGTAGTAAATGCCTTCACGCTTGTGCATCCAGGCCGCCTCGAAGAAGCGCCGGTCGTGATCGTCCGCGCGCAGTGGATCGCCCTTCTCATCCAGAATCACGAGATCGGTGATGGGACTGGAGAACGCTTTCATGTCGTCGGAAAGCAGCGCCACCTTCGGGCAGAGCGCGGGTTCCGATCCCGCAGGCTCCTCGCCGTTAGAGTCAAATTTTCCGGTCCGCCACTTCTGGAGTTGCCCGCCCCAGATTCCGCCAAAATACAAATAGGCGGTTCCATCGTCGTCCACGAAACTGCAAGGATCGATGCTGAAGCTACCCGCGATGGGTTCCGGCTCCGCCTTGAACGGTCCCGACGGCCGCTCACTGGTGGCGACGCCGATGCGGAAAACGCCATCCCGATCGCGCGCCGGGAAAAAGAGATAATATCGCCCGTTCTTGGCAGCCGCATCCGGAGCCCAAAGCTGCTTGCCCGCCCACGGAATGTCCTCCAAGACGAGCGCCACCCCATGGTCGGTTACCGGACCGCCCACCTCGTCCATCGAAAACACGTGGTAATCGACCATGTCGTATTGGTCGCCGAGATCATTGTCCTCAATCTCTGTCTCGCGGTCATGGGATGGATAAACGTAGATTCTCCCTTCAAACACATGAGCCGAGGGATCTGCGGTGAAAAGGTGAGTGATGAGAGGCTGGTCGGACATTGTGGTCTGAATGAAAAGGATGCGCTCCGGATCTTCCATCCGGCGGAGGGTAAAGGTGACGACTAGGTAGGCAGTTTGCCCGCAACACGCGGACCATCAATAAGAGGGAACACCCAGAAGGCCAGGCTCCCCGATTCGCAACAATGTCTCTGCCGCCACCAGACGCTCGGCTTCCTAATTGATTGGAAATAATCGGCCGCTTGCAATCCAGTGCGGATTGCGAACCCGACCACCTTTCTAACCTACCCCCGGAACGACAGTCCACCGAGCGCTCTCGGATTCACATTGCCGCGACCCGCACCAAGAACTCTCAGCTGGTGATTGACCGGAAATGAGGCAATGCAATTCGCCTCATGGCAAGACCGTGCTCGTGATGCAATTTGCTTGAGGTACCATGGATTCTCGACGGGATTCTTCGCCTGATTCAGGCAATATTCGGGCAGCAACTCGTTATATTGCTAGAAGTCACGCAAGACATTCAGACCTACAACTCATTGAATTTGAAGGTGCCGCCGGGGGGACTCGAACCCCCACGGTCCTTGCGGACCAACGGATTTTAAGTCCGTGGCGTCTACCATTCCGCCACGACGGCATCTCTGCGAGCCCCGCGCATTTCGCCTCCAACGGCTCCACTTTGGGACAGCGGAGCGGCTTCAGTCTCTTCAAGCGCCGGGACGCGACGATCCAACTGTGAAGCGATCCACCGGGCAAGACCAATCGCAGCGCCCCGACAGACCAATCGCAGCGCCAATCGCCCCTCTCACGAAACCCCGCTCCGCTCAGCGCGGGACGTCCGCGCCACGCTCGGCGTGGAGCTTGGCTCCCTCGCCCGTATCGGCCAGGCGTTTGCCGCCATCGGTCACTCTGACGACATTCACGTATCCCTTGTATTGGCCCTCGGTCCAAGTAATTGAGAAAACCCGGGAACCCCGGTTTCCCTTGGCCTCCCATTTCGCGGACGTACTGTTGCTGTATGCGAACGCCGTCCCGTCCTTGCGGATTTCCACAATGTTGTTGTCCATTCCGAGCCATTTCCACCAACCGGAGATTTCCCCGGCTCCTTCCTGGATTTGTCCGAGAGGAACCGAATCCTCACGCACCAAACTGATCCGCTGATTTTTCTGATTGGTGCCGGTGATGCGGTTCCTGTTCTGCCCGATGGTCAATTGATCCATCCATTTTCCATCGGACCAGAGAATTTCGTATCCTTTCCCGGAACCATCCTCGCGCCTCCAAGTGCCACGGTCCTGCGGAGACCGGCAGGTGCCGTCTCTCATGAAAACAATCTGCCGCCCTCCGGTGTTGAGCGAACGCCAGCTGCCGACGATGACATCACCCGCGGAAAAATCCCCCACCGGACCGGCTTCGAACGCGGGGGCCCCCATGGTATCGAGCCACGGGTTCAACTCCGCCGCGGCATTGACGAGCGAATCCGCATGGGCTGCGCCATTGACATCACCGCCGGATTTCAGCTTCTCCGCGATGTCCTTCATGCGGGTCACATAGGAAGACCGAATGCGATCCGCCTTGCCGCGGTAGGTTTCATCGATGGTTTTCTGCTTCTCCGCGCATTGCTGGCAGAGGGCCGACATCTTATCCGACAACACGAGATTTGTTTGCTCCAGCGACATGGGCACGCGGTTGGCTTGCAGCCCGGTCTTGAGTTGGTTCACGCTTTCCGTCCAAACCGCCTGTTCTGATTTTGGAAGTCCCTTCAGCCAGCCATCCAGTCCCCAGGTCAGGGTTTTGGCGTTGTTAGACCATTCCTTGCCGGTATCGGCCACGAGGGTTTTCAGGAGATCCCTGGCTTTGGAGTCCAGCTCGGCGACTTCGGATGGAGGGTCCCCAGCGGGCGTGACGGGATCCGGGTTTGTCACCTCCGGAACCGGCGAATCCGTGCCGGCGTCTGCGGTGGAATCCGGAGACAGCGTTTCGGAATCGTGATTCGCCATGGATGGATCATCGGAAGGATCCGGTGAATCCGGCACCACTTCAGGTTGCGGCGGTGTGGGAACGGGAAGCGTCGGTTTGGCTTCACCACCGTTCGAATGTGCAGGGTCGGCCCCAGCGAGGGTCGGAGGAGTTCCGGTTGCCGTCGAACCGGATTTCCCACCCAGCCACTTCCACCCGATGAGACCCGCAATCAGCACCACCGCGAGCGTCACCAACCCGGCTGAGCCCGAGCGGCTTTTCTGTGGCGTGACAAAGCGGGCAGGCGCTACATGCGGGTGGCGATGGGGAACTCCGTGTGCCGATGGATGGGCATGAGGGTTCAATCCACCGTGCTTGGCGCGCTTCAGCCAAGCGTCCAACTCGGAGGACATTTCCCCTGCATTCTGATAGCGCAGGGCCGCGACCTGATGGGTCGCCCTATCGCAGATGCGGTCAAGTGAAACGTCACAACGCGAGATGGTGGAAGGCGGAGGAGGCTGGCCGTCGTAGGGCGGGCACTTTCCTGTCAGGAGCTCGTAAAGAACCACGCCGAGGGAGAAAAGATCCGAGCGCCGATCCGCCTGCTCCGGTTGGCTGAGAACCTCCGGCGCGGTGTATCCGGGAGTTCCCATCACCAGCCCGCTGCTGTCGATTCCCGCGGGACGGGCGAGCCCGAAGTCGCCGATCTTCGGCTCGGCCTTCGGCGTGAGGAGGATGTTGGCGGGTTTGATGTCGCGGTGGATGATGCCGTTCTCATGGGCGTGGACCAGCCCGTCGCAGATGCCTTTGACGATGGTGACCGCCTGCTCCGGATCCACCGCGAGTTGATAGGCGGAATGGTACAACGACTTGCCGTTGACGAACTCCATGACGATGTATGGCATGCCATCGACATCGCCATAGTCATACACTCCGATCAGATTCGGATGATTGAGTTTCGCCATGGCCTTGGCCTCGGTCTCGAACGAAGCGCGGAACTCCGCGTCCTCACCGAATTCCCGCGGCAGGATCTTGATCGCGACATCCCGGTCCAGACTCCGCTGGCGGGCCTTGTAAACCGCTCCCATGCCGCCTTGGGCGATGAATGCATCAAACTCATAACTCGGCAGCAGGGCCGCCAGAAGTTCGAGGGACGGAGCACTGAAGGATTCCTCACTCATGACACCATGAAACGGTCTTCGAACTATCAGAGGCACTGTTCGAGCGCGAGTGGAATCTCGTCACGGGAATGTAAACCCGGCCGGGCGAAGCACGGCCGCAGTCAGGGAGCTCATGGCTGGGGCAATCCCGGGCTGGCCGGCTGTTCCCGATAGAAGATCTTGTCCATGCGGTCGAGGTATTGCGTGATGTGGTCCTTGCGGTTGGCGGGGCGGTTTTTGAGCCGCTCCTTGAGGCGGAGGTAGTCATCGAAGGCACCGCTGGTTTCGCGCGCGCGGCTGATCTCGAACCAATCAAGGTAGTCCCTGGCGCGGGTGGAGCGATCGAGCATGGTGGCGCGGACCTGGGCGAGTTCCTCAAGCCGGTGCGGGACGTCCTTGGTCTTGTTTTTGGCGATGGCGGCGAGCACCTGCTGATAGTCTGATAGAAGCGGGCGGAAGGAAGGGAAACACCGATAGCTGAGCCGCACGAGGGCGTCTTCCGCGGGGCGCACGGCTTCGAGACGCTCGGGCTCCTTGAGCTGCGCGATTTCCGGCCAGGCGGAGAGTTCCTTCTGCTGGAAGATGCCTTCCGGCGAGCGGAAATGAAAACGCAGCGCTTCGGACAACGCGGCCTCGGACTGCTGGACCGTGTAGATGTCCACCAGTTGGTTGGTGCCGCCCTTGACGGCGAATTGCAGCGCCCACCACTTGGAGAGGCTGGTTTCCGATAGATTGAGCTCGGGGAAATGTTTGCGGAGCAGGCCCGGCATCTCGCCCTGATAGGCGGCGACCTCGTTGATGAAGGCGCGGAAACCATCCCTGCCCTGCGGTTGCTCCAACAGCGCCATCGCAAGCGCGCCGGAAGACACCCGGAAGGCGGCGCGGGTCGCCCCATCCATTTCCTCGAAAGCCGTGTTTCCCACGGCGAAAAGATCATCGAGCTTGAACAAGCCGCCGCTCTTGAAGAGCGCCTCATACAATTTCCGGTCGCTCTGGTTGAGCCTCCAGGCGGTGGCCTCGCGCAGACCGTCGGACAGCCAGGGCGGCACGAACAGATCCTGGTGCGAATCCCCGGCCGGGATGTTCTTCAACGAGCGCTCGTACAAAAGTGCCGCCGTCACCGCGCGCTTGAACCGCTCGTGGTCGATGCCGCGGCTGAGATGGACGTCGATGCGAAGTTCCCTGGCGGACTCCACCTCGATGAGACGCATGCTGACCGTGCGCGGCGGCAAGGGATCGCCTTGTTTGCCGTGGAGGACGACGCCGATGGTGATTTTCCACTCCTCCTTCTCTCCGGTGAGCGCCAGCAGCTCATCCTTCGTCTCCTCGGCGAGCAGTGCCATGGTGCCGCGCGAGAGGGCGTCTCCCCCGCTCATCCGGAACTGGCGGGTTCTGCTGTAGACCACCTCGCCACCCGCGTCCGCGGTTGTTGCGGCGGGCGGTTCCGCCACCTGGATGGCGCGGGGCGCGGCCTCCTCGGCCATGCAGGCCGCGGCGGCGATCCATCCCAGAATGCAAAGTCGCGGAGGCATGGGGTGTTAGAACGTCATCGGAAGTTTCATCACTCCGTCCTGGGGATCGCGCGGGTCGAGCACGAGGCTGTTTTTCTCGATCTTGACGCGAGACATTTCCTCGAAGGCGAGCCGGATCTCGTCCCTGAAGAGCGCGGCGAGTTTTTCGTAGGCGGGCTTCACAAGGATCAGGAAACCCTGCGGGACGACCAGCCTGCCGTATCTTCCACCACGGGGCGGATAGGGAACATCCGGATGATAGGGACCGCCATCGAGGTGGATGTTGTTTTCCACGCCCTTGAGTCCCTGGAGCTGCTCGGGGCGCAGGAACATCGAAACGGTGAACGGTTTCCCCATGATCGACCGCTCCATGATGACTTCGGCATGGCCGTCGAGCAGACGCACCCAGACGCGGTCCAGCGAGATCTGCCCGCCCAGGGCACCGCCTTGTTTGGTGATCAGCACGGAGGCGAGCCACTGGTTGATCTCCGCCTCGGACAGGGTGACG
Source organism: Luteolibacter sp. (assembly GCA_036824745.1). Classification (GTDB taxonomy): domain Bacteria; phylum Verrucomicrobiota; class Verrucomicrobiia; order Verrucomicrobiales; family Akkermansiaceae; genus Luteolibacter. Next base: position 15,752 of record DAISZP010000056.1, read on the forward strand.
GCATAGCCCCGGCTGATCGAGTTCTGGAGCACCACCTTGAGATCCCGGGGGCTGCGTTTCGCCGCGGAAGGTCCGTAGCCGCCCACGTCTGATAGATCCTGCGACCGGCAGACGAAAAACACCGCGGTTCAGAGGCCCGAGGCCACC
>DAISZP010000599.1:0-2411 GCA_036824745.1 Luteolibacter sp.
CAGGACTTCTGGCTTTTGACGGAGGAGTAGAGGTTGCTGACGAAGCTGTCGATGTAGGCGCGCCGCTGCGCGGGGGTCTTGCCGTCATTGAAGGAGAGGTTTCCGTTAGGATACGGATAGAAATAGTCGTCGAGGTGCACGCCATCGACGTCATAACGGCGGACGACGTCGAGGATCACGTTGATCGCGCGCTGGCGGGCTTCCGAGCTGGCGGGATTGCACCAAGTCATCGAGCCGTAGCGCCTGGTGATCTGCGGCGCGGTGCGGCAGACGTGGTTTCCTGAAACGGGCTGCTCGTTGTTGCAAAGAGCGCGGAAGGGATTGAACCAGGCGTGCACCTCGATGCCGCGGGCATGGGCCTCGCGGATGCAGAAGGCGAGCGGATCGTATCCGGGCGAGCGCCCCATGGTGCCGGTGAGCCAGGGGCTCCACGGTTCGATGGAAGACTGATAGAGCGCGTCGCACATCGGCCGCACCTGGAAGACGACGGCGTTCATCTTCAAGGCGGCGACCTTGTCGAGGATGTTGCGGAGCTCGGCCTGCTGGGTGCCGGGGCTGAGGCCTTTGGAGCTGGGCCAATCGATGTTGTGCACGGTGGCGATCCACGCGCCGCGGAACTCGCGGGCGAGCTGGGGCGGGCGGTCGTTGACCGGCGCGTAGGATTGGCCAAGGGCGGAGCCGATCAGGAGAAGCGAAAACGCAAGGGAGCGGAACATGGGCGGGATGATGCTTCAGTTTCCGCCGCGCCGCAAGCGTGCCGGGTTTCTCAGCCCCCGGGATACAACAATTGGTCCGTCACCCGGCCCGCGGCGCTCATGGCGGAGCTCATCGTATTGCCAACCGTCCGTGCGGCGGCGGCAGGGAGACCGCAGGAATTGAGCGACGCGCAAAGCGCCGCCAGCGCGAGCCATTGGAGTTTCACTTTCATGGGTGACGACAATGGAGAACGGGACTGGTGAGTCAAGCCGACGCTTCCACCGCCGAATCTCAGGGCTGCGGCAGCAGCTCCACCTTGCGGATGTTCACCGGATGCCAGCCATCAACCACGGGACGCAGGGTGAGTTTCACCTTTTCGCCCTTCGGCAGATGCACCTCGCCCACCTTCACGGTCTGATAGGTCTCGTAGGCACCGGTTTTCGGAACCGAGCAGGCCAGCTTGCCGACACCTTGGATCATCAACGCGGAGCCTTCGGTGGGGGACGCCGCTTCGATCCGCACGATGTATTTCCCTTCGTTCTCCGCGCGAAGATTCCATGAAACCGTGTCTTTCGGGTTGGTCCAGTAGCCGATGTTGCTTTGGCCGCCTTTTTCCTCGGACTTCACTTCCTCGCCTTCGCAGACCGCATCGCCGGGAAGCAGGCGGATCACGCCTTCCTTGTCCGCGGAGACGAAGGGTTCTGCCACTTCCGGTCTGCCTTGGATGGCGAGTTTGATGGTCGATGAAATCGGATCGGGTGCTGAAGCCGGAAGATTGACCACCACGCCGGCATCGGATTTGGAAATCTCGAGTTTCACATCGCCGGCCAGCAGATTGGCGGACACGGGCTGGTTGAGCAGGCCGGGGACGATGAGTTTTCCGTCCTTTGGCCATTCGAAGACATGCAGATAGACCGTGGGGTTCTCGCCGTTGGTTTTGAACGTGCAACGGCCCCACGACGGCTTGCCGACCGGGCTGGCCGTGGTGCCGTAGATCGACTCGCCGTTCACCTTCATCCACGCGCCGACTTCCTTGAGCAGCTTGATCGACTCCGCGGGAATCTCGCCCTCGGCGGTGGGTCCCACGTTTAGCAGATAGTTTCCGCCCTTGCTGGCGATGTCCACGAGGTTGGTGATGAGGGTGGAGAGCGGCTTCCAGTTATGATCGTAGCTCTTGTAGCCCCACGTGTCGTTCATGGTCATGCAGGTTTCCCAATCACGCCCGGGGAATCCCTTCGCGGGAATGTGTTGCTCGGGAGTCTCGGTGTCGCCGCGGTAGCCGCCGCCGAGGCGGTTGTTGTGGATGATACCGGGTTTCAAGGGCAGGAGCTTGGCGAGCTTTTCGGCGCGTTCGGCGTTCATTAGATGCGGCGTGTCCCACCAGAGCACGTCGGGCTGATAGCGTGTTAGAATTTCCCGCACCTGCGGCACGGCGACCTGGTCGATGTATTGATCGAAGCTGCCCTTCTGCGCGTCGTCCCAACCTTCGCCATCGTTGTAGCCGGCTTTCGCTCCACCGGGATTGGTCCAGTCCTGCGCTTGGGAATAATACAAACCAAACTTGATGCCGCGCGAGCGCGCCGCTTCGGCCAGAGGCGCGATCAGGTCCTTTTTGTAAGGCGTGGCGTCCGCGATGTTCCACTTGCTGGCTTCCGATGGAAACAGCGTGAAACCATCGTGGTGTTTCGAAGTGATCACCATGTAGCGCATGCCCG
>DAISZP010000057.1:0-15820 GCA_036824745.1 Luteolibacter sp.
TGTCGTAGATGATGTTTTCAATCCGCAGCTTGCAGATTTCTGTTAGGCCGACGGTGGTGACCGGGCAGGGCGCGGTGGCGGAGATTTCAAGGCAGTTCTTGTCGTCGCCATTGACGAAGGCCATGCCGGAGCGCGGGACGATGTTGAGCAGGCGGCGGAAGGTGAGCTTGATCTCGTCGATGGAGTTGTAGATGTCCGCGTGATCGAACTCGATGTTGTTCACCACCACGCACTCGGGCAGGTAGTGGAGGAACTTGGAGCGTTTGTCGAAGAAGGCGGTGTCGTATTCGTCGCCTTCGAGCACGTTGAATTTGGAGTCGCTGAAATAACCGCCGCAGCCGAGGTTTTTCGGCAGTCCGCCGATCATGAAACCCGGATCGCGTCCGGCGTGGCGGAGCAGCCAGGCGAGCATCGACGAGGTGGTGGTTTTCCCGTGGGTGCCGGAGACGACGAGGTTGCGTTTCCCGCGGAGGAAGAACTCCTTCATGACTTCCGGCAACGAATGGTAGAGCAGCTTGCGGTCGAGCGCGGCCTCGGCCTCCGGATTGCCGCGTGAGATCGCGTTTCCGATGACCACCACGTCGGCATCCGCCGGGATGTTTTCCTCGCGGTATCCCTCGGCGATGGTGATGCCCTGGCCGCGCAGGAAATCGGACATCGGCGGATAGACGTTCGCGTCCGATCCGGTGACGGTGTAGCCGCGTTGTTTCATGGCCGAAGCCACGGCGCCCATCGCGGTGCCGCAAATGCCGGTGAAGTGGAAACGGGATTTCTCTGACATGGAAGAGGGCGAGGCTAGGGGCCGGACCCCGCGCTGCCAACCCGGATTTTGCGGAAAGCGGACCAGCTCCCGGGGGACGGTTTACTCTTACCAAACCAGCCTGCGATACCAACTGCGGTTCGGCCGGTGGTTGCCGGTCCGCGGCCAGTGATCGCCCAGCCCTAGTGCCTTGCGGCGGGCGAGGCCGGGAGAAAGTGGTGACACGCGGCGGACCCGGCGTTTGCTGACGACCACCACGCGATTCCGGGTTCCCCACTTCTCGCAGCCGGGTGGTCTACCGAGGCGCGCGATGGGAATCACCTCGATGGGAGGATACAACGCACTTTGCCTCGCGCGTCTCTCGCGGAGGGCATGGCGTTCCTCACGAACCAGCCAGCCGACGGGCAGAGCGACCGAGCCAAGGGCCGTCGAGCAGAGAGCCAGCGGTGGAAGCAGGTCGTGCGGATGGAGACGGAGATCGACGTGCAAGGCAAGAACCCACCCCAGCACGGCGAACGAAAGCACGAGCAAGGGTTGGTTGCGACGCGGGGGAACAGTCACGACGACCGCTCTCTAACCGGAAGCCGCCGGGGAACACAAGCGCGGGACCATTACGCGATGAGGTGTGGTCAGACGGTCATGAGAAATGGGGGAATTTCGAGGCCCCAGGCGGTGGTTTATGGGATGGCTGGAGGAGGGAGTCGGGAGAACGCCGGAAAACCCGCGCCCGGCGGTCCGTATGGAGCACGATGTTTTTGTTTCGTGGGTTTCATTTCATGCCGGGATCGGCGGGCTGGATCGCCGCCGCATGGCTTGCGGGAAACGGTTTTTCGAACGCTGGTCCATACGACGCGCTTCCCTTGCGGGCGGATCTTTGCGCGGAGGCTTGCTTCCGCACAGCGGCTGGGCGCGAGCTGAAACGCGGGGCGGATGCGGCGGTGAACCAATATCGGCTCTATGATTTCTATCGTCGCCAGGCGGATCAGGAACTTGCCGCGCAAGGGCCGCCGCGCTTGATGCTGCCTCCGTATCCGGGACTCGACGGCGGAAGACGCGGGCACTGGGGCCACACCAACGCCAAGGAAACCGCCGCCTATCCGCGCGACGCGGCTCCGGCCTTCGGTCCTGTGACCAGCGCGGGTGCCAATGGCGAGTGGCTCATCCTCGGCGAGGGCGGCGTGGTCGGCATCGATTCATTCGGCGGCGGGCTGACGCGCGCGGTGCCCGGCGGCAAGCTCAGCCGCCCGGAGCATCCCTTCGGCACGAAGGTGGACCGTTTTGGATTCGGCGTGGAAGCGGCGGGCACGCCGATGTTCTCTAACAACAACCCGGAGTGGACCCGCGATGGCAAACCGGTGGCTCAAAGCTCCGGATACAGATTGTTAGAGGAAGCTGTGGCGATCGAGTGGGAGGATGGCTCGCGGCGATGGCTGGAACATCCGGAGTTGGTGAAATCCGGAGAGGCGCATGTATTGACACGCGATTTCCGATTCATTGACCCGGCTCCGACGGGGCTTTCATTCCGCCTCTCCGGCTCAAACGGCAATCCGTGGTCCATGGAAAAATCCGCAAATGGGATTCTCGCGCGATGCGAAACCGGCGGAACATCCGTGGTTCACCGGATCGCATGCGAAGCTGACTTTCTGCTAGAGATCGACGCCAACCAAGGAATCCTGAAACTCGGAGTGGTTTCCTCGGGATCCGGATTCCGCATCCTCAGCTGGGCGGGCGAATCCACGAAGCTCACCGAGGCGGAAGAGGACATCGGGGACATTGCATTGAATCGCCCCGCCTTAACGGAACCGGCGTGGTCGGCGGCTGGAAAACGCGGGTTCAAGCCTTCTGTCGCGAAACCTGCAACACTCAACGCAGATCCCGAAGCCAGCGGAACCGCCTACGAGATCGATGACATTCCGGTGCCCGTCGATCACCCGGACCACACGCCGATGACTCTCAGCGGTATGGATTTTCTGCCGGACGGCACGGCTATGGTCTGCACCTTGGTGGGCGATGTTTGGAAAATCACCGGCCTAAGCGGCGACCTGAAAAGCGTGGTGTGGAAACGCATCGCCTCCGGCCTCGACCAACCGATGGGCCTGATTTTAAAGGAAGGGATTCTCCATGTTCTGACGCGGCGGCAATTGTTCCGCCTGGAGGACACCAACCACGATGGCGAGATCGACCGCTTCGCGAGAATCAGCCGCATGCCGCTACCCGATGCCGCGAGCGGCCATGACCTGCGCCTCGATGCCGGCGGAAACTTCATTTTCAACACCAACAGCGGCATCTTCCGGCTCAGCGCGGATGGGACGAAGCTCGACCGCATCGGCCAGGGATCGCGCAATCCGTTAGGCATTGGCATGCGGCCGGACGGGCTTGTTCTATCAGACTCGTCCGAAGGCAATCTCGGCAACGGCACCTGCTCGATCTTCGAGTCAGATCATCCGGAAAACGAACACAGCATCGCGAAACGCAAACGCCTGATCCATCTGCCGCGCGGCATCGACAACTCGCCGGGCAGCCGCTTGTTCCTCAACAACGAGCGCTTCGGTCCGTTAGGGAAGAGCATCCTCGGAGTCAGCTACGGCACGGGGAGCTGGTATACCTTGTTGCGCGATGTCGTGGACGGCACACCGCAAGCCGCGCTCGTGCCGCAACGCGGGTTGTTCACCAGCGGCGCGAGCCGCGTGGCGGTCAACCCGATGGACGGCAGCGTGTTCGTCGCCGGGCTTGATGGCTGGGGCGACTACGCGGTTTCCGAAGGCAGCCTGCACCGCATCCGTTACACCGGGCGCAGGTTCGTCACACCCGTTTCATGGAGGGCGCATCGCAACGGCATCCTGGTGACCTTCAAAACCGGACTGGCCGCGGAAGCCGTGAAACCGGAGCGCGTGTTCGTCCAGCAATGGAACTACGTGGACTCCGAGATCACCTACGGCTCGCCCGAGTATTCAGTGAAACAAGCGGGACAGATCGGCCACGACCGCCTCATTGTTAGAAAATCCGTCGTCCAGCCGGACAAGAGATCCGTGTTCTTCGAAATCCCCGACCTGCTTCCGTCGATGTGCTCGCAAGTGCGGGCAACGTTGACGGATTCCTCCGGCGCGTCATTCGAACTCGACCTCTATCCGACGCTCCAGCGTCTCGCCGCGGATCACACTTCCGGCGCTCCATCCTCGCCGGAAAAACCCGCGGTGCTGGTGGTTCCCGAGTCCGATGCCGGCGGCGACACCTATCAGAAACTCACCGAATACTTCGACAAGCTCGCCGGCCGCGATCCCGCGAAACGCCCGGTCGCTCCCGATGTGGCCGAAATCCCCGTCAAACCGGATTTCAAGTGGATCCGCGCCAACCTCATCGAGCGCAACTGCCTGCCCTGCCACGGACCCGGCACACCGCTCGACTACACCTCCTACCAAGGCATCGCTCCGAAACTGAAACCCGGCGATCCGGACCAAAGCCCCTTCAACGGCATGATCCACACCGGCAGCATGCCTCCCTATCCGATGCCTTCCATCCCGCCTAACCTGCAGAAGGCGGTTAGAGAATGGATCCGGAATGGTGCCACGGAGTAGTCACTGATTCACCGCTTCCTCTTGCCATTGCCACGGAACAGGGCAGAAACTGCCATGCAATGACTTTGGAACAGTTCCATCTCTGGCTGACCTTCGGCGTGCTCGCGCTGGTATTCTTGGCCTTCCTTCGCGAATGGGTGCCCGCGGAACTCGCCGCACTGAGCGGGATGGGGGTTCTGATCGCAGCCGGAGTGCTTGGAGAAAAGGATGTGACGGGTGTGTTCGCAAACTCCGCGCCGCTGACGATCGGCGCGATGTTTGTCCTGAGCAGCGCGCTCACGAGAACCGGAGCGGTCGATTGGATCGCCGGGAAATTCTCCGCATGGGCGGGAAAATCCCTGCCGCGCGTGCTGACCGTGCTGGCCCTGATCGTGATGCCGCTCTCGGCATTCCTGAACAACACGCCGGTGGTGGTGATTTTCCTGCCGGTGATCATGGCCTTCTGCCGCGGCTCAGGGATCAAGGCGAGCAAACTGCTCATTCCGCTTTCTTTTCTCAGCATTCTCGGCGGCACCTGCACGCTCATCGGCACTTCGACCAATCTGTTAGTCGCCGGGGTGGCGGAGAACCTCGGACAAAAGCCCTTCGGCATTTTCGAAATCTCGTCGCTCGGCCTGATCTACGCCACGGCGGGTTTTCTCTACCTGTTAGTCTTTGCGAAACACCTGCTGCCCTCGCGGGACACGGTGAGCAGCCTGCTTTCCGCCGAGGACACGCGCCAGTTCTGCTCCGCGGTGGTGGTGGAGGAAGGATCCCCGCTGGCCGGTGAACGCCTGGTTTCCCATCCCCTCTTCGGCGACCGCAAACAGTGCCAAGTCTATGAGGTGGACCGCCGCGGCCGGCGCGTGGAGGACATTCCTTTGGACGCGCTGGTGATCGAGGAACGCGACATCCTCTGGCTGCGCGCCACGGCAAGCCGGCTCGCGGAACTCCGCGAAACCCGTGGCATCACCATGCTTCACGAAAAATCCGCCGGTGCGGAAAACGCGGGTGAAACCGTCATGACCGTGGAGGCCATCATCGGACAACGCAGCGGATGGATCGGCAAGTCCGTTAAGGAATCCGGGATCCGCAGGAAATTCGGCGTGATCGTCGCCGCGGTGCACCGCCGCGGAGTGAACGTGAGCTCCGCCTATCAGGACCTGCCGCTCGCCTTCGGCGACACTCTTTTGTTAGAGGGACCTTCCCACAATCTCGCCCGCCTCCAGCGCGAGGAGGATTTCCTGAGCCTCAGCGAGAGCAAGGCTGTCGCGCTGCGGAAGTCCAAGGTCTTCATCGCGGCAGGCGTGATGCTCGCGGTGATCGCGTCAGCTTCATGCGGTCTTCTACCGATCACCAGCGCCTCGCTGATCGGCGCGGTGCTGGTGATCCTCACGCGCTGCGTGGACATCCGCGAGGCATACGCCGGCATCGAGTGGAACATCCTGTTTCTCATCTACGGCATGCTCGGCATCGGCAGGGCGATGGAACTCACCGGCGGCGCGGAGATGATCGCGAGCCACGTGGTTTCCCTGATGAAGGACCTGGGACCGGTGGCCATCCTGGCCGGGATCTATCTGTTAGCCTCACTGCTCACCGAGGTGGTGACCAACAACGCCGTGGCAATCCTGCTCACTCCGGTGGCCGTCTCCATCGCCGATTCCATGGGTGTGGACGCGCGGCCGTTCATCGTGGCGATCATGTTCGGCGCGAGCGCCAGTTTCCTCACACCCATCGGCTACCAGACCAACACCTACGTCTATGGCGCGGGCGGATACCGGTTCTTGGATTTCATCCGCATCGGCCTGCCACTGAACCTGCTGCTGTGGGGAGTCGCCACCTTGCTGATTCCGCAGCTCTGGCCGTTTCATCCGTGACGCGGACGCTCACCAGAACGAATGGATTTCAAGGCGGACGAAACGTTTGCCTGCGCTGCCCATCGGGATGATGGTTTTCACGGTTTGTTGGGTGCCGTTGTCGCTGAGGATCTCCTCGGTTTCATCGCCGTAGGTCCAGTCGGTGCCGTTGAGTGTCTCGGTCCATGGCACGGCGAACCACAATTCACCATAGGCCAGCGTGCCGCGGATGTAAGTGAACTCGATGTTGCCGTTGTGGAGGGCGAATTGCGGCACGGGCGGCGCGTCGCTCTGGGTTGGGTTTAGGCCGTAGGCGAATTCATAGAGGTTGCTGGTGCCGTCGTTGTCGGGATCCGCAGTGAGCGCGCCGTTGCCGGTGTCATCGATGGAGCCGAACCACAGCAGACGCCAGGTTTCAATGCCGCTGTAGGGAAGGCCTTCGCCTGTTAGGGCCACGTGGAACAGGGGCTGGGCCGGATCGTCGCTGGCCACATGCATGGTGGCGGCACGTACGCCGACGGCGGTCGGAGTGAAGGTGAGGGTGAGCACGCGGGTGGCGCCGGGCGCGAGAGTGGAGCTGGCGGTGCTGTCCGGGACGAATTCCGATCCATTCGCGCCATCCACGGAAATCCCGGTGATTGTTAGATCGGTGGTGCCGTTATTGCGGAGAGTGAGGGTCTTCACCGGTGCGGCCCGGGTGATGGTGGCGGCATCGAACGCGACAGCCGCATCCGCCGCGTTGAGCACGAATGTGGCGGGTTGCTCCACGCCGATGGCGGCAGTGGCGGTGTCCACCAGCAGGTATTCGAGATTGCGGTTGAGGTAATCGTAGAAGGTGATCCCGGTTTTCGTCCCGAGCGTGACAAAGGATCCGGCGTCTCCCGCGCGGCCGCGGTCGAGGGTGTAGGTGAGCCATGTGCCGCTGCCATCTGCGGCGGTGTTGCGGGTGAGCATGAGATTGCCGATCAGATCGTCATTGGCATCGTCAAACCAGGTGAACGCCGGGTTTCCGGCGGCGAAACCGGTGGTGATCTTCCAATCCGGCATTCCGGTTAGAATGGTGCTGACCGACCAAGCCCCGTTGCCATCGGCCTGGCTGTTGGTGGCGAGGCGGACCGAGGTGCCGGTGTTGTCGGTCTGGACGAAGAACACCGCGGGCTTGCCGTTGATGACGCGCAGTTCGGGATCGTAGTGATGATTTCCAAGCGGCGGGGTGGGATCAATCACCTGGGTTTCCCAAGTTCCGGAAGAATCGGCAGCGGTGTTGCGGGTGAAAGTGATCGCGTAGTCCGTGTTGATCATGCAAAACGCCGGGGTGCCGCCCACTTCCACCGGGTCGGAAAGGGAGTAGCCGAAAAGGCCGGTGGGACTGGTGGCCCAGCTTCCGCTGGCATCCGGCGCGCTGTTTCGCAGGAGCGATATCTCCTGAGTGTAGTTTCGGTTCACGACCACCGGATGGCCGCCAACGATCCCCAGTTTGACGCCTGTCGTCGTGCTGGTGGCCAGAGTGGAGGTGGTCCAGGCACCGCTCCCATCCGGATTCGCATTGATGCTGAACCTCGGAAAGCCCACCGATCCGTCGCGATAGACCACGGCGGGACGGCCATCCACTTCGGCGATCGATTCAGACAGGCTGTAGATGGAGAACGACGGGGTCTGGCTCGTCCATGGGCCGATGCCATCGGTGGTTCCTGCCGCAGCGAACTTCGGGCGCTCCCACCAGGTGTCCTGATAGATCGTGACCGGTTTTCCGGCGACAACGGCCGTCTGGGAAAACTGTCCGACTCGTCCGGAGTTGGCGGCGTTGTCCGCAGTGACGACCGTCCATGTGCCGCTGCCGTCGGCGGCGGAGTTTCGCGCCCACATCAGGTCATAGACACTCGCATAGTGGAAACTGATGGCGGGTTTTCCATCCACCACCGCGAGCGACACCCAGGAGCCACTGACACCGGCGGTGTGGACATTGGCGATGGTCCACGCACCGCCGCCATCGGCGCTATCATTGCGAGCGTAGCGCAGATCGCTGTTGGTTCCGTACTGATAGGCGATGGCGGGTTTTCCGTCCACGACCATGAGCGAGGTGTAAGCGCCGGTGACATTGGTGGCATCCGGTGTGGTGATGGTCCAGGCACCGCTGCCATCGGCGCTGGCGTTTCTCGCGAAACGAAGATCGCCCGCCGCTTCGTCGTAGTAGCTGACCGCTGGCTTGCCGTCCACTTCGGCGAGGGAAGGGAAACTGCCGGAATTCACATTCGTTTCGATGGTGCTGTGTGTCCAGACACCGAGGCCGTCGGCCGTGGCACAGGTGGCGTAGCGAATGTCGCCGAGAAAATATCCGCCTTCTCCGAGATCGACGTAGCTTGTCATGGTGCGATAGACGATGCCGGGCTTGCCGCCAATGATCGCCATCGATGCGGCGGGGAGGACTTCGGTAGTGTCCACCGTTGCCGTGGTCCACGCACCGCTTCCATCGCTGTTAGAGCAACGGGCGAACCACAGCTCGCCATTTTCACCAAGTGCGGTGAGCGAGGGTTTTCCGTCCACCACTTCCAGATTGGTGCAGGAGGAGTCGAGTCCTGTTTGATAGACCGTCCAGGTGCCGCTGCCGTCAGCCGTGGAGCAACGCGCGAATTTCAGGCCGGTCAGGTCGGAGAACGCCACCGCCGGATTTCCGGCGACGGTTTTCAGGATGTGGGAGTCAGCGGCACCGATGGTTCCATACGAGGCGATCTTGGTCTTCACCCAGGTGCCGCTGCCGTCTGCTGCGGTGTTGCGGGCAAAGAGGAGGTGGCTTTTGACGAGGTCGGTGTAAACGATGGCCGGATTTCCCGCGATCACCGCTTGGGAGGTGTTGCGTCCCACACGGCCGAGCGTGCCGGTGTCCACGGTCTGGGTGGTGACCGTTTGCGCCGCGGCGGAAACGGCGAGGGAGAGGGCGAGGATGAGGTGTCTCATGGGGGGGCGATAGTTTGTTAGAAGCTGACACCGAGGCGGACGAAGCGGCGGGTTTGGTTCGCTTGGAGCGTGACCTTCATGAGGTCTTGCACGCCGGAAACGGACTCGAACACCGGCGTGGCGGCAGCGGGATTCCAGTTGGTTAGATTGGTGGAGACCTCGATGAACGAGTTCCCAAGCACCCGTCCGCGGGCGACGGGGTAGCGGAAAACGAGATTGCCGTTTTCCATGCTGCCGGACCACGGGGTTGCGGTGGGAGCGGTGGGGTTGGTGCCCATTTGGAACTCCAGCGCGTTGATGATGCCATCACCATCCGGATCACCGCCGGGACCTTGCTGCGGCGCGGGTGTGGTGCTGAAAACTAGGGGTTTCCACGCGGTGTAATCGACGGGCGTCCACTCGGTGGCTCCGATGTCCGGCAAGCCGCTGCGGGCGGTTTCCGTTTGATCCTTGGTGGGGACCGCCGGGCCGTTCATGAACGATGCCACCCCGCCATCGATGGCGGGACTGTCTAACAACAAGGCGTGGGTCAAGGTCTTGTGTCCATTCGCCGCGAGCGGCGCGAGGCGGGGATCGGCGGCGATGATGTCGTTGTTTGGAGTGACGAATGGCTCGCTGAGCAGGTTGTGGCCGAGGTTGGTGCTGCCGAAGGGGCCATCAATGGAGAGGTCATCATTGCCGGTGGTGGTATTGCCGGAGACGATGCAGTTTCCGAAGGTGAGGACTCCGGGGAAGTCGCCCTCCACGTTGATTCCGGGACAGTTGGTTGAACTGGAGTTTCCGGTGACGGTGCAGTTCACGACAGTGAGCGTGGAAGCCATGTCCATCGGGCGATACCAGATGCCTGCGGGGCTGTTGCCGCTGAGCGTGCAATTGCTGACGCTGAGTTCCCCGCGTTTGTGGAGGATGCCGCCGTTGAAGAGAAACATGGTGTTGCAATTGCGCACGGTGACGCGCTTCAAAGTGGCGGCGGCGTATGGGTCCATGTCCACGATGATGCCGCTGCCCGCGGAAGGTCCGAAGTTGAGATCCTGTACGATGACATCCGCTCCACCGAGGGTGAGGATGTTTCCGCCGCTGTTGCTTGAAACCTGGACTCGGGCCGCGGCGCTTCCGTCGAGAAACGCATGATCCGCGGCAAGCGTGATGTCGGTGGCTGTGAGTGCGATGCTGGCGGGCGAGGAGAACACGCCTTCGTTGTCGAAGGTGATCCACGGGTCTTCCAGCGTGCTGACATTGGCGTCCTCGCAGGCTTTTCTCAGCGAACCGCTGCCGCTGTCGGCAGTGTTGGTGACGGTGAAATCAGGCCGTGCTTCGTAACAGCCGATGTCCACGGCATTGCCATGAACGCGGCCCAGGCCTTTGAGATCGTAAGTCAGGGACGCGGCGGCAGCAGTGTCTCCGGCATTCCATGCCGTGCTGGTGTAACCGATGGTGCCGAGCACGATGTCGCGGAAGATGACGGACGGCGCGACGGCGGCGCTGTTAGGTCCGACAAGATCCGTCTCACGCGGAGCCCCGAGATTGATCAATGCGGGGCCGAAACCGGTGGAGCCGGTGGGATCGGAAACGATGTTGTGTCCGCCGCTGACAAAGTCGCCGGACGCCAACTTGCTGACACCGGCGACGATCGAGTTGGTGACGGTGAAGGACCCGGTGGTGACGGCTGAGCGCAGGGCTTTCGCATCAAAACTGGCGGTGGAGTTCTCGGTGAAGGTGCAGTTCAGCGCCTCCACGACCGCCGCTCCTCCTGCGGAGACCGCACCGCCTTCGAGAGTGGCGTCATTCTGGCTGAACAGGCAGTTCTTGAACGTTCCCTGGGAGGCTCCGAGGATGACCACGGCACCACCGTTCTGTGGGGAATGGTTGGAGAGAAACTTCGAACGGGTGGCCGTGAACGTGCCACCGGCGGCAGTCTGCACCGCACCGCCGATGCCTTCGTTCGCGTAGAAAACGCAGGCGGAGGATTTCAACGTGGCTCCGTCGTTGAAGATCGCTCCGCCGCGGTCGCCGTCGTTCGAGTTGAACACACAATTGACAAAGTCCACCTGCACGCCACTGCCTGATAGATGGACCGCTCCGCCATCGGTGGAGGGATTGCCGCACGCACGGAATTGGAGATACTCGATGCTCGAAGCGCCCGCCGCGGCGGTGGTGATGGTGAACGCACGTCCGCCGGAGCAGAGGATTTCGATCGGATCAGCCCAGAAGAGGTCGCTGATCGCCACCGGGTTGGTCACATGGCCCTGGATGGTCATCGGCTTCGTGATCTCGATCGGCGTGCTCAGGGTGATGGTGGAACCCGGCGGCACGAGTGTGGGGCTGAAGGTGATCACGCGTTCCGCATCGTTGCTGGCATTCGCGGCGGCGATGGCCTCGCGCAGGGTGAGGGCCCCGGAGTCCGCGGTGCTGCGGACGTTGTAAGTGAAAGCTGATAGAGAAACGGCCGTGGTGGCCGAGACGATGAAGGTGAGGAGGGGTGTTTTCATGTGAGGTCCACCGTGGGATTCACGGTTTTCCTCACCGGGTTTCAGTGGATGCGAAAAATTATTTCTCCGGGTGGACTACCAGCACGCAGCGGAATCCGAAATCGATCCTCCGGCGGTTGGGCCTCGCTTTGAACCGGTGATCGAGCCGAAGATCCTCCCGTTTGCCGACGGCCCACGATCCGCCGCGCAGGGTGCAGGCCGGGCGGGCCCCGTTCTCCTTGACCCGGGATGGGTTTTCAGAAACGTCTTCCACCCATTCCATCGCATTGCCGCAAAGGTCCAGCAGGCCCGAGGGAGCGGCGGCAAACGACCCGACCGGCGATGTTTCCGGAAATGGATCGACCTCCTCGCGGGTGGGGAAACTGGCAGGCCAGCGGTCCGTTCGCGCCTCGGGGCCCGCGTAGTTTCCCGGCGGTATCTCGGGGCAACCGGCTGCGGCCCTGGTCCATTCGGCATCAGTCGGCAGGCGGTAGTATTGCTGGCCTGTTAGGCGGCCTTCCTGGCGTTCCTTCAAGGTGAGCCAATTGCAGAAAAACTGCGCGTCCTGCCAGGAAACGCCCTGTGCCGGGTGATTCAGGCGATCGGGAGCAATCGCTTGTGGAGCGTCCTCCCAGCCCTGGAGCCCGAAGACCGGCCGGTTTGGCGCGACGTGGTCGTCTTTGTTAGAACGCCGCCACGTGGGCCGGATGCTTTCCTCCATCGCGCGGAACACCTGCCACTCCGAGTTCCGGGTTTCATGGATGGAAAACAACACGTCGCAGCCCGGCACCGGGATGAACTTCATGCCGAGACTGTTTTCCCATGGCGATGTCTTCAACGCGCCGACCGCGGGTGGAAACACCGGGCGGACCACCTTGCTCCGGTTTTCATTCCACGCATACCCGGCGAGCGGCCCGAGGAGGATGAACGTCGTGGCGGCGATCCATGGAGCGCGTTTCCACCACTTCGCACGGGTGGTGGCGGATTGCCAACTCCGCTCGATCCCTTCTAACAAACCCGTCACCGAATCCGTGCGTTGCTTCGGGTCATCGCGCAGTGCGTTCCGGATCACCTGATCCATCCGCTTGTCGTGGCCCAGGGCGGAAAGCGGCGTGTAGGCACCGAGCGGGAGCTTTCCGGAAAGCATCTCATACCACAGAACCGCAAGCGAATAGACATCCGACGCGGGCGTGGCGGCGGACGCCGAGCGGGTGAGTTCCGGCGCGAGATAGTAGGGCGAGCCGAAGGCATCGGTCGGCCGCGTCGCGGAATTCGAGAAATGTTTGGCCATGCCGAAATCGGTGACCTTCACCCGATCCCCCGCGCCAACAAGGACGTTGGCCGGCTTGAGATCGCGGTGGATGATTCCCGCGGCATGCGCATGGGAAATCGCGGCAGCCACCTTGCGGAAGATGTGGATGGCGCGTTCCGGGGCAATCGTTCCACCGCGCAGCAGGTGGCTCAGATCGCAGCCGTCCACGTATTCGGTCGCGCGAAACAGGTGATGATCCGCGGTTTCCCCGGCATCGAGGAGTTCCACGATGTTCGGGTGTGTTAGAGACGCGAGCGCGTCCACCTCCATTTCGAAACGCGACGCCGCCTCATCGTCCGCAGCCCATCCGGGATGCAGCACCTTCACCGCCACCTCGCGCGCATCGTCCTCGGATTTCGCCAGCCAGACGCTGCCCATGCCACCGCTGCCGATGAGACGAATCACCTCGTAACCGGGGATCACCGGCGGCGCGAGGTCCGCCGCTGCTTGCCTGGGTGCGTGTTGATGAAACATCGAGTTTCCCGCAGCGCGTGCGAGTGCGGCAAGGCGTTGGTCCGTCCAAGCGGGTGATGTTTCAGCGGAGTTGGGCACGGCTGGCGGCTTGCAGGAGATGGCGGAGTTCCCCATCGACGTCCGCCGGATCGGCAACCGTCGCGGCGACGGCGGCGGTCAACGATTCGCCGAAACGGCGGCGGAGGCGGTGGACTTCGAGTTTCACTTGGGATTCCTTGATGCCGAGAGCTACACCGATTTCCGCGTAAGGTTGCACCACGTCCGCGTCGAAAAGCGTGTCCGCCAGCCTGTCGAAAACGGTCGCCTTGCCGCGCGACTCGTAGCTTTCGCGCAGACGCGTCATCACCATGCGCAGCAGGGCCAGCGCCCACTCGGAATCGAGCACGTGATCCGCAGCGGGGATTTCCGGCAGATCGCCATCATCCAGCGAGAAGTGCGCCTGCCCGCCACCGCGGCGCTGGATGGCCGAATCGCGACGCGAGTTTGAGAGCAGATTGCGCAGGGATTGGCGGATGTAGGAGCGGAGTTTACCAGTCTCCGGGGCGAGTCGTTGCATCGTCTCGCGGGTGGCCCAGCGCAGCATGAATTCCTGCGTGAGATCCTCCGCATCCGCCGCCTGACAACCGAGCGAAACGAGATATTTCCGCGCCGGCTCCCGATAGATTTCACAGAGATCCTCCATCGCGAGGTCCGCCTCGTTTCCCTCCCGCCCGGCGCGATGCACGCGGCTCCACACGGTGTGCGGAAACAAGGGCGCTGGGGAAACGGATGACTCGCTCCCGCCTTCGATCTCCTCAAACCGTTGCTGTGTCTCCATCCGATAGATTCACCCGAGTCTGCGGCTCCGTCCACGTTCGTTGGCCGCTCCGCAATGCGGACATGGCACGATTTTCACGTGGCTCGTGTCCTCGTAGGCATGGAGGCACAGGCGGCAGATGAATCGGCGGTCGAGCGAGCGGCGCTCGGACTTCGCGTGCAGCGTGCGCGAGACGATGGTGAAGGCCACCACGAGCGCGCAGGAGCCGAACACGACGAAGAGCACGAAGTCAGCGAGCGTCAGGTCCATCGGTGGCGGCTTGGTTGGCGAAGCTGAGATCCACGGCGATCCAGCGCGAGAGTTTGTCGGGTTCCGGAGCGAAGGTCACGCGCCGCAGCCAGTTCACGGGGGATGGCTTGTTAGACTCCAGGCCGACGAGTGGAAAGGCCTCGATCACGCGGCCGGAGGAGTCGAGGCGAAGCAGGAAACGCCATGGCTTGTCCGCGAGATCGGCGGTGACCGGATCCGGAAATTCCGGAAGCACGCGCGGCATCCATTTCACCGGTCCCGCGGAAAGCGGGGAGATCACGGGAACCTGCCGGACGGAGTTCGCGGCGGGCGGATCGGCGGCGGGTGCGGCGCGCTTGGGAAACACGGGCCTGCCCGCGGCGGCGAGTTTCACCGGCGGGATCGATTCCTCCGGGAGATCGATGAGTTTCGGCTGATAGACCGGCGGCGACCAACGCAGGGAGCCCGCTAACAATTTCCCGACACCCGCGGACTCCTCCCAGTCGGTTAGATCGAACCGCGCGGGAAACGGACCACCCTCGATCGCTTTCTGCACGAGGGCGCGGCTTTCGGCATCGTCGCCCACCTGGATGACGGAGGCCTTGCTGGCGACCCACGGCGCGGGCGCGGTCACCCGGATGCGCACGGAAGCGATCAGGAGGACGAAGGCAAGCGTCACCGCGGCGGTGGCGATCCACTTGGGCAGCGCGGGCGTCCGTTGCGGCCGCCACGAGTAGATCCACTCCGGCGCTTCCTTGCGTTTCTCGCGGATGGAAACTCGGCGGGCCATCACTTCGGGTTCGGATCGGCGGCGCTTTGGCGCGGGGCGTTGGATCCCACCAGCGCAAGGCGGAAACCGCTGCCAAGGATCAGCTCGGTGACCTGCCGTTCCAAGCCGACGGGCGTGGCGGCATCGGTGCGCAACAACAGGATCGTGTGGGCCGGCGCTCCCTCGGCGCGGAGTTTCTCGATCCGCTCCGCCAGCTCCGCGAGGCTCACGGCATCACGGCCGAGGTGGATCTCCGGCGCGGTGTCCCCCTTGCCCAAGGTCACCACCAGCGAGTCCTGATAACGATCCAGTTGGAAACGCGAGGGCGGCAGCTCGACCGCCACGCCGGACTGGCGGAGCAGCGAGGGCGCTAACAGAAACAACAACCAGAGCAGCGCGAAGATGTTCAGGACCGGCACCGCATGCAGCAGCCCCGGGCGCTCCGGCAGCGTCATCTCCAGCTTCACTTGGTGGTTTCCGGCTTGGATTTCGAATGCTTGCGACCGGCCGTCACCTCGCCGCGGAAGGGCGCGAACTCGTCCTCTTCCCGCGCGTCGGCGATCAAGTGCACCATTTCAATCCCGGCCCGCTCGATGCGATGGACGAGGCGTTTCGCCCGACCGAGGA
>DAISZP010000600.1:0-2409 GCA_036824745.1 Luteolibacter sp.
GGCCTATCTGAAACTCTCACCCGGCGAACCGCAGTGGGACAACCGCATCCACTTCTTCCACGCCGCCGGCGAGGCGATGCGCCGCATCCTGATCGACCGCGCGCGGCATCGCAAAGCCGCCCGCCACGGAGGCGGATTGCAGCGGACCGGTTTCGCCGAAGACCTCATCAACGTTCCGTCCGCGCAGGATGACGAGATCCTCGCCATCAACGAAGTCCTTGATCGATTCGCCAAGATCGAACCGCGCAAGGCGGAGGTGGTGAAGCTGCGTTATTTCGTCGGAATGACCATTGAGGAAACCGCCGAGGCGCTCGGCATCTCGACACCCACCGCGAAGCGCGATTGGATTTATGCGCGGGCCTGGTTGTTCCGGGAATTGAAACGCGCCCCCTGACGGTCCCCGAACCCGCATCACTCCGCGCATGTCAGAGCAAGAAACTCCGGAAAACATCCTGTTCTCCGCCTTGGATTTCAAGGGGACTCAGGAACGCTCCGCCTTCCTCGACGCGTCCTGCGGAAACAACCACGCGTTGCGCCAAGAAGTCGAGTCGCTCATCGCCTCCCACTTCGCCGATGAAACGTTCATGAACTCCCCGGCCGAGTCGCTTTGGCAGGAAACCCACTCCGAGCGCGAGGGCGACATGATCGGGCGTTACAAACTGCTCCGGCAGATCGGCGAGGGAGGTTTCGGAACGGTTTATCTAGCAGAACAGAGCGACCCGGTGAAACGCCGCGTCGCGCTCAAGGTGATCAAGCCCGGCATGGACTCCAGGGAAATCATCGCCCGCTTCGAGGCCGAACGCCAGGCGTTGGCCATGATGGATCACGAGCACATCGCGAGAGTGCACGACGCGGGAACCACCGAAGGCGGGCGGCCCTACTTCGTGATGGAGTTGGTCAATGGAGAGCCGATCACAAAATACTGCGTCGATAGCCATCTTGACATCTCCGGACGGGTTCAACTTTTCACCGATGTCTGCGCCGCGGTGCAGCACGCCCACCAGAAAGGCATCATCCACCGCGACTTGAAGCCGTCTAACATTCTCGTTTCATCCCACGATGGCAGGGCGGTGGTGAAGGTCATCGACTTCGGCATCGCGAAAGCGATCGGCATGGAAAACACCGGGAAAACGATCTTCACGCAGTTCGGCCGGATGATCGGCACGCCCCAATACATGAGCCCGGAGCAGGCCGGACCCAACACGCTGGCCGTGGACACCCGCAGCGACATCTATTCGCTCGGAGTGATCCTCTATGAACTGCTAACAGGAACGACCCCGCTGGACGCCGACCAACTCCGAAACGCGGCCCACGTCGAAATGCAACGCCTCATCCGCGAGGAGACGCCGCCGAAACCGAGCACCCGCAACGCCGGATCACCACACGCCCATCCGGTTTCACCCAAGTCCCTGCGTGGCGATCTCGATTGGATCGTGCTCAAGGCTCTCGAGAAAGAACCCGCCCGCCGATACGAGTCCGCGGGCGCGCTGGCGGAGGATTTGCTGCGCTTCCTCCAGCACAAACCCGTCGAAGCCCGACCACCGAGCGTTTCCTATCTCATGCGGCGCTTCACCCGCCGCCACCGCGGGCCGGTTTTCGCGGGTGCGGCCCTGTTGATCGCACTATTGTTAGGCGCTGTCGGAACCTCTATCGGCATGAAGCGCGCGATTGATGCCAAAGAGGCTCTGGCTCGCAACAACGCCGTGCTCGATCAGCAGAAACTCGCCCTCGTCGATTACAAGGAACGCCTCTCCGGCCTTCTCGAATCGAACCAAAAGATGCTCGGCGAGATCCGTGGGATGAACACGAACGGAGCCCAGCTTCCCGCCGAGTTCGAAGCCCTTCGGAATGAAAACCAAGCCCTGCTGGACAAGGTGAAAAGCGAAGTCGCGCACCAGGAACGCTACGCAGAGGAAATCGCGAGGCTCCAACAAGCGAACGCGCGGCTGGAGAAACTACTGATAGAATCCAAGGACACAGACGCCGCCGTCGAATGGCTGCGCGCCGGGCTTTTCAAAGATCGCATCACTTCGCTGACCGCGAACGAGCGCGGCCAGTTCTACCTCGACGGAAAACTCATCCCCTACCCCACCCTGCTCAAAGCCTTCGCCTCACCTCCGGACCAGAACGCCGGAGCGAAACCACAGCCGCGCACGCTGAAAATCACCCTGCCCGCGGGCGCGGAGCCGACGGATGCCGTCTTCCACTTCCGCCTCAAACAACTCGCCGACGCCGCCGACCAGATCGGCCTCCGGCACGAACTGTTCCCGACGCAGGCGAAGGACTTGAAAAAGTGAGTCACGTCCTTGCCCCGGAGGAAAAACTCCGCGACTTGAAAATTCCCTGATCCTTTCCACAGGAAAATTCCGCATCTCATGGCAACCGGGCGATCCATCCCGCCCGCGATCC
>DAISZP010000058.1:0-15805 GCA_036824745.1 Luteolibacter sp.
GGCGAGGCGATGAGTTTCGCCTTCTTGATTTCCTCCGCGCGGATCTCCGGCAGGCCGTAAACCGCCTCCGCCAACAGATCCGGAGCCGGATGGGCGTGACCGTAGAATTCCTCATACACCGCCGGATCGCTGAGGCGGAAATCCGCGCTCAGATCGAGCACCTTCAGCCCGCGGGCCAGCAGCGCGCGGGCGATTTCCGCCGCCACGCCATGGGGCAGGGCGAGAAACGCGGCCTCGGCACCTGTCGCGGCGATTGCATCCGGATCCGGTTCGATGAAGGCCAGCTCGGACCCCGGGGCCTTTCGGAAGCGCGGAAACACGTCCGCCAAGGCCTTGCCGGCTTCCTGGCGTGAAGTTACAGCCACGAGTTCCACGCCCGGGTGACCGAGCAGGAGGCGTAGCAATTCCATTCCCGAGTAGCCGCTGGCTCCCACGATGGCGGTCTTGATGCGTTTCATGCGGCGGGGGAGATCGCACGATTTTCCGTGCTTGCCAATCCGCATTTCCCCTGTTTGCCTTCCCGCCCCTTCACGAAACGAGCTGTAGCGCAGTCTGGTAGCGCACTTGCCTGGGGGGCAAGGGGTCGTGGGTTCGAATCCCGCCAGCTCGACCACTTTTTCCGGAAAACCCCGCTTCTCCACGAGGCGGGGTTTTTCTTTTGGCCACACGCGGGCGGAAACTTCTTCGATGGCTCCAAAAATCAAAGTCCGCACGCCGGATCCCAGCGCGCGGACTCTTGAAATGAAACGACGGGCAGCGCACCCGGTCAGCGGCGGCGGCGGCCTAACAGGACCAGCGCGCCGAGACCACCGATCAACGCGGCTCCGGGTTCCGGGATGACCAGCGCGATGTTGTTCGAGTTGATGCCGTTGTTGAAGGCGTAGTCGATGTAGTATCCGCCGGATGGCAGGTTGAAGGCATTGGAGAAAGTTCCGATGAGAGATCCGTAGCTTGCGAACACATAGGCTCCGTCATCGGCTGAACTGCCAAGTTGGCTGAAGTCCACGGTGGCATTGCTGATGTCCAGAACTCCGGAGACGGCGAGCAGGTCGATCGTTCCGGAGCCGCTTCCATCGTATTCCACCAGCATCGTTCCATCGATATCCGCCGAAGCGGCGCTGAGCGTGCCGATGGAGTTTCCGGCCGCGATGAAAGCACCGGAGTTGACGGTCACCGAGCCGAGCGATCCATTGCCTCCCACCGTGGCACCGCTGTTCACGGTGGTGGCGGAGGAACCGATGGAGCCGTTGACGAGCAGGGTTCCCGCGGAAACGAGCGTGGCGCCGCTGTAGGTGCTGTTTCCTGTTAGGGCGAGCGTGCCGCTTCCGGACTTGGTCAGGCCGCCGCTGCCGGTGAAGGCCTGCGAGGCGCTGACCGTGAAGGACTGGGTGTCGATCTTCGCGCCGCCGGCTTGGATGTCCGCGGTGTCGAGGCCTTGGATGAAGTCCGCGGAATCACCCTGAGCTTGGATCTGTGTGCCGTTGAAATGGACGGTCGCCGAGCCCGCGCCGCCGTTCAGGGCGGAGATTTTCAAGGTGCCGCCGTTGAGGTTGACGGTGCCGCTGGCCGAGCCGCCGCTGCCGACATTCAGGTTTCCGGTGCGGAATTCGCCGGTGCCGGAAATGGTTAGAGCGCCGGTGCCGGAAACCTTTCCGATGTCCGTGTTGCGGCCGGTGATGTTCATCAAGCCGCCGCTGAGCACGATCGCGCCATTCGAGCCGGCGCTGTCGCCGCCGACCACGAGATCGCTGCCGGTGCCGGTGTTGTTCACGGTGCCGCCGGTCATGGTGAGGGTGGCGGTTCCACCATCGCGTCCCACCACGAACCAACTGGTGGTGTTGAGCGTGCCACCGCTCATGTTGTAATTGGTGGCGGTGGCCCCGCCGCCGTTTCCGACCCAGAACTCGCCCTGGGTGTCGATCAGGCCTGCGGTTTGGTTCAAAGTTCCGTTGGATCCGTCACCGACGATGAAGGCGCTTCCGGTTCCGGTCTTGGTGAAGGTGCCGCCGTTCATGTTCAACGTGCCGGTGCCGCCACCGCCGTGGCCGATACCGACCCAGCTTGCGGTGTTGATCGCGCCGCCGGTCATGGTGACCACGCCGGTGCTGCCGCTGTTGGAGACCTGGAACTCGCCGCTGTTGTTGATCGTTCCGCCGGACATGTTGAGCGTGCCCGTGCGGCCGCTGGTGCCGCCGATCACGAAGTTTCCGCTGCCGGTCTTGTTGAAGGTGCCGCTGTCGATGTTGAGCGTGCCGTTGCCGTTCTGGCCGATGGCGACCGCGCCGTTGTTCACGGTGACGGTGCCGGTGGTGTGCATGTTGAAGGTGGCGTTGCCCGCGGTGTTGGTGCCGTTGTCACCTCCGAGGCGGAGCTGCCCGCCGGTCATGTTGAGGCTGCCGCTGCCCTGGCCGAAACCCGTTAGAGTGCCACCGGAGCCGGCGGTGTCCGCCAGATTGTAGATGCCGTTGCCGCTGTTGTGGCCGATCTTGACCCAGGAGCCGGTGGTCAGCGTGCCGGCCGTGTGGTCCAGCCGTGCGTCCTGGCCCGCGGCGTCTCCCACGATCACATCGTTGGGATTCACCGATGGATTCGCGGAAATGGTGGCGATGTTTCCGGTGTTGGTCCGGATGATCGCGGATTGTCCGGTGGGCACGGCGTTCGTGTCCCAGTTTGCCCCGTTGTTCCAATCCGTGCTGTCGCTGCCATCCCAGACGGCGGCGTGCAGGCCAAGGGAAGAACCGCCAAGGCAGAGGACGGCCACCGAGGAAGCCAGCGAAAATCGGGATGTTCTGAAAAGATTCGGCGTGGATTTCATGGATCGGAATCGAGGGGTTTTTGGGGTTTTGGAAACAACGGGGTCTTGCGGCCAGGGTGCCCGGAAACCGGGACTCTTCATTGCAAACGTGGTTTCCACCGCGGGAACCCGCCAAAAATCTTGAGAAACTTTGGATTCACACCCGCTCCGCGCCCGTGAAACACGAATCGCCGGATGAAACACCACGGATCTGTTAGGCCGACAGGAGGTCCCATCTTCCCGATCCGGCAAAAATCTGGCGGTATCCTGCCTCTTATCACGCTTTCCATCATGGAGCGGGTTTCCACGTTCGGTTCGTCCGCCTCCACGCATCGATCCATTTCCCATGAAATCCGCCATCGTCCTTCTGTTCGCTCTGGCGAACGGACTGAGCGCCGCCACCAACCCCGTCATCGAGGGCAACGCGCGCTTCACCGTCATCACCCCGCAATGCATGCGGATCGAATACGCCCCGGGTGGAATATTCACCGACGCGCGCTCCTTGTTCGCGTTCGACCGGGAGGCACGTTGGAATGGATTCGAAATCAAACAGGAGGGCGGCGCTCTCACCATCGACACCGGAGCGATGCGCCTCGTTTACCGGCCGGATGGCGCGCCGTTCCACCCCGGAAATCTAACAACGGATGTCCGGATCGGAAACACCAGCGCCCGCTGGACGCCCGGCGCGCCGAATCCCGGCAACCTCGGCGGCACCATCCGCACGCTCGACAACGTCCGCGGACCGGTGGATCTCGGCGAGGGCCTGCTTTCCCGCGATGGCTGGTATCTGCTCGATGATTCGAAGAGCCCGCTTCTAACAAACACTTGGGTGAAATCACGCCTGGAGAACTCCGGCACGGATTGGTACCTCTTCGGATACGGCCGCGACTACAAGGCCGCTCTCGCGTCCATGATCACCATCGGCGGCAAGGCTCCGGTTCCGCGGCGTTACACGATGGGCACTTGGTTTTCCCGATACTGGGCGTTCACCGATGAGGACTACCGCAACATCATCCGCGAGTATCGCGAAAAGAATTTCCCGCTGGATGTGATCGTCATGGACATGGACTGGCATCGCGATGGCTGGACCGGTTGGTCATGGAACAAGAAGCTGATCCCGGATCCGAAAGGGCTGCTGCGCTGGTTTCACGAACAAGGACTGCAAGTGACCTTGAACCTCCATCCGGCCGATGGCGTGAGCCCGCATGAGGATCGTTATCCGCAGTTCATGAACGCGCTCGGTGAGGATGCCGCATCGGGAAAAACGCTGCCATTCGACGCGGGTGACGAACGCTACATCGCGGCGTGGGACAAGGAAGTGCTGCGCCCGCTACAAAAAGATGGTGTGGATTTCTGGTGGCTCGATTGGCAACAATATCCCTTCACGCGGTCCATTCCCGATCTAACAAACCTGTTCTGGTTGAACCGGGTGTTGTTCGACAGCACCAAGTGGAACGGCGAGCGCGGCACCTCGTTCAGCCGCTGGGCGGGCTGGGGCGATCACCGGCATGTCATCCAGTTCTCCGGCGATGCGGATACCGGCTGGCCGATGCTTTCGTTCCAGGTGCCCTTCACCTCCACCGCGGGAAACGTGGGTTGTTATTACTGGTCGCACGACATCGGCGGCCATCAGGGCGGGCGCAACGAGGAATCCTACACACGCTGGACGCAGTTCGGCGCGCTGAGCGCCGCGTTGCGATCCCACTCGATGCGGGATGCGACGATGGACCGCCGGCCATGGCTCTATCCGAAGTGGGCGGAAGGCTCGATGCGCGTGGCCTTCCACCTGCGGGCGGAGCTCATGCCCTACGTTTACAGCAGCGCGTGGCAGACCCATCGCACCGGCATTTCCTTGAACCGCCCGCTCTATCTCGACTATCCCGAACACGAACCCGCCTATCACAACGGGCAGGAGTTTCTCTTCGGCGATCATCTGTTAGCCGCGCCGATCACGATGCCGGGCACTGGTCCTGACAAGGTGGGAAGACAAACGGTGTGGTTCCCTCCCGGCGACACGTGGTACGATTTCTTCACCGGCGAGAAGTTCGAGGGCGGCCAGACCCGGATCGTTTCCGCGGACATCAACGAGTTTCCCCTCTACGCGCGGGGCGGAGCGCCCATCGTCATGCAGCCCTACCGCGATCGCCCGGGCACGGCGGCTCTGGAGACGCTGCGCGTGCGTTGTTATCCCGGAACAGGCGGGGAATACACGCTGCATGAGGACGACGGCCGGTCAGATGCCTATCAGGATGGGAAATCCGCGAGCACCAAACTCCGTCAAACGAGAAACGGCGATCATGTTTCCATCGAGATCAGTCCCACCGAGGGAATCTATCAGGGTCAGCCGGAGCGGCGGGCTTATGTGATCGAGCTTCCGAACACCACCCGCCTCACGGAGGTCACCATGAACGGACAACCCGCGGCGGTGGAACATGGTGACGCGTTGGGAATGAACCGGATCCTGATTCCGGCGACGGACATCCGCACGCCGATCACGATCCAAGCCACCGCGCCCGAAGCCCCGGCCGCCATCTTTGCGAAGCGGGCGCTCGACCGCCGGGTGAAGGGCGTCATGGGAGACGCCGCGGGTGAGACGGACCTCCTGACCCTCATCCAGCGCGGGGTTCTCGCTCCGGAGATCCACACGGCGTTGCTCGCACTCGCGGGCGTCGGTTTGATGCCGTATCATGAGTCGCCCACGTTTCATGGTGAGAAACCGCAGTTGGCGTTCATCGCGCAGGCCGGAGTGATCGAAAGGGATGCTGTTAGAAAGATCGCCGAATCGACCACGCAGGGCAAGTTCGCGCAAAGCACCGGAGTTCAGCGGATCGGCAAAGAACCGATTCTGCTGGATGCCGATGTTTACGGGAGGATCGAGTTCCGCATTGCCGGCAAGGATCACGAGCTGGCCACCCGCGGGCTGCAGATGACGGGCAACCTCGCGGCCTCGGCGAGGATCACCGCCAGCTCTTCGGAGCACGGTCATGCTCCGGAAAGCGCGGTTGACGGTCTGTTAGGCGGCTATCCCGCCAATCCGGCGCAGGAGTGGTCGGCCAACCGGGAAACGACCGGCGCATGGCTGGAACTCGCGTGGGACAAACCCCAAAAGGTGCGCCGGGTCCTGCTATTCGACCGCCCGAACCTGGTGGACCAGGTGACGTCTGCCAGAATCCGTTTCAGCGATGGAAGCACGATCGAGGTCGGCGAGTTGGCGAACGATGGAAGCGCTCCGGCGGTGCTGGCGTTTCCGGAGAAGGAGATCACCTCGATGACTTTCGAAACCCTCTCCGTGAAGGACGGGACCGAGAACGCCGGTCTATCGGAAATCGGGGTGTATTGAAACCGTCAGCCATCCGAAAGGCCCATTCCCGCCTCGCGGGAAAGGATGCCGGCGATCACCCAATCGAACCACACCGCGGGGATCGAGCTGCCTTTGATGAATTCCTTGCCCTCGGATTCGGCGATGAGCGCGAGGGCGGTATCGAGTTCCTTTTTCGCATCGGCCGCGTTTCCCTGCTTCGAGCGGATCATGGAAATCACGGAGCGGATGGAGGCGCGGCAGGAGTTCTTGACGTTCGGATCGGCAAGACCTGTTTCGCAGGCCTTGAGCGAGCCGTCGAGGTTTCCCGACCGGTATTCGTAAAGCCCCCGCGACAGTCCCGCCCATGCGGGCAGGGGGGCGGTCGCGGGATCGCCCATCACCTGGACGGCCTCCTTCATCCGCCCTAACAGCTCCGGCGGAGCGGGGGAGATCAGGCAGACTTTGAGCAGGTGCTCGGCCTGGAGTTTGGTTTGGGGAACACAGTAGCGCTCGGCCACCTCATCTCGGAAGACGAGGTAGTCCTCAAGCCGGTAGTCCAACAACATCGCGGCGATGGCGATGAGGTCCGAGCGTTCGAGCACCTTCGACGGATCATCGAGGCGGTTCGCCTGCATGAGCAGCTTGTAACACTGCGCGCCCTCGGCCCAGCGGCCGTGGGTCGCGTTCCAGTCGCCGAGGGAGCGGAACACCGTCGCCGCTTCGAGCGAGGGTTCGATCGAGGTGAGTGGATATTTCGTCCGGAGGGCTTCCGCCTCGTCGATGCGGCCCTGGTCCAGCAGGAAGGCGACGCGGGCGATGTTCGCGCGGGCGTCGGCGATGAGCCGCAGCCGTTGTTCCTCGCTTCTCGCGAACTGGGCGGCGGCGCGCAGCTTGGTTTGTTCACGCAGCGCCGTCTTTTCCCGCTTGTAGAGGCTGGTGGAAACGACGAGGCCGGTGATCAGGAACAGTGCAAGCAGGTTTCCGGTGACGAAGGCGATGCGGTTGCGCCGGATGAATTTTCCTAACAGGTAAAGCTTCCCGGGAGGGGTGGCGGTGACCGGCTGGTGGGAAAGGTAGCGCTGCACGTCGAGCGCCAGGCCGTTGACCGTGTGGTACCGCTTCGAGCGGTCCCGCTCCATGGCCTTCATCACGATCCAATCGAGATCGCCGCGGATTTGTTTGATGAGATGGGACGCGCCGCAGCCCCTGGCGGCGGCGACTTCCGCGAGCTCCGGGTCTCCGAGGGCGGAGAGGGTCTGTGATGGTGTTAGAATCCTCGCGTTGAGCAGGGTTTCCCGCACCTTCGATATGCCGCAGGAGCGGAAATCAAACGCGGCGAAGGGCGTGACGGAAACGAGCATCTCGTAGAGCAGGACTCCGAGGCTGTAGATGTCGCTGCGGGTATCGACATCCAATCCCGTCAGATCAATCTGCTCGGGGCTCATGTAAACGGGCGTGCCGAACAACTGGTCGTGCGAGGTTTCCACCGGCCGCGTGAAGGCCTGGGGGTCCATGGCCTTGGCGATGCCGAAATCGATGACCTTGGGCGTGTTCGTGCCGTTGCTGTCGCTGACGAGCACGTTGGACGGCTTGATGTCGCGGTGGACGACGCCCTTGAGATGGGCGTGCTGGATCGCATTGCAAATCTGGATGAAGAGATCGAGGCGCTGCGCGATGTCGAGTTTCCGCTCGTCGCAGAAGGTGGTGATCTTCTCGCCCTCGACGTATTCCATGACGAAGTACGGTCGGCCTGATCCAGTGGAGCCGGCTTCGAGGACCTTCGCGATGTTCGGGTGGTCCATGAGCGCGAGCGCCTGGCGTTCGATCTCGAATCGCGCGATGACGCTCTCGGTGTTCATGCCGAGTCTGACAATCTTGGCAGCGACCCTGCGCTGGATGGGTTCCTCCTGCTCGGCTTCGTAAACGACTCCGCCGCCGCCTTCGCCGATGCGGCGGATCAGTCGGTAGTTTCCGAGGCGTGATCCGAGGTTCTCCGTTTCAAGATCCAAGGTCGGCCGTTCGGCGGCTTGGGAGGTCCATTCCGATGCGAGGTCCAGCGCGATCTCCGCGCGCCGCTCGCGGGCATCAAGAAAGTAGGCGGCGGCGTTTTTCGAATCCTCGATGAATTGGCGCATTTCCAACAAACCACCGGGATCCGCCCGATAGATTCTTGATAGAAACGCCTCGCGCACCTCGCCTTCCTCCAATGAGAGCGCGGCTTCCAGGATGGCTCCGTCGATTTCGTTCAGCGCGTCCACCATGCGGGTTTCTCAGGGATTTCCCGCCGACTTGGCTCCGCAGATCAGGCGATAGAGCTTGGCCTTCGCAAACATCCACTGGCGTTCCACGGTGCGGAGGCTCCAGCCGGTGGACTTGGCGATCTCCTGATTGCTGAAACCGCCGTAGAATTTCAAGAGCACGACCTTCGCGGAGTCGGGGTCGGATTTTTCCAGCGTGTTCAGGCATTCGTGGATCATGATCAGGTGATCGTCATTGGTTGATTCCTGATTCTCCATGCCCGTGTTGGCCGGAGCGGTGCGTTTCAAGGTGGCCTTGCCGCGGGCGCGCTCGACGAGGATGCGCCTCATCATGATGGCCGCCACGCCGAGGAGGTGTTGGTTGTTTTTCCAATCCGATTCCGTCTCGCCGGAGATCCGCACCCATGCCTCGTGGACGAGCGCGGTCGGCTGGAGTGTCTGGTATCCGGACTCGCGGCGGAGTTGCCTGGCGGCGAGGCTGCGCAGCTCTTCATAGATCTTCGGCAACAGGAGATCGGCAGCAAGTTTCCCGCCGTTTCCTCCGGTGATCGAAGACGCTTCTTTCATCACGAATCCACGACTACAACCGGTGAAAATGGCCTGCAAGTGCATTCTCCTTTCCTCAGATCGCGCCACCGGATGATCCGAAGCAACGCGCGCCGGAGCTTGTGGCATCCATCGTCCGCTTCGTAACCCAAACGTCACGGCGATGGATGCCTCCCGCTTTCAAACACGGCCATGATTCCGCGGCACCCGCCGATGAAAGGCGGTGGCCGGAACCCGAAGTTCCGGCGATACGCCCACAAGGTGGATGGCTGGCGGGGGATGACTGCATTCGAAAGGGTTCTCCCTTCATCCATCAACGCGAGTTTCCGCCCGTGGAACCGCCAAAAAATCTGCGGATGCTCATCGCGCGGCAGACATTTTCCGGCGGGCTGAAAATTTCTGGCGGTTCGGGGATGCGGGCGACGCGTTCCCCATTGAGAAGGTGGATCAACCCTCAAGGTCGTTTCCACGGCCAGCCTTCTGACAAAGCCCTCTGGAAAACCATACCGCGAACCCGCCATCAAACCCATGAAATTGAAATCCCGCCCGATCTTTGCCGCATCATCCGCCCTCGTCATCCACGTCGGAGTCTCCGCCACCGCGCTCCATGCCGCCGATTGGCTCAGCACCGGCACCACGGATTGGAACACCGCGAGCAACTGGAACACCAATCGCGTGCCAATCAAGACCGGCTTCAATGACGCGGCCATCATCAATACCAACTCCGGCTCCATCGCCACCATTTCCGCGAGCATTTCCGCAACCCCGACGGACATCATCGTGGGCAACGGCGGCGGCTCGAACGGACGGGTGGACCACACCGCCGGCACGGCGCAAAGCGGCGCCGGAAACTGGATCAAGGTGGGAAACAACGGAGGAAGTGGTGTTTACAATCTCGCCAACACTTCCACGACCGGAGCCGGCATTACCGGATTCGCGCAAGGTAGCGGCAGTCTCGCGTCCGGCGGACATCTCCGCGTCGGGGCCGGCGACAATGGCACCGGCAATACCGGCACCTTCAACATGCACACCACCGGCACCCTCAGCGCCACCCAGCTTCACGTGGGGGCCACCAGCGGGAGCAACGGACGCTTCAATCTCGAAAGCGGCGCCGTCACCAGCGGCGATGTGTACATCGGAAACGGCAACGCCGGAGGCAGCGGACGTCTCGATATCGCCGGTGGCTCACTCGCCAGCACCGCTTGGGTGAAAATCGGCCACAACGGCGGCGTCGGCATCATCAACCTCGCCAACACCGGCGGAACCGGTGGCACGCTCACCGGCTTCGCCCAAGGCAGCGGCAGCATGAGCATGACGGGAAACTTTCGCCTCGGTGGCGGTGACGCCGGCTCAGGTGGCAACGGCACGTTCAACATGAACACCTCGGGAAGCCTCACCGTCAGCCAACCCTTCGACGTGGGCACCCAGGCCAGCACCGGCGTCATGAATCTGGACAGCGGCACGGTCAATGCCAACGACCTCCTCTACATCGGCAACGCCGCCAGCTCCAACGGCACCATCAACATCTCCGGCGGCACCATCAACAAACCGAATGCCGGCGCGTTCTCGGTAGGCGCCGGAGGAACGGGCGCACTCAACCAAAGCGGCGGAACCATCTCCATCAACGGCGAGTTCTGGGTGGGCTCTACCTCTAACGGAACCTACACGATGAGCGGCGGCTCGCTTACGAACAACAATTGGTTTGTCGTCGGGCGAAATGGCAACGGCACCGGAACCCTCAACATGACCGGCGGCACCATCACCAAAAACGGCGGCGGGGATCTGGTCGTGGGAGCCGACAGCGGCACGGCGAACGGAACGATCCTTTTCAGCGGCGGACTCATTGATGTGACCAGCGGCCTCACCAACATCGGCAAAGGCGGCGGCATCGGCACTCTCACCATCTCCGGCACCGCGGAGTTCCGCACCTCACAGATGATCCTCGGAGTCGGCAGCGGGACGGGCACCGCGAATCTCAACGGCGGCACCATCAAGACTTCCGCCTTCATTCGCGGCACGGGAACCGGCAACGCCTATTTCAATGGCACCCTCCTCCAAGCCACCGCGGACAATCCCACCTTCATCACCGGTTTGGGCACCGCCGAGATCCAGTCCGGTGGATTGAAAATCGACAGCAATGGAAAGGACCTCGGCTCACCCCAGGCATTTTCCGGAAGCGGTAACATCATCAAGTCCGGAAGCGGCACGCTCAGCCTCACCGGATCCAGCGTTTTCCACACCGGAAACGTGGTGGTCAACGGCGGCACGCTCGCGATCAATGATGTCGGTGCCGGTGGAGTGGACTTCACCATCGCCGATGGGACCGCGTTGAAATGCATCTCCACCAATGGCTTCAACACCCGCACGCTCGGAACCCTCACCATGGGAACCACCGGAGCCACCCAGTTGAACTTCGACCTCGGAAACGTTCCGGGAAATCCATCCTTCGCACCCATGGCGGCGGGTTCCCTCGTGATCAACGGATCCGTCACCCTCAACCTCGCTGACCTCGATATCAGCCTCGGGACTGTTCCACTGCTCGAATACAGCGCCAAATCCGGCTCAGGCAGCATCACCCTCGGCAGCTTGCCCACCGGAGTCACCGCAGAGCTCCTCGATAACAACGCGGGTCTCATCTATCTCAACGTCACCAGCCTCGCCCTGCCGCGCTGGGACGCCACGCTCAGCGATGTCTGGGACACCACCACCTTCAACTGGCTCAACGCCGGTTTCCCGAGCAACTACACCAACGGCAGCACCACCCAGTTTGACGACACCGTCGGCGGACCCACCCTGGGCGCGGTGGTCCTGAACTCCACCGTCACTCCCATTTCGCTGACTTTCGACAACTCCACCGTGCCATACAGCCTCAACGGAACCGGCAGCATCAGCGGCAGCACCGGCCTCACCAAGCGGGGTTTCCAATCGCTCGAGCTCTACACCGCGAACGAATACACCGGTGTCACCGATCTCCAGGGCGGCACCACCTCCATCAACAGCCTCGCCAACGCCGGCAGCCCGAGCTCCATCGGCGCGGCCGCCGCCAGCCCGGCCAACCTCCTTCTATCAGGTGGAAACCTGGTTTACACCGGCACCGCCGCCACCACCGACCGCGGATTCACCATCGGAGCCGCAAACACCACCATCCAGACCACCGCGGACATCCGCTTCGACGGACAAGTCGTTTCCGATCCGAACTCCAACCTCATCAAGACTGGAACCGGCAAGCTCGGCTTCGGAGGCAGCACCACCAAAACCATCGGCACCATCAACAAGGGTCTGCGCATCCTCGAAGGCACGGTCTCATTCTCCGGATCCGCGGCTAACAACGTGGCCTCCGAACTCTGGATCGGCGATCCCTTGTCCACCGCGAATTCCGCCCTGGAAGTGACCAACTCGAACCTCACTTCGGGAAGCTGGATCGCCATTGGAATCGGCAACGGAACGACCAACCTCGCATCATCAGCCACCTTCACCAACTCGACGGTCACCCAGAACGGCGGCGGCGTGTCGCTCGGATATGCCGCCGATCTGGGTGGATACCTTGCGAGTTCCAGCCTCACGCTGAACAGCAGCACGCTCAACACCGTGAATCTTGAGATCGGCCGCAGCACCGGCAGCACCGCCGAGTTCACATCTAACGGAAACTCCACCGTCAACGCCACCGGATACCTCCAGATCGGCATCGAAACGGGAGTCGCCACCGTGACCTTCAAGGACAACACGGTTTACAACTCCGGCAACTACATCCACATCGGAAACAGCACGGGGTCCACAGGCACGCTCAACGTCCAGGACTCCGCGTCGGTCAGCTTCTCCGGCGATCAGGAACTCCGCATCGGAAACAGCGGCCAAGGCACTCTGAACCAAACCGGCGGATCCGTCTCCGCCAACGGCTGGATGGCCATCGGCCGCAGCACCGGAGGAAACGGCACCCTCAACCTCTCCGGCGGCACCTTCACCCAGGCCAACTCCGCCCGCTTCATCCACGTGGGAGAGGATGGCAACGGCACGCTGAACATCTCCGGAACCGGTGCCTTCATCGCGAACTCGACCACCGGGCTGCTGTTAGGCGACCTCGCCGCCAGCAGCGGCACCGTGAACCTCAACGGCGGCTCGCTCACCGCCAACGCGGTTCTGGACAACGCTTCCGGCACCACCGCCTTCAATTTCAACGGCGGACTGCTCAAAGCCGGCGGCGCGGCCAACGCCACCTTCATGAACGGCATCGACACCGTCACCGTCCAGGCCGGCGGAGCCATCATCGACAGCAATGGCGCGAACATCTCCATCAACACTCCGTTGTTAGACGGCGGCACCGGCGGCGGCCTCACCAAACAAGGCGCGGGCAACCTCACCCTGACTGGCGCGAACACCTACGCCGGTGGCACCTCGGTGAACAACGGCACGCTGACCCTCGCGGACAACGCCCAACTGCGCTTCGTCATCGGAGCCAACGGCGTCAACAACTCGATCAGCGGCACCGGCACGCTCCAGCTTGACGGCGATTTCAACATCGATATCAGCGGCGCCAACACCACTGCCGGAAACAGTTGGACCCTGGTCAACGTCGGCACGCTCGCAGAAACCTACGGCGCGTCTTTCAACGTCCCGGGCTTCGCTAACAACTCCGGTGTATGGACCATGACCTCCGGCGGGAACGAGTGGACCTTCACCGAAGCCACCGGCATTCTGACCGTGCAAGCCGCCGCCAGCGGCTACGCCACTTGGGCATCCGCCAACGCTGGCGGACAAACAGCCGATCTCGACTTCGACAACGACGGCGTGGCGAACGGCGTCGAGTTCTTCATGGGCCAGACCGGATCATCCTTCACCGCGAATCCCCCGCTGGTCGGCAACACGGTCACCTGGCCGAAGTCCGCCGGCTTCGTCGGATCCTACAAGGTCGAAACCTCCACCGATCTGGTGAATTGGACCGACGTCACCGGCTCCGCGGTCGATAACGGAACCTCCGTTTCCTACACGCTGCCCACCGGCAATCCCAAGCTCTTCGTCCACCTCGTGGTGACGCCGAACTAACGGATTTCTAACAAATCAAGCCGGGCCATCCATCGGGTGGCCCGGCTTTTTTCATCTCAACTCACGCAGCCGCATCAGCCTTTCGCCCGCGGCACGCAGTGTCTCCTCCTTCTTCGCGAAGTGGAAGCGGATCAGATGGTTCACCGGCTCGCGGAAGAAACTCGATCCCGCCACGCCGGCCACGCCCACTTCGCGGATGAACCACTCCGAGGCCTCGCTGTCGTCGGCGAATCGCAGCGGAGAGATGTCCACCATGACATAGTAGGCACCCTGCGGCTCGGTGAAGGACAGACCGGTTTCCCGCAGGATGTTGAGGAAGAGGTCGCGCTTCGCCGTGTAGAGATCGCACAGGCCGGTGTAGTAGCTGTCCGGCAGCTCCAGTCCGGCGACGGCCGCCTCCTGCAATGGCGCGGCGGCCCCGACTGTTAGGAAATCGTGAACCTTTCTCGCCTGCGCGATCACTTCCGGCGCTGCCTGGACGTATCCTAGCCGCCAGCCGGTGATGGAGTAGGTTTTCGAAAGGGAGTTGCAGGTGATTGTTCTCTCAAACGCCCCGGGTAGCGCGGCGAAGTGCACGTGTTCGTGCGGCTGATAGACGATGTGCTCATACGGCTCGTCGGTGATCACGAAGGCATCGTGTTTCTCGGCGAGGCGCAGGATTTCCATCAGCTCGCTCCGCGTGAACACCTTGCCCGTCGGGTTCGAGGGATTGCACACGATGATGGCCTTGGGTTTCCGCGCGAAGGCCTTTTCAAGAGCCTCCGGATCGAAGCCGAAGTCCGGCGGATGCAGCGGCACGTAGATCGGCTCAGCTCCTGATAGAATGGCGTCCGCGGCGTAATTTTCGTAAAACGGAGAGAAGACGATCACCTTGTCGCCCGGATTGCAGGCGGTCATCATCGCCACCATCATCGCCTCCGTGCTGCCACAGGTGACGACCAGGTGTTGGTCCGGATCGATCGGCAGTCCGCTGAATCGCCGGATCTTCGCCGCGAGCGCGTTGCGAAATGCCGGAGCCCCCCACGTCACCGCATATTGATGATGGTGGCCGCGCGCCGCCCGCTCCAGCGCAGCTAACAGTTCCTCGGGAGGATCGAAGTCCGGGAACCCTTGGGACAAGTTGATCGCGCCGTATTGATTCGCCATGCGCGTGGTGCCGCGGATGACGGACTCGGTGAACGCGGCAAGCCGGTGTGCTGGGAGGGGCATGGCGCCGAACCTGTGCGGGCCTCCGGTCTCAGGCAAGCGGAGAAGCATCGCCGGCTTTACCGTTTCAGCAATCGCTGCGGACCAGATCCTCAATCACGCCTTGCGCGTCGGGACGCCCGCGGCCAATCTGATTTCCTCAAAATGTCTTCGGATTCGCATGAAACTCAGGCGGCGGTTCTGGTGATCAACAGCGGCAGCTCGTCGTTGAAGTTTTCTCTCATCGACATCGCCTCGGAAAATCCGGTCGTCAGCGGTCTGGCCGAGGCCCTTGGCACCGCGGAAGCCGTGATTCACATCTCGCGCCCCGGTTCCGCGAAGGAAACCCGGAGTATTCCGCAAGCTGATCACGCGCAGGCCATGGAAGCCGCGTTGAAAGCCATCGATGGCACGCTCGTCGCCGCCATCGGACATCGCGTGGTGCATGGCGGCGAGGCGTTTTCCGAGAGCGTGAGGATCGATGACGCCACGCTCGATGTGATCCGCGGGTGCATCCCGCTCGCCCCGCTGCACAACCCCGCCAACCTCGCCGGGATCTCCGCGGCGATGGCAAAATTTCCCGAGCTGCCACACGTCGCCGTGTTCGACACCGCCTTCCACCAGACGATGCCGAAGCACGCGTATCTCTACGCACTGCCGCATGAGCGCTATGAGAAACAC
>DAISZP010000059.1:0-15748 GCA_036824745.1 Luteolibacter sp.
CTCAAGCAAACCGTCGCCATCGGCGAGGATGGCACGGCGAAGGTGGAGATCGACACCGCGCAGGCGAAGCAGATCCATGGCGACATGGATGCGAAATACAACATCGAGGCCCGCGTCACGGACGCCTCGCGCCGCGAGGAGCGCGGCAACGGCTCGGTGATCGCTGCTAGAAAACCTCTCGAAGTCGTCGTTTGGACGAACCGAGGCTACGCCAAGGCAGGTGACTCCGTGGAAGCCAGTGTTTCCACCGCCACGCTCGCTGGAAAACCCGTCGTCGGCGCGAAGGGGAAACTCACGATCTATCAGCTCATCATGAGCGAGGGCGGGAAGGTCGATGAGAAGGAAATCCAATCATGGTCTCTCGAAACGGATGCAGAAGGCAACGCCAAACAATCCTTCGCCGCACCGCCAACCGGGCAATACCGCCTCGCCGCGAGTCTTTCGTTCAATGGCGGTGAAGCCGTGGAGGGCGCGACGATCCTCAACATTCACGGCCCCGGCAAAGATGACCCGAAAGCATGGAACTTCGGGCCGCTGGAACTCGTTTCCGACAAGCTCGAATACAAACCCGGCGAGATCGTGAAGCTGCGCGTGAACAGCGATCGGGACAACGCCCATGTCTGGCTATTCCTGCACATCGCGGGCGGCGCGGGACGCGAGGCGAAACGCATCCAACTCGACCGCAAGAGCCACGAGATCGACGTCCCGGTGGATCTGAAGGACATGCCTAACATGTTCATAGAGGGCATCACCGTGCACGGTGCGGAGGTCCACAAGGCGGTGAAACAAATCCTTCTGCCGCCGGTCAGCAAGATGATCGAGGTCACGCTGGAACCCGCGAAGACGAAGGTGAAACCGCAGGAGAAATCCTCGCTGCGCGTCACGCTCAAGGATGCGGATGGCAATCCGGTGACGGGCACCACGGTTCTATCGATTTACGACAAGTCTCTCGAAGCGATCACCGGTGGATCGAACGTCGAGCCGATCCATGAGAATTTCTGGAAGTGGCGGAACAACTACTACGGTTATGGTTCGGGCAACTCACTGCCGTATCCGGTGGGCAATCTCACCAAGCCGAAGGTGGTCGGCATGCAATGGCTCGGTCAGTTCGGAGATGAACTTCCCAATTCCGTTGGTGCGGGTTTTGGTGGTGGGTTCGGGCGAGGACGCGCGTATGGCGTGGTGGCAGAAAGCAAAGCTTCACGGATGGCTGGAGATTGGGTTTCGCCCGCCGGTGGCACGTCGATCGACGGTATCCCGGCGGCACCGATGGCGATGGCGGCGGAAGGAATCACCACCGGCAACCGCAGCGGGGATTTCGCAACCTCGCGCAACAGCATCGACGCGATCCTGAACAACCCGGAACGGGCAGGTGGAGACAACCCACCCCCCATCCTCGTCCGCAAGGACTTTACGGATCTGATGAAATGGTCCGGCGCGATCCAGACGGATGCCGAAGGACACGCGGAGATTCCGCTGGAGTTTCCCGACAACCTGACGACCTGGAAAGCCCGGGTGTGGACGCTAGGCAAAGGCACGACCGTCGGTGAAGGCGGCACGGAGATCATTGCTTCGAAAGATCTGTTAGTCCGCCTGCAGGCACCGCGTTTCCTGGTGGAGCGGGATGAAGCCGTGCTCAGCGCCGTGGTTCACAACGATCACGACTCCTCGAAGTCGGTCAAGGTTTCACTCGAACTCGATGGCAATAATCTCGAAGCCATCGATGGGTCGCCGAAGACCGTCGAAATCGCCGCGAAGGGCGAGGCACGCGTCGATTGGCGCGTCAAAGCGCTCAAGGAAGGCGAAGCCACGCTCCGCATGAAAGCGGATGCCGGCGACGATGGCGATGCCGTGGAGCGCACGCTGCCGGTGCTCGTTCATGGCATGTCCCGCCAGGACGCATGGAGCCGCGTGGTGGAACCGGATCAGGAATCCGCGAAGATCGTGATGGAGGTTCCGGAACAACGGCGTCCGGATCAATCGAAACTCACCGTGCGTTTCTCCCCCACCATCGCCGGGGCGGTGGTGGATGCGATTCCGTATCTTGCCAGCTACCCTCATGGCTGCACCGAGCAGACCCTGAACCGTTTCGTCCCGGCCGTGATCGCCCAGCAAATGTTGCGCGATCTCAAGATCAATCTCGCCGAGGTGAAGGCCAAGCGCACCAACCTCAATCCGCAGGAACTTGGAAACGCCGGGGACCGCGCGGCGCAGTGGAAGCAATGGCAGGAAAACCCGGTGTTCGATGAATCGGAAATGGAGAAGATGGTTTCCGCGGGCGTGGACAAGCTCATGTCCATGCAGAACAACGACGGCGGCTGGGGATGGTTCTCCGGTTACGGCGAGGTTTCCTATCCCCACACCACTGCGGTGGTCGTTCATGGTTTGCTCGTGGCGAAAGCGAATGGCGCGAAGATTCCCGACGAGATGTTGAACTCCGGCATCGCGTGGTTGATGGCCTATGAGAAGAAACAAGCCGCCGCCTTGCAGCTTTATGTCGAGCGCGAAGCCATCCGCAAGTCGGGCGGCAAGGTGAAGGATGACAGTCGTTATGAAAAATCCACCAGCGACACGACTGACGCCTTCATCCGCATGATCCTGGGTGAGGCGGGACGCGACTCGGAACCGATGCTCGCCTTCCTCTATCGGGACCGCAAGGACCTGCCGGTTTATGCCAAGTGCCTCGTCGGATTGGAACAACACCGCAAGGGCGATGAGGCGCGCCGCGACGAGTTGATGAGGATGGTTTCCCAGTTCCTCAAGCGCGACCCGGAAAACCAGACGGCTTATCTGGATCTCGGAAACCAGAACTACTGGTGGTTCTGGTATGGCAGCGAGGTGGAGGCCCACGCCTGGTATCTCAAGCTGCTCGCCGCCGTGAAACCAAACGACCTGGACACGCGCGGACTGGTGAAATATCTGGTGAACAACCGCAAGCACGCGACGTATTGGGAGTCCACCCGCGACACCGCCTACGCCATTGAGGCCATCGCCGGCTATTTCAAGGCCAGCGGCGAACAGGCTCCTGAGATGGAAGTCGAGGTTTCCATCGACGGCAAGCCGGTGAAAAATGTTTCCATCAACCGCGACAACCTTTTCACCTTCGATGGCACGGTTTCCCTAACAGGCGATGCGGTCACCACCGGCAAACATGAGGTCACCTTGAAGAAGACCGGCAAAGGCGCGCTCTACGCCAACGCCTACCTCGAAGTCTTCACGCTGGAGGACAAACTCCGCGCCGCAGGCCTCGAAGTGAAGGTGCAACGCCGGGTTTCCAAACTCATCGAACTGGAAAAGGAAACCGAAGTGCCGGATTCCACAGGACAAGTCGTCAAACAACGCGTCGAGCGCTTCCGCCGTGAACCTCTAACTGACGGAGCCGCCGTGAAATCCGGCGACCGCATCGAGGTGGAGCTCGTCCTCGAAAGCAAGAACGACTACGAATACCTCATTTTCTCCGACTCCAAGGCGGCGGGCTTCGAGGCGCTCGATGCCCTGAGCGGCTACATCACGCCGGATGGAGGCTTCAGCGCCTACATGGAACCGCGCGACCAGACGGTGGACTTCTTCATCCGCGCCCTGCCGCGCGGCACGCACACGCTGCGTTACCAACTCCGTGCCGAGGCCCCCGGCAGCTACAAGGCGCTGCCCGCCGAAGCATCCGCGATGTATGCGCCGGAGCTTCGTGGAAACTCGGAGGACATCCGCTTGATCGTCGAGTGATCCGTTCTCACGGCTTGCCAAGGCTCGGTGTTTCGCGGAATCCTCCGTGGCATGAAGCTGCTCTCATGGAACGTCAATGGCATCCGCGCCGTGCTCGGCAAGGGTTTCCCGGAATTTGTCGCGACGGAATATCCCGACATCCTCTGCCTCCAGGAAACCAAGGCGCGCCCCGAGCAGGTGCAATTGCCCTTGGAACTCGGCGGTTATCACGCGTTCTGGAGCTCCGCGGAAAAACCCGGCTACTCGGGCGTGGCCGTGTTCTCCCGTGAGAAGCCGCTCGATGTGAAGGAAGGGCTCGGCATCGACCATCATGACAAGGAAGGCCGCGTGCTCACCGTCGAGTATCCCGATTTCATCCTCGTCAATGTTTACACACCGAACGCGCAGGACGAACTCAAACGCCTCGATTACCGCCTGAGCTGGGACGAGGCGTTCCGCGAGCACGTTTCCCGCGAGGCTCAGCGCAAGCCCGTCATCTTCTGCGGCGATCTCAACGTGGCGCACCACGAGATCGACCTCGCCCGCCCGAAGGACAACCGGAAGAATCCCGGATTCTCGGATGAGGAGCGCGAGAGCTTCGGAAAGTTGTTAGGAGCCGGCTTCACCGACACCTTCCGCCATTTTTACCCGGACAAGACCGCCGCCTACTCGTGGTGGTCCTACCGCGCCGGAGCCCGCCAGAAGAACGTCGGCTGGCGCATCGACTACTTCGGTGTGTCCAACGGTTTCGCCAAAAACCTGAAGGACGCCACCATCCTCCCCCACGTCCACGGATCCGACCACTGCCCGGTGGGGATCACATTGTAGTCAAGGTCTTCAGTCCGTCCCAATACACGAAGGACGGACTAAAGTCCCTCACTACAATGCACCAGCAGCACGATCTCGCCCTTGGGAGGATGCGCTTGGAAATAGGCGAGGACCTCGGCCGCGGTGCCGCGGTGGTAGGTTTCGAATTTCTTGGTGAGCTCGCGCGCGACACAGGTTTTCGCGGCGGGGTTGATTTCCGTTAGGATTTCCAGCGTGGAGACGATGCGGTGGGGCGACTCGAAGAAGATGCCGGTTTCGCCGGATTGCAGTGCTTCCGTTAGAGCGCTGCGGCGTTTTCCGGATTTCACCGAGAGGAAACCGCCGAAGCGGAAGGCGTGGCAGGGAAACCCGGAACCGATGAGCGCCGTGATCACCGCCGAGGAACCGGGCAGCACTTCAAACGGTGTGTCCGTTTCCAGACAAGCCTGGATCACGCGGTATCCGGGATCCGAAACGCCGGGCATGCCCGCGTCGCTGATGAGAGCGATGGTTTCGCCCGCTCTCGCAGCCGCGGCGAGTTCCGGTGCGCGGCGGGATTCATTGTGTTCGTGGAGTGACACCAGCGGCTTGCCGGTGATGCCGAGATGCGCGAGCAGCGACCCCGAGTGCCGCGTGTCTTCACAGGCGATGCGGTCGGCGGACTTCAACACCTCCACCGCGCGCAGCGTGATGTCTCCGAGGTTCCCGATCGGTGTGGGAACAATGATGATGCGGCCGGCGGAGTCCATGCAGGAGTCTTGGCAGATGAAATCCCCGAGCAAAGCCGAAACCTAGCGGCGAATCAGGATACGGGGCTTGATGTCGCCCAGGCGGATCGGTCCGGAATCCGCCTGCAATGCTCCGGCGTCGGGATCCACCACCACCCGCAGGGGTTGGAGTTGTCCGAGCTGCCTCGCCAGCGCGTAGTGTGGATTCCGCAGGAGTCGGACTTCCAAGGTCTCTCTAACAAAATCATCCACCGGACGGGAAACCACCAGTTCGTATCGTGCGGATCCGTCCTCATCCGATACCGCGCGCAGGCATGCGGACGGCCGGTTTCCCTCGTGCCACACCGCCGAAAACGCCTCCGCGACAAACGCCTCGCTGAGTTTCTCGCCACGAAGGTCGCTCACGTTTCCCGCACGTCCGAGGAAACGCAGCGTGGGTGTCATGCCGAAGTGACCGGTGCATTCGACGAGATCGCCGAGTCGATATCGCCAGAGTCCGCCGCCGTTGGTGACCACCACTTCGTAGGCGCTCCCGATCTCAAGTTCATGCGCGAGCCTCGTTGCCCCGCCATCGTCGAGGAATTCGAAGAAGTGGGATGTCACTGCGAGAACCTGTTTCCCATGCCATGGAATCGTCACCGCCGCCTCGGTGGCGAGCAGTCCCTTCGGCTGCACCCTCACCGATGGGAAACGGTCCCGCAGTGCCCGCCATCCGGGTTCGGCGGCCTGCTCGCCCCAGCAACTGATCACCCGGAGCCGCGGCCACCAGCGTTCCGGTGAAGCGGGGCCGATGCGGCGCAGCTCGCGCGCGCGATGTTTCTCCAACCCATCGCAAAGTTCCTCCCAATGCGTTTCCGAAGCCCCCATCAACAGATCGAAAAACGACGGATGCCAGATCGAAACCAACCGCAGATCCTTTCGCTCTAACAAACACATCAGCGTTCGTTTCCAGAACGTTTCGATGTCGCGTTCATGCCGCAGCTCCGACGGCACGGCCAAAGCCTGGCGGACCAACCAGGACCGGACGCCACCGAGGTATTCGGCATCATCGGCGAAACCCACCGGAACGATCCCCCATTCATCCGCATCATCGGATGCCAGCGGCGAGATCGACCAATACGCGGAGCCTCCTAACAATTCCGGCTCAAGCCGCGTCAGGTCGGTCATCCAGGTGCCCACCGCCTCGGAGAAACCGCGCTGGAGGGAGGCGGTGAACGGAATCAGCTTGCGGGCTCCCGAGGACCCGCTGGTCGGCGCGAGGTGGGTGACGCGCTCGTTTCCCAACACCGAAAGCTCACCCGCCTGGATCCGTCTC
This sequence comes from Luteolibacter sp., assembly GCA_036824745.1. GTDB lineage: Bacteria > Verrucomicrobiota > Verrucomicrobiia > Verrucomicrobiales > Akkermansiaceae > Luteolibacter. The sequence continues at coordinate 6,553 of DAISZP010000059.1, forward strand.
ACCCATGGCTCGAAGCCGTCCCACGTTCCCAAGGGAACACGACGCGCGAATTCCTGATAGCTCCGGACTTCATGAAACCCGTGTTCCTGCCCGAAGGCGCTTTCCGCATCCGCCGCAAGCCGTTCAAACAACCACTGGTTCTGCGCGCCTTCCGGATCGCGCAAAGCGGCGTTGAAACGCCTTGCGGCACCCAGGTTTCCGCAAGCCCACGCACACTGGGCGATGGCGGCGCGGACACTCATGGTTCGATCGAGCGCACGATCCGCCTGCCGGCGGTTGTTAGATTCTCATCACCCAGTCCGGCGATGCAGACCAGTTCATCGCCCTCGCGCCATCCCGGATTCCGTTCAAGGAAGAAGGCCACATGGTCATCGGCGGTCCGGCCCTCCGGCACCACCGCGAGCCGCGGCCCCAGCCACTGGGGTCGCTCGAAACGAACCACTCCCGTTGATTCATGGAATTGATCGCCAAACCTCTCCCTGGCCAGCGTGTTGCGCAGATGAAACCACTCGTCCGGCATTTCAACATCCGGACGAGGCCAGAACTCGCGCCAGAACACCGGAAGAAAACGATAGGTCCGGAAACCCGCGGACAGCAGCAGCCAATACCACTTTCCATCAGGAGCCGACCGCTGGAGGCGCCTGACCATGCGGATCCATCCACGCGCGAGCGCGGACGACCCCCATGCCTCCGGAGCCATGATCGTGTCACCGGAGTAGATCACGTGGATCGTCTCGCCGGAAACCTCCGTCTGATAGGCGAGCACCGTGGAAAATCCCACCAACCGCCCGTCCCGCCATACACGCAGCACGCGGTTTTTTTCCGATAGATCCCGTTCGAACTGGTCCGAGCGCACACCCTCGAAATGCGCTTCCAACAACCCGCGCATCTCCGCCACTTCCGCGGCGGACAAGGACGCGCGGTCGCAATCCTCGAAGTGATCGCAGGAGATCGCGGGCTTGGAGTTCATGTGCTGCATTCGGGGATGGTGGAGTGGTTCTAGAGCATTGCGATCTCAGGACGAAACCCGCGGTTTTGCCAGCACATGGATTCGCCCGGAATGCCGGAACCGGAAACCGAGTAGAGCGTGGTCCAGTAACGATGCACGCCTCCACGCCCGGCGAGATGTCCGAGGAGCGGATCCGTCTCATCAAGGCCGAGCGCCAAACGATCCACACCCATGCCACGAGCCGCGGCTTCGATGCCGGCCCACAGTTCCGGCAGAGCGGAGATTTCCCTGGAATCGATCGCGAACGGAAACACGCTCGCCATCGGAAGAATCTGCCCGGGCGGAGGAAGCCCCGGATTCCCGCGGCAACATGAGGCGAGATTGATCAGCGGCCGCAGGCGCGTGAGCCATGTGGCATAGCCGTGAACCGTCACCTGTTTCCACTTCGATTGGTTCCACACGCCTGCCGCCGCGACGATGCGCCCACTTCGGCGGATCACCCGCATTTGCCGAAGGCCGAATCCATCGCGCGCCAAGGCATCCCATCGCGCCGCGTTCCATGTCAGACCGAGTTGAAAGCGCTCCGCCTCGCGGTTGAGAAACGCATCCAACTCCTCGCGATCCTCCGGAGTCTCCACCTGCTGTTCCCTCGTCACGCGGCGTTTCACCGGAAACACGCCGGTCACCAGATCCGCGACGGGCGTGTAATCCGGCAACCCGAGCCGGCGGCTTTCCAACACACGCCGGGCGCGAAGATTGTCGGAGGCGATCGAAGTGAACCACGCCTCCGCATCCGCAGCACGGGCGTATTCCGCGAAACGTTCGTATCCCTCGCGGAGGACGCGCGGCGCTATTCTAACACCCGGGGCCATCCGCAGTCCGCCGAGATAGCCGACACGCGCCGGCCGGCCGTTCAGCCAGACCTCCCGCTCGGAAAGCGCGCCCAGACACGCCAGTTTCCCGTCGAGGCGCGCCAACAGCGTCCGCTCGCTCGCGCCGGCCGGATTCGGACAGGCGAAATACGAAGGCTCGCGCGAGAAACCGATCCTCACCGCCCCGTCCATCGGAACCCGGCCTAACAAGCCCCGCATTTCCGCATCGTCCGCGGGTGACGCCCACGAGAAGGCAAGCCGTCCCGCCGACGGGGCTTCCATCAGTTGGCCGGCAGCAGGGTTCCGTTCCATGACTCATCTCCTAACGGATAGAAATCCCGCAGGCTCACGTCGCCGCGGTGCATTGCATTGATCAGGAAGAAATTCCGCCACATGAACGCGTTCGAGCGGTTCACCGGGTCCACGCCGCGTCGCAGGATACTCGGCCACGAGTAAAAGCTCCTCCGCGCCTCCAGGCAGCGGCGGCGCAGTTCCTCCGGATCGATGCCGCGCGGCTGGAAGGGGATCCGGTTGTAGCTGTAGCGCTCGTCGAGCCACCACGCGTCGTAAAGCAGGCGGCCCTCGTCCTTGAGCCGCTGATAGAGCGGAGTCCCCGGAAACGGCGTGAGATGGTTGAACGCGGCGATGTAGAATCCATGGTCGCGGGCGAACTCCACCGTGGGCGTGAAGCTCTCCGGTGTGTCCCCATCGTAGCCGAAGACGAAGGTCCCATAAATCCGGATGCGGTGGCGCCGGAGGTTTTCCAACGCCTTGGTGAACCCTCCGCGGGCCGTGTTGAAGCTCTTGTTCATCGACGACAGGTTGGCCGGATTGAGGCTCTCGAAGCCGATGAGCACGCCCTGGCATCCACTGCGGACGAGCAGGTCGAGAAACTCCTCGTCGTGGGCCGCGTTGATGCTCGCCTGGCTCACCCAGCGCAGCTTCAGCGGAATGAGGGCGCGGAAGAACTCCTTCGCCTGCGCGAGATTGGAGGTGATGTTGTCGTCCACGAAGAAGATCAGCTTCTTCGTGTCCTTGACCGCCGCCAGTTCTGATAGAATCGCATCGACCGGACGGCGCGTCTGGCTCGAATGGAACACGGTCTGCACCGCGCAGAAGTCGCACTTGAAATGGCAGCCGCGCCCGGCTTCGACGAGGCCCACGGGCAGGTAGCGCTTGCCGCGGAAGATCGACCGGTCCGGTTTCACGCGTTCCAAGGATGGCCGGCCGGTGGACTGATAGAACTTCTCAAGTTTCCCATGGCGGAAGTCGTCCAGCAGCAAGGGCCATGATTCCTCGGCCTCGCCGACGACCACCGCCTCGGCGTGCTTCGCCACTTCTTCCGGGCACAAGCTCGGATGGAATCCGCCCATCACCACCGGGACCTTGCGGCGGCGGTATTCGCTGGCGATCTGATAGGCGCGCTTCGCGGTGTAGGTTTCCACGCTGATCGCGACCAGATCGGTCGGTTCGTCGAAGGGAATGGTTTCCATGCGGTCGTCGTAAAACCGCACCTCGATGTCCTTCGGGGTGAGCCCCGCCAGCGTGGCGGCGGGGAGTGATTCCATCTGCCAGGTGCGCACATAGGAACGGTCGCCGGCGCGCCGTCCGATGCAGGGATGGATGAGGGTGAGGCGCATGATCGATCAGGAACGGTTGGATCCGATGATCCAGTCGCAGTTGTAGTAGCGCGAGAGGTGGTGGGCGTAAAAGCGGTAGCCGAGATTGGTTGCGACGCGCACCGGCATCGGAGCCGGCGAATGCCACAGCCGGCGGAAGATCGAAGGAACGCTGTAGGCGTGTTTCCACGCGGCCTCGATGCCCTCCTGAAGCTCGCGAACGCTCATGTGTTTCGGTTGGAAAACGACGTGCTGCCCGTCGTAGAGTTCCCAATCCCGCGTGAGGATGCGTCCTTCGGCCTCAAGCCGCAGATAGAGCGGCGTGTTGGGAAACGGAGTGACCACCGCGAAACGGGGGAGATCGACCTTCGCTTGCACGGCGAACTCCGCGGTTTTGAGAAACACATCGGGCCCGTCCTCATCGAGGCCGAAGACAAAGCACCCTTGCAGCGCGATGCCATGGTCATGCAGGCGCTGGACCACGCGGGCGAATCGGTCCGGTGAGTTGAAGCCTTTGCCGCTCGCCTTGAGATTGGTGTTGGAAATCGACTCCAAGCCCATCAGCAATCCCTTGCAGCCGCTTTTCCGCGCCAGCTCTAACAACTCGTCATCATCCGCCAGCAGCACGGTGGCCAATCCATACCATTGGACCCGCAGGGGGATCAGCGCGGTGAACAACTCCTTCGCATAACCGCGGTGCGAGATGAGGTTCAGGTCGATGAAGATCAGTTTGCGCGCGTTCCGCTGCCGGATGTCCGCGATGACTTCGGCGACCGGTTTCTGATAGGGCTTGCGCCCCCAGGCGGTGGGCACCACGCAGAAGTCACAGCCGTGCACGCAAGCGCGCGTGGCTTCAAAGACCTCGCTCGTGACATAGCGGTCCGATGGCAGCAGCTCGCGTTTCGGGAACGGCCGGCCGCCGATATTGAGATCGGGTGACTGGAGGTATCTCGTTTTCAGGCAACCCGCCGCGAAATCGCGCAGGAGCTGCGGCCAGGTGTCCTCCGCATAACCCACCACCACCGCATCCGCATGAGGTTGCGCGTCGTCGGGGATCAGGGTCACATGAGGCCCGCCAAGCACCACGGTGATGCCGCGGGCGCGGAAATGATCCGCCAGTTCATAGGCCCGCCGCGCCGTTCCGGTGATGACCGTGATGCCTATCAGATCGGCATCAAGATCCTCCGGCACGTCGGCGATGCCTTCATCGATCAACTCCAGCTCCGCGGGAAAATCCTCCGGCACCAGCGCCGCCAGGGTGGTGAGTGTGAGCGGTTGATAGCGCAGCGACTTTTTCCAGATCCCCTTGCGATGCCGGTAAAGCGGGCCTTTCGGCGAGATGAGCGCGATCCGCCATGGTTTCCCAGCCGGACCGTGGCCGGAATTTGGGGTGGAAATCATCTCGCTAACGGCAGGCTCGATCATTCCCTGCCAACTTGTGAGAGCGATTGCGGGAAGAAAAGGGGAAATTCGGGCGCGCCGTATTTACCGTTGGATGCCAAGATCCTAGATTACAGTGACCGGGGGCCAACGAAGCGGCGACGAACGCCGCGGTGATGATCCTGTGGAGGCGGGGATGATAGAGTCCCCGCGTGTCACTCGGGTGTTCCGCTCCGCAGACCAGCCAGTTTGGCCTCTCTTCTTGCCAAAGCCCAGAACCCTACGGCGCTTGCCAGCGAACCCACGGGAAATTTCGGCGGAGTGGTGGCGAATCGCGAATCCTTGTTCTGATCCGTTCCGTGGTTTGCCATGGGCTGTTCATGAAACGGATGGGGATTGGAGCGGAACGCTTCAATCGAGTTTCTGGAGGAAACAACAAACCCGAACAGGTGCACGCATCCAAACAGGAGATAGGGCCAGAACCTGCCGCGCACATAAGCCATGACGCAGAAGAACATGGCAGCGGCTTGCAGCAATGGCACGGCACAAGCGACAACGATTTGATAACGGGTCATCGGCTTGCTGCTCGTCGTTCACCCGGCGGAATGAATTCCGCGCTCCAACACTTTCCGCTCGGCCTCGTTGATGAGCTGCGGTTTTCCCTCGTGGTTCACGCGCACGGTGGTGACGCTGCCGAAGGCGGCGAGGTCGCCGGAAGTTGTTAGGATTTCAAATTCCCAAGTGACGGAGGATGCTCCGACACGGGAAACGGCGAGCTGGATCTCGATTTCATCGCCGGTGAGAAGCGGCCGCTTGTAGTCGCAGGAAACCTTTACACGCGGCCAGCCGCCTTGATCACGGGCGAAGACGAGCAAGCCGCTTTCACGGAGGAATTCGTGTTCCGCCTGCTCGAAGTAGTGGAAGACGTTCGGGAAGTGCATCCAGCCGCTGGCGTCCGTGTCACCGAAGGCGACCGTGCGCGAGTGGCGGTGAAGAGGGATTTGCATGTCGAATCAATGATCTGATGAAATCTGGATGTAATCTCCAGGCTGCGCGGAGAGAATGGCGTGGCGGATTCGTTCCACCCACAAGGTAATGGAATGCCGCCGGATGAAGGGCAATTCAATGATCGCGATCCTGCGGTCCCGCAGATTCTGTTGATAGCGGAGATTCTGGTCCGCGGTCAGAAGCACATCAAAACGTCCATCAATCAACGCGATCAATTCGCCGTTCTGAATTCCCGACCATCCCTGATACTGTACGGTCACCACTTCGAATTCGGCCAAATGATGCCTCAGTGGAACCGGAAGATTTTCATCAAGTATGACTTTCTTCACGGGCAAGTTGAAGGAAAAGCTCGGCGTCGCGGCGGTTCACGGTGGGAAAGTCTTCCAAAAACTCCTCAAGCGTGTCTCCGGAAGCGATGTAATCCAGCAGGGTCTGGGCCTTCACCCGGGTGCCCTTGAAAACCAAGGTGCCGCCGAGAATCCGGAGATCGGATTGAACGGGACTGTGATCCAGAGTGATCATGCCAAAAGCTAAGCGGATATTACACTGGACGCGAGTCCGGATTTCCCAACTGGATCACTCGAACTTGCTGACCAGCACCGAGGCGTTGTGGCCGCCGAAGCCGAAGCTGTTGGAGAGCGCCACCTTGACATCGGCCTCGCGGGCGACGTTCGGGACGCAGTCGAGATCGCACTCGGGATCCTGGTTTTCCACGTTGATCGTCGGAGGCACCACGCTGTCCTTGATGGCCATGACGCTGGCGATGAGCTCGATGCCGCCGGCGGCTCCGAGCATGTGGCCGGTCATCGACTTGGTGGAGGAAACCATCAAGCCGTTTTTCACGTGGTCGCCGAAGGCCAGCTTGATCGCCTTGGTTTCCGCGATGTCGCCGAGGCCGGTGGAGGTGGCGTGGGCGTTGAGGTAATCGACGTCCGTCGCGTTCTTCTTACCGTGGTTGAGGGCCATCTGGATGGCGTAGGCCGGACCACTGCCATCGGGAGAAGGAGCGCTGAGGTGGTAGGCGTCCGCGCTGACCCCGTAGCCGATGAGCTCGGCGTAAATCTTCGCGCCACGCTTTTTGGCGTGTTCGAGTTCCTCGATCATGATGACACCGGCGCCTTCGCCCATGACGAAGCCGTCGCGGTCCTTGTCAAACGGACGGGACGCGCGCTCGGGCTCGTCGTTTCGGGTGCTGAGCGCCTTCATGTTGCCGAATCCGCAGAGGCCCATCGGCAGGATGGTCGCTTCCGCGCCGCCGCAGAGGAATCCGTCGGCATCGCCGAATTTGATGATGCGCCAGGCCTCGCCGATGTTGTGGTTCGAGGTCGCGCAGGCGGTGACGATGACCATGTTCGGACCTTGCAGGCCGAACTCCATGGAAATGATGCCGCTGGCGATGTTGGAGATCATCATCGGGATCGTGAACGGCGAAACGCGCTTCGGCCCCTTGGTCATGTAGGTGCCGTGTTCGGTTTCCAGCGTGGAAAGGCCGCCGATGCCGGAACCCACCATCACGCCATAACGACGGGGGTTGATCGTGGAAACATCCAGTCCGGAGTCCTGCATCGCCATCTTCGAGGCGGCGACGGCATATTGCACGTAGCGATCGGCGCGGCGGGCGTCCTTGGGGACGTTGAAATATTGGTCCGCCTGGAAGTTCTTAATCTCACCGGCGATTTTGCAATCAAATGGCTCGGGATCGAGCTGGGTGATCCTCGAAATCCCACTGCGGCCGGCTTTCATGCCCTCCCAAGTGCTGCTCAAATCGTTGCCAAGGGGGGACAAGCAACCGATACCGGTGATGACGACGCGTCGTTCGTTCATAGTTTCGGAGGAACTCTGAAGGTGCTTTCCCCCCCGCGCAAGTCTCATCACGGCATGATTCCGTGCCAATTCTGGGCGCGAGGGGGCTGCGATACGGCCTTCACCCGGCCATGGCGGGGCGGGCGCACTTCTTGATGGCGACGATCCGCATTTCCCGGATTCCATGGGAGGTATCCCATGAAACCACCTCGCCGCTTGGGCGGCCCAGAACGGCGAGGGAGATCGGCAAGGTCACGGGGATCCGGTCCAGATCGACATTCGCCTCATGGGGCAGGACCACTTGCAGGCTGAAGAAATCTCCGGGATCGCTCACGGAAACCAGGGCGATTTGGTCGCCGAGGCCCGCGTGGGAATCGAGGAGTCGCTCGTTTTCAGTCACTTCGGAGTTCCGGAGGATTTCTTCCAAAACCATGGCCTGCTCGGGCGCGGGCCATGGACCGGGACAATCGTGGTTCAACAAGGATCGGAGACGCGCGTGGTCGTCCCCACACAAAACAATGGATGCATTCATTCAAATCAAAGGGGTTGGGCGCGCCGATGCCTCATTGCCCGGCGGCCAATTCAAAAAACGGGTGAAACGGCTCAGGCGGTCTCAGGCCGAAACCCATCCACAGAGACCGCCCGTCAACCCCGGAAGGCGGCCATCCGGTGGGCATGCCACCCCTGGCACCATCCCATCATCGGATGGGTGGCGGCACTGGCGTGGTTGCGGAGGCACGGATGCAAAGCGCGATCACACTTCACCCGATCCGTCACCGGTTCAAGGGAATAAGTCCGGCCTCAAGAGCCGCGCAGGGACAGACCGAAGCCCGGCTTGCTGGAAACCTGCATTTTCCCTTCGCGGATCACGTTTTCGCCGAAATCGACGTGTTCGTGGCTGCATGAAACACCCTCCACGGAACAGCCATTGCCGAGCCCGGCCACGAGGTGGGCGGCGTAGATGGTCTTCAGCCCGGAGCCCCAGGCGTGGGGCGAGCAGACGGTGCGGGTTTTCACCAACTTCGGCATCAAGGCCCGCCACGGGGTGAAACCGAGGCCGACGATGTCGAGCAGGCGGACGTTGAGGATGCCCTTGGCCTCAAGTTCTTCGAGCACCGGAATGTCGTTGTGCTGCTCGCCATCGGCCAACAGGGTCTTGCCCCAGCCATTGGTACTGGTCCACGCGTGAAGCTCGGTCCAGGCGGCGACGGATTCGACAAACGGCTCTTCGATCCAGAATAGCGGAATGCCCTCGATGCCCTTGAGAAACGCGATGGTGGTTTCCACGTTGTAGCCGTCGTTCGCATCGACCAGCAGCTCGCAGTCGGGAAACGCCTTGTGGATCTCACGAACCACTTCGATGTCGCGTTTCAGTCCGTCCTCCTTGGACATCCAGCGGTTGCCGCGGCCGATCTTCACCTTGAGCTGGCGGTAGCCGAGTTCGCGGTCGGCGGCGCAGTTTTTCAACACCTGCGCGATGCCCGCAGGGTTTTCCTTCGGTTCGAGATCGTCGAAGTAAACCATGCCGGAATAAACCGGATAGAGGTGAGGTTTCTCCGCGCCTA
>DAISZP010000601.1:0-2390 GCA_036824745.1 Luteolibacter sp.
CAGCATGTCCACGGCGTCCTCGCGCTCGCAGGTTGTTAGAAGGCGCACGCGGTAGCCCTTGTTTTGTAGGGAAACGATGGCCTGTTGGAGATCGGTGGTTTTGGCACCCTTGCCGATCGTCACGGCCAGCGTGATCAGCTTGTCGTCGGGGTTTTCCGCAGGCGGGAGTTTCGCGGCCACTTCACCGAGCAGGAACACGCTGTCCACGCTGGAAACGGTGTCCTTGCGGAAATGCCGCATCGTGTCGCCCGAATGGCTGTCGCGCACGATGATGCGGCCCGCGAGGTGGGAAAACACCGCGCCGAGCGCCGTCTGGCTCTGGGAGCTGAGCAGCAGTTTCTTCACCGAGAACGGATAGATGAACACGTTCCGGTTGTGCCGCGCCGCTGCCCGGATCGCCGCGAACATGGTGGTCGTGTTCGAAAACCCGGACCACTCGCCGCCGACGATGAACAGCGCCTCGTAATCCCCGGATTTCGAAACCGGCGGGGTTTCCGCGAAGGTCTTCGTCCACTGCGTCAGCAGGCGGTCGCCGAGCCAGCGGTTCATGCCGACCCGCTTGAAAATCCCCATGTGCCCGGGCATGCGCAGGGCGGGCAACTTGCCGATCACCTCGAAGTCCGGCGGATTCGTGGCCCGCCAGGCGTGAAAGCGCTTTTCATCGATCTCATGCTTGCCGTGCGTGGCCACATGGATCGGCCGCCCCGGATAATGCCGGGAAACGTCCTCCAGCATCGCGTGGAAAATCGCAAAATCCCCGACGTTTCCCTTGAGGTTGGCGAACAGGATCAAAAGCGGCTTCATGCGGGTGGAGACCGCGAATCTGGGTTTCGCGGGGGTTTTGATCAAGGAGGAACCGAGGGCGGGGGGGGAGGCTCCAATTCCGGCCGAAGCCCAGGGGTGAGGGGGGTGAAACGGGTCTTTTCCCTTGAGGGGCGGGCGGGCGAATGATAATTTCTGCTAGAAAATCGTGAAATACCACCGGGCAAACTGCTTTGTCTCCTGCACTTCGCTCGTTGTGGGGGCTCTGCTTGCCTCCTACCTGCATGGAAAGTGGTTTGGACCGTGGATGCACCAGTTCGGGAATCCTCCGGCGACAAATCCCTCATATGGATTCTTCAGCACCATGTTTGAAGAACTGCCGTATCTCGCGTCAGGCCTCGCCGCTGGAAGCATCTCGGCGCTTGGAAGACCTTCGATCCGGGAGAGCCCGCTTCGACTGGCGGGCCCGCTGGTTCTGTTTCTTTTGCTCGCAATGAAGAACCTCACCCTTGCGCTCCATGTCCATCTGCCGGCGATGCTTGCCGCGCACTCACTTTTCGGGCTTTTGCTCTTTGCTTACGGGAGACTCGCGGGCACCACGCCCCAATCGAAAACCTGACCTGGGTTTCGGTGCATCGCCCCGCGGAGAAAACCCGAAGACTGAGTCCATGCGTGCCGCGCTCATTATCCTCTCCACACTCACCATCCTGATCGGGATCTACGCCGGACCCGGGAGCGAGGTGATTCAAGTTCCTCCTGAGGGCCACATTCTGGAGGCTCACCGGGAGCTTGGCAAAGTTCCATTGCCGGAAGCGGATGCGGACCGCTTGCGGAGGTTGCTGGACCAAGGTGTGGGCCGCTCGCGGGGTGAACGCGAGAGGCTTTCAGGGCATTTGAACTCCGTTTGTGTCCTCTCGTTCGCCGTGGGAGCGGCCGGGTTGTTGTTTGGTATCTTTGGCGGAAGGAGGTCCGGTGATCCGGCTGGCGGAGCTGGAGTCGATGACGGCCGGCTTCAAGGAACTTCCTGATAGACAGAGTTCTATCAGCTCCGTGGGCCTGTGCCAACCGCGGCCGGCTTGCCCGAAGCGCGCCAGTGGTCCGACTTCCAATCTGCCAGAGCGGCGAGGCTTTGATCGAGGAGTTGGATGAGTTCCGCGCGGACCGGGTTTGCGTTTTCAGGATTGGGAATCCGGCTCTCGCGGCGGAGGGTGCGGATGTGGTTGGGCAGCGCCACGAAGCCGAACTGGAGCAATCCGCCGAGGGTCTTGTGAGCGAGTTCCCCGAAGGCCACTGCATCTCCGTTGCGAATCAACTCCGCCAAGCCGTCGATGTGGTTGCGGGAGGACTCGATCGTGTCGTCCATGAGTTCGCGGAAGGTCTCGAAGCCGAGGGCGGCGAGATTGCGGAGGATTTCCGGTTCGAGGAGTTGGACTTCGTCCTGACGTGACCGCTGGATTGGATCCGGTGCGGCGAGATCGGCGAGTTTTTCGCGGAGCCGCTCAAGAGTGATGGGTTTGGCGAGGTAATCATCCATGCCGGCCGCGGCCGCGGCCTCGCGGTCCTCGCGGAAGACGTTGGCGGTGAGGGCGATGATGCGGGGGCGCTTGTCGTGTTGCTGCGAGCGGATG
>DAISZP010000060.1:0-6763 GCA_036824745.1 Luteolibacter sp.
CCTACCACACGCCTTCGGGCCGGACACCGCACGGCAAGGGCATCACGCCGGATGTGGTCGTTCCGATCAGCGATCAGGATCGCGATCTGCTAGAGAAACGCCGCAGGATCGATTCACTTCCGCCGGAGGAAAAGAAAGCCGTCGAGGCATGGGAGGACCCGGTGCTCAAGGCGGCGCTGAAACCTTAGCCGCGGAGTTCCATCAGCATTTCTGATAGATGCGCGTAGTCCGCATCTCCGGTGAATTCACCGCGGGGCATGGCGGCGCAGCGATCGCGTGTCCGCCGCCAATCGTCCGCATTCAGGGTTTCAAAAAACGCGGCGAGGGTTTCTTCCAGTGGCTCGGCGAAGGTCCATCCAGCCTGTTTGCCTTCGATCCATCGCCCGGTTTCCGTTTCCCCGGATGCGATGGCGGGCACACCGAAACATCCGCCTTCGTAAATCCGGTTCGGCAACAACCAGGCGGAGTTTCCGTTGGGGTCGGATTCGTCGAAGGCCCAGTTGAAATCGATGGAGCCATACATGCCCGCGAGATCGCCGGGATACTGATAGGGACCTTCGAATGAAATTCCGGCAGCTCCCTGAATCAATTCAGGGAACTCGTCCGTGATCGTGCCCGCCGGATAACCCCGCAGGAGGAAACGGATTCGTCCGGGCAGCTTCTCCGTTAGAGCGCGCATCAGCAGCAAGCTGCGGCGGCAACGGAAGGCACCAAAACAACCGACGACCCATGGGTTTCCGGCGGATACCGGAGCCGCCGCGGGATTCGAGGCAGGCAAACCCGCGCTCGGATAGACCTTGTTTTCCAACAGGAAAATATCGCCCTCGTGATGCTGGATAGGCTGGAAATACTCGCGGACGAACCCGGGCGAAGTCGTCACCAGCAGGGAAATCCGCCGCAGCACGAAGCGTTCGATGGCGCGGAACACCTTCGCCTTCACTCCGCCTCCGATCATCGCGGGTTGGATGTCGGCGAGTTCGAGCACCACGGGGATGCGTTTCCCTGCGAACCGACGGCCTAACAGGGCAAGCAGCGCGTTGTCCGTGTTCACCACGTAGATGACCTCGCAATCCGCCAGACGCCGGCGCTCCTTCCAAAGCACCCCGATGCACCGCACGAAGGCCCAGAGCCGCTGGAGGTAGCGGCGATTGTAGGTGGTGCCGAGGTGGATGTTTTCCCACGCGGGCGGAACATCGGCTTTTTCGCGGACGCGATGAAACGTGAATCCCAGCACTTTCCACCCATGATCGCCCAGCGCGGCGATGCGCTTCACCACACGGGCATCCCCTCGCTCATGGGCGAAGAAGGCGATCTGGGAGGGTGGATTGGCGGGCACGCGGTGGTTTCCTAGCGGAATCCGCCGGGCGTTTCCATGAAGAAAGGCGCGGACGAGACGTCCGCACTCCTTATTGAGTGACTTTCTCCTGCGTGGCCTTGGGGTCCTTCCAGGTGGACTGGACATATACCTCGCGGAGTTGCTTGAAGTCGATCTGGCAGGGGCTTTGGGCCATGAGGTCGGCGCCCTTGTTGTTTTTCGGAAAGGCGATGACCTCGCGGATGCTGTCCTCACCGGCGATGAGCATGGCGATGCGGTCGAGGCCGAGCGCGAGGCCGCCGTGCGGGGGCGCGCCGAAGCGGAAGGCGTCGAGGATGTGGCCGAACTTGATTTCCTGCTCCTCGGGGCCGACTCCGAGCACTTCGAACATCTTCGCTTGCAGGTCCTTTTCGTGAATCCGGATGGAGCCGCCGCCGAGTTCGTAGCCGTTGAGGACCACGTCATAGGCCACGGCGCGGACGTTGGCGTAGTCGCCGGCGTCGAGTTTCGCGATGTCTTCCGAGTTCGGGCGGGTGAAGGGGTGGTGGACGGCAGCCCAGTGACCGCTTTCCTCATCGAAGGCGAGCAGCGGGAAATCGACCACCCAGAGGAAGTTGTAGGCGGTGGAGTCCTTGACGAGTTCCATCATGTTCGCGCATTCGACGCGGACGCGGCCGAGGATGGTGCTAACAGACTCACGGGCGCCGGCGACGAAGAAGACGATGTCGCCCTCCTTGATGTGGAGCGTGGAAACGAGCGCGTCCTTTTCCGCATCGGTGAAGAACTTCCAGAGCGGGCTCTTGTATTCGCCGCCCTCGCACTTGATGAAGGCGAGCGTTTTCACCGGCAGGCCGGCCTGGATGGCGATCTCGTTGAGGCGGTTCATCTGGCCGGTGGTGATGCCGGCGAAACCTTTGGCGTTGATCGCTCTAACCACTCCGCCGCCGTCGAGCGTGGAGCGGAAGATATTGAACTCGGTGGCCGCGAAGACGTCCGCGAGATCGGTGATCTTCATGTCATAGCGCGTGTCCGGCTTGTCGGAGCCGTAGAGGTCCTCCGCCTCGCGGTAGGTCATGCGCGGGAACGGCGTGGGCACGTCGATGCCGAGACCGGCCTTGAACATGGAAACGAGCAGGCCCTCGACGAGTTTGATGATGTCTTCCTGGCCGACGAAGCTGGCTTCAAGGTCGATCTGGGTGAACTCCGGCTGGCGGTCGGCGCGGAGGTCTTCGTCGCGGAAGCAGCGGGCGATCTGATAGTATTTCTCCAGGCCGGCGACCATCATGAGCTGCTTGTATTGCTGCGGGGCCTGCGGCAGCGCGTAGAAGCGGCCGGGGTTGAGGCGTGAGGGAACGAGGAAGTCGCGCGCGCCTTCGGGCGTGGGGTTGGAAAGGATCGGGGTTTCGATTTCAAAGAAACCGGAATCGTCCAGATAACGGCGGGCGGCGGAGGTGATCACGCTGCGCTGGCGGATGTTCTTGCTCATGCGCGGGCGGCGCAGGTCGAGGTAACGGTATTTCATCCGGATGTCCTCGTTGGAAAGCTCTTTGTCGAGCTGGAACGGGAGGACGTCCGCCTTGTTCACGATGGTGAGCTGCTTGGCTACGATCTCGATGGCACCGGTGCCGATCTTGTCGTTGACGGTGCCTTCGAGTCGCGCGGAAACGACACCGATGACTTGTACGACATCCTCTTCTCGAAGCGTGTGGGAGAGCTTCGCGAGTTCCGCGTTTTCCTCGGGATGGAACACGCACTGCGTGAGGCCCTCGCGGTCGCGCAGGTCGATGAAGATCACGCCGCCGTGGTCGCGTGCGGAATTGACCCAGCCGATCAAGGTGACGGTTTGGCCGATGTGGGACTCGCGGAGTTCGTTGCAATGATGAGTGCGCATGATGGGAGATTGGAAGAAGATGGAATGAACCGCAGATGGACGCAGATGAACGTGAATGAAGAAGGGTCAGTCGCGGTTGCGGCGGATGAAGTTTTGATGGGATGAAATGACCCGGCGGAATTCGAGTTTGGCGTTCTTGAAGTTGAGTATGAGTCCAACCGGGAGGCCGATGACCTTGAGGTAGTTGAGCATCTGGCCGATTTCGTGATCGGTGATGCGTTCAATGACTTTGGTATCGACGATGACTTTATCGAAGGCGATCAGGTCAGGGATGAATTCGGAAACCTGTTTCTCCCGATAGAGAATGGGAAACCGTGGTTGTTGCAGGAACGGGATGCCGCGGTATTCGAACTCCACCACAAGCGAGTTTTCGTAAGGCTTTTCATGATAGCCGTGTCCCAAGTCGTTCAGGACGGCGAACGCGCAACCGATAATGGCATCGGTTTCCTCCTTGAATGGATAATCTGCGTTCATCTGCGTCCATCTGCGGTTCATTTCCTCTTAAGCGAGGAGAGGACCGTCGGGTTGGGTGAGGCGTTCGGTGAGCCATTCGGCGGCGTTTTCGGCGTTGCCGGTTTCCTCGGTGCGGCTGGAGAGGATCTTGAGCTTGAGCTCGGGGTACTCGGTGCCGACGACGAGGGCGAAGCGGGCACCGGATTTCTCGGCGCTCTGGAAGTGCTTGGCCACCTTGCCGGGGTTGAGCGGGAAGTCGGTGGAGATGCCGGCGCGGCGAAGATCGGTGACGAGCTTGAGGGACTCGGCACGTTTCGATTCGTCGGCGATGACGACATAGACGTCGCAGTTGGCGGCGTTGCGCTGGAGCCAGGCTTCCATCCGGATCGCGGCGTGCGGGGTTTCCTCGATGAGGTTGCGGATGACGTAGTCGCCCATCGCAAATCCGGTGGCAGGAAGATCGACATTGCCGTCGGAAATGGTGGCGACCAGCGTGTCGTAACGACCGCCTCCGGCGACGGCGCGCATGGATTTCTTCGAATCGAAGACCTCGAAGACCACGCCGGTGTAGTAGGCGAGGCCGCGGACGATGGAGAGATCGAGTTCGATGAAATCGCCGAGGCCGCGGGCCGTTAGGTCGTCGTTAATGGCGACGAAGGCGGGTGAGGCGTTCGCCGGATCGGCGATGAATCCACGAACTTGGGCGGTGGTGAGTCCGAAGGCGGCGAGTTTTTGCTCGAGCACTTCGGGTTTCTCGCGCTCGATCTTGTCCACGATGTTGAGGAAATCGGCCATCGCGTCATCGGAGACGCCGTGTGCGGAAGCGAAGGAGATCCAGGCATTTCTATCAGACGCGCGGACGACGAAGTCGCCCTTGACGAAACCGAAGGCGAGCATCGACTCGATCGCGAGAGCGATGAGCTCCGCATCGGCTGTCGGTCCGGCCTCGCCGAGGATGTCCACGTTGAACTGGTGGAACTCGCGTCCCCTGCCCTTCTGCGGTTTTTCGTAGCGGAAACATTGGCCGATCTCGAACCACTTGAGCGGCTTCGGGAAATTCCGCTGATGCTCGGCGGCAAGACGCGCGAGCGAGGCGGTGACTTCGGGACGAAGCGTGACGTCGCGCCCGCCCTGGTCTTCGAAACGGAAAAGCTGTGCGGAAAGTTCACCGCCGGATTTTTTCAGATAGAGCCCGGTATCTTCCAGGATGGGCGACTCATATTCCACGTAACCGCAGCGGCGGGCCACGGAGCGCCAGGTTTCGAACAAGTAATTGCGCACCGCGCATTCGCGGGGAATGAAATCGCGGAAACCTGGAAGTGCTTGGAATGACGGTCCTGCCATGGGCGGGCGGCGAGGATGCACGGCGTTTTCCGCATTTCAAGGCAGGATTGCGGCGCGTCAGGCACGGAGACGCTTCGCCAATTCCGGATCCGGCAACGCGCAGGTGTCGGCTTTTCCCATGAAGTGGTATCGGTTCGCCGCCACCCAGCGATAGACTCCGTCTCGCAGGAAACGCGGGACGAGTTTAAACACCGAGAGCACACGCCATGCGCCACCGAGCGCGGTTCCCAGCTCGATCCAACCGTCGCTGTGAGTGAACGCTTTCCCGTCCGACTCACGGAGCAGGACCATCGTTCCGCCATCCTTGGCGGCGAAATGGGAAAATCCATGCTGCCGGGAAAATTCCCCCTGCAAGGGCGCGAACGCGATGTTTCCCCTGCGATTCAGGTGGAAGACCCGCCGCACGGACGCGGAGCAGAACGCGCATTCGCCATCGAAGAATAAAACCCAGCCCATCAGCAGGACTCTAGCCGTGGTCGGCCGGACGCGCCATGATAAATCCAGTGCTTGCAATCGGACTCATCATTTGAAAACTGTTCGCATGATTACTCCAGAACCGCTGCGCGCCGCGGAGATCCCGAGCAACCGGATTCACGATCTGCCCTCCGATCAACGGCCTCGCGAAAAACTCTCCCGCCTCGGTCCGGCGGCGCTCGACAATGCCGAACTGATGGCCCTGTTCATTTCCACCGGCACCAAGGGCCGCAGCGCGATCGAGATCGGCCGGGATTTGCTCATGAAATACGGTTCCATGAGCGCGCTCGGTGCGCTGCCGGTGGGCGAGCTGGCAAAAGAACGCGGGCTGGGCCTCGCCAAAGCCTCGAAACTCGCCGCCGCCTTCGAGCTCGGCATCCGCGTGGCGCGCGAGCAAGTCCGCGACATCCCCTTGGACACCCCCGAGCGGATTCACGATTTCTTCGGCCCCCAGGTCCGTCATCTCGCGCAGGAGCAAGTGTGGGTGGCCGTGCTGGACACGCGGCTCAGACACATCGGCACCACCATGATCTCGATGGGGACCGTGAGCGAATCCACGGCGCATCCTCGCGAAGTGCTGCGCCCCGTGATCACCCGCGGTGCTTACGGTTTCATCCTGATCCACAATCATCCTTCGGGCGATCCCAGCCCGAGCCGTTCGGACGAAGTGGTGACCCGCAGTTTGCTGGAGGCCTCGAACCTGATGCAGGTGAGATTTCTCGATCACGTCATCATCGGCCGTCCATCGACGGGACGCCTGCCCTATTTTTCATTCCGCGAGGCGGGCGTGATTCCCTGATAGAGTCACAGGTAGCGCCAGATCCAATAGAAGTGGCAGACCGCCACATGCACCACCATCATCGGCAGCGCGTGCTTGGTGTAGGTGAGGAAACGGAATGAAATGCCGTTGCGCTCGGCGATTCCCGCCACCGTGAGATTGGCGCTGGCCCCCACCAGCGTGCCGTTTCCACCAAGGCAGGCACCCAGCGATAGCGCCCACCAGAGCGGCAACAACCCGTCCGGCCCGCCGAAAGCCGGGGCCATGGATTTAATCATCGGAATCATCGTGGCCACGAAGGGGATGTTGTCCACCACGGCTGATAGAAACGCGGAGGACCAGAGGATGCCGAGCCCCGTCGCTTTCAAATTTCCGCCCGTGGCGGCGATGAGTTTGCCGGCGAGGATTTCGAGCACGCCGGTGCTTTCCACACCTTTCACCACCACGAAGAGGCCGATGAAAAAGAACAAGGTCACCCATTCCACCTCGTTGAAAACCGCGGTCACGC
>DAISZP010000060.1:6773-15576 GCA_036824745.1 Luteolibacter sp.
GAAGTTGTCTAACAAAAGCAGCAGGGCCGCACCGGCGATGCCGATGGTGCCGGATTCCAAACCGATGAAACGCGCCCCGACAAACGCGACAAGCACTCCGGCGATCACCGCGAGGGATTTGACCAGCAGCGGCTTGTCGCCGATCGCCTTGCGCTCGTCCAAGGCCATGATGCGCGCCTGGTCTTCCGGATTCGCCCGAAGACTGCGGCCCCAGAATACGTGCACCGCCGCCACATGGACGAGCAGGACCACCCCGATGACCGGCGCCAGGTTCTGGACAAACGAATTGAACGAAAGCCCCACCTGCGCGCCGATGATGATGTTCGGCGGATCGCCGATCAAGGTGGCCGTTCCTCCGATGTTTGAGGCGAGCACCTGCGAGAGCAGGAACGGATAGGGCGGGACTTTCAACTGAGAGCAGATCACCAAGGTGACGGGCACCACCAGCAGGACGGTCGTCACATTGTCCAGAAGCGCGGAGAACACCGCCGTCACCACCACCAGCACGGCGAGGATTCCCGCCGGGCGGCCTTTGGCGCGCTTCGCCGCCCAGATGGCGAGGAACTCGAAAACCCCGCTGCGCCGCGCCACGGAAACGATCACCATCATGCCTGTTAGAAGGCCGATGGTGTTGAAATCGATGCCCGCGACCGCCTCTTCCTGATTGAGGATTCCCGTCGCGATGACGATCACCGCGCCTAACAAGGCCACGATGGCTCGGTTCAGGCGTTCGGTCATGATCGCCAGGTAGGTGATGCCCAGTATCGCGACCGCCAGCCACATGCGGTCTCCACCGGCCACCATCGCGATTTGATTTCCCCACATGATCCGATCAGCCCTGTTTGATGATGTTTTCCAAAACGTCCCATGCGGACACCACTCCGAGGAGTTTCCCGTCGGCCGGGTCCACCACGGGCAGGAAGTTCCTTCCGTGGAAGAGACAGAACATGGCGGCGACCATCGGTTGTTCAGGGCGCAGAACCGGTGCTTTGTCGTCCACGTGGCGGGACACGGGATCACCGGCGATTTCCGCGAAGCGTTTGCGGACGTCCGCCATGGTGTCGCTCAGCAAACCGGTTTCGATCATGCGCTCGATCCGGTCCAAGCGCAGATCGTGCACGGCGACCTGAGGCAGCACCAACGAGATGAAATAGTTCTTTCGGAACTGGCCGAGATATCGCCCCTCCCCATCCACCACCGGCATCGCGAGGACGCGGAAGCGCAACAGTTCCTGCACGCATCGTGCGATGCTCATCGTGCCATGGAGCACTGGGAAACTCGTCGCCATGATCGAACGACAAGTCACATCGGATGACGGCAGATCACTCATGTTACGGCCCGCGCGGGGATGCCGGAGACTGGAGTTTTGTGAAAACTAGGGCTACCCGTATCCGCTCAATCGCTCTCCGTATCCCGTTGGATCAACGGATCGTCCCGATGCCGATGAGATCGCGGTCCTCCCGCGCTGCTTCGCGAAATGATTCGTCCAGCGTGATCGCCTGCTTGAGGTGGCTGCGCGCGCGTTTCACCTCTCCGAGAGTATTGAGATAACACGCGAGGTTGTAGTGGAAGATCGCCATTTCAAACAACGACTTCGGCCCGCGCAGCAGCCAGTTGCAGGCGGCGAGCGTGTCACCCGTCTCATGCAGGCAGAACGCGGCCCAGATGAAGAACATCGGCTCGTCGGCATCCTTGAGACAGAGCAATCGCGCGGTGTCCGAAGCGGGATTCCACGCCTGCTGGCTCATTTCCGCACCCAGTTTGAGTTCCAGCACCTCGCGGTCCGACTGCCGCTCGAAGGGAATCGTGTCCAATTCCACCAGCGCCTCATCGGCCAGCCCGAGATCGAGCCATCCGCTGGCGGCGCGCAATACATCCGACGTTCCCATCCCGGCGAGCATAGGCATTCAGGCGTCCGAATGCAATCTCCGAGCCATGGAAACAAAAAAACGGCGGCCCTTCGCAGGACCACCGTTTGTGAATCAGATGTCGTTTTTCAACGATCAGATGCCCTTCTTGACCACGTCGGACAGAAGGTCGATGACGCGGTTGGAGTAGCCCCACTCGTTGTCATACCAGCTGACGAGTTTGAAGAACTTGCCATTGAGCTCGATGGAAGAGCCTGCGTCGAAGATCGAGGAAGCCTTGCAGTGGATGAAGTCGGTGGAAACCACTTCGTCCTCGGTGTATTCGAGGATGCCCTTGAGGTAGGTTTCGGAAGCCTTCTTCATGAGGCCCTTGATTTCCTCAAGCGAGGTTTCCTTCACGGTCTTCACGGTGAGGTCCACCACGGAAACGGTCGGGGTGGGCACGCGGAAGGCCATGCCGGTGAGCTTGCCCTTCACTTCCGGGCAAACCAACGCGACGGCCTTGGCGGCACCCGTGGTGGACGGGATGATGTTGAGAGCGGCGGTCCGGCCACCCTTCCAGTCCTTGCGGGACGGGCCGTCCACGGTCTTTTGCGTGGCGGTGTAGGAGTGCACGGTGGTCATGAGGCCTTCCTCGATGCCGATGCCTTCCTTGAGGAGGACGTGGACGATCGGGGCAAGGCAGTTGGTGGTGCAGCTCGCGTTGGAAATGATGTGGTGCTTGGCGGCGTCGTATTTGTCGTCGTTCACGCCTTGGACGAAGGTGCCGTCCTCACCCTTGGCCGGGGCGGAGATGATGACCTTCTTGGCACCGGCGGTGATGTGGCCCTTGGCTTTTTCCGCTTCGGTGAAGAGACCGGTGGACTCGATGACGATTTCCACGCCGAGGTCCTTCCAAGGCAGACCATCGGGAGTGCGGGCGCTCACGACCTTGATTTCGTGGCCGTTGACAACGATGATGTCGTCATCCGCGAGATCCGGGGAGGATTTCTTCGAGGAAACCGTGCCGTCGAAGCGACCTTGAGTGGAGTCGTACTTCAGCAGGTAGGCCAGGTTGTCCGCAGGAACGATATCGCCCACAGCGGCGACGTTGAACGAGGTTCCGAGGAGTCCTTGTTCGACAAGGGCGCGGAAGACAAGGCGGCCGATACGGCCGAATCCGTTGATGGCGATAGTGGTCATATCAGTGTTTTGGAGTTGCCGGCTGCGGATAACCCGCCCCGGCGGGCGGGGATTGTGCATGGCGGGCCGGGTGCGTCAACCCCTTGAGTCTCAAGCGCAGAAAATGCGCGGTTTTCAGCAAATCGCCGCCTTCGAGGTGAGCGGACTTCATTTCCCCGCCGCTTGACGATGAGCGGATTCCGGGGAAACCCTGTTTTCAGAACCATGGCGGATGTATTCAGCCCGGAAAAACGCTCGGAGGTCATGTCCCGGATCCGCGGACGGGACACGAAACCCGAACTCGCCCTGCGTGCGATGCTGCACCGGCTTGGCTACCGTTTCACCGTGAAGAGCGCGAGGAACCGCGGCCTTCCCGGCCGCCCGGACCTGGTGCTGCCGAAATTCCGAACGGTGATCTTCGTCCATGGATGCTTCTGGCATGGCCACGAATGTTGCCCCCATTTCCGGATGCCGAAATCACGCCGCAAGTGGTGGACGGCCAAGATCGAGGGCAACCGGGCCCGTGACATCCGCAACGAGAACGAACTCCTCGCGCTCGGCTGGCACGTGGTGACGATCTGGGAATGCGCGTTGAGGAACTCCTCGGCCCGGCTGTGGTTGGAAACAAGGATCCCGCCATTGTTAGGAAACTCGGAGAATCCCGTCGAAATCCGCACCAAACGCCCCGCACGGGCGAAATGAACTCCGCCCGCACTTGGAACTTGGCAGATCCCGCGCTTCCCGCGAGATTCGGCCAATGATTCCGAAGAACGGACGAGCATTGCGAAGCTTGTTAGATGAGGTCGGGCCCGTGGACGCGGTCGGCGTCGAGGAACGCGTCGCGAAATACACCACGCGCAGCATCAAGAAGGACTCGAAGCTCTTCGGCCTGCGCCTCGCGGTGACGATGGTGGACCTCACCACCCTCGAAGGGAAGGACACACCGGGAAAGGTGGCCTCACTCTGCCAGAAGGCGCTGCGACCGCACGAAGGCAAGGACATCCCGCAAGTCGCCGCCGTTTGCGTCTATCCCGCGATGGTGAAACACGCGGCGAAACACGTGAAAGGCACGCCGGTCCGCATCGCCTCGGTGGCCACCGCGTTTCCTTCGAGCCAGGCACCGCTCAAAACACGCCTCGCCGAGGTGAAACAAGCCGTGGACGATGGCGCGGACGAGATCGACATGGTCATCAACCGCGGCGCCTTTCTCGCCGGTGAACTCAAACTGGTGCAGGATGAAATCGCCGCAGTCGTCGATGCCTGCGGCGAGGCCACGCTCAAGGTGATTCTCGAAACGAGCGAGCTGGAAACCTACGACAACATTCGCGCCGCCTCGTTTCTCGCCATGCGCGCCATCCGCCCAGGTGATTTCATCAAGACCTCCACCGGCAAAACTTCCGCCAACGCCACGCTCGGCAACAACCAGGTGATGTTAGATGCCATCCGCGATCATTTCCTCGCCACCGGTGTCGAGATCGCCATGAAACCCGCCGGCGGCATCCGCACCGCGAAACAAGCACTCCAGTTCCTCATCGCCGTGAAGGAAACCCTCGGCGACAAGTGGCTGAGCAACCGCCGCTACCGCTTCGGCGCCTCTTCTTTGCTCAACGACCTGCTGCGCCAGTTGGAAACCCAGCGCACCGGTGCCTATCAGGCCCCTTGGACTTTCTCCGAAGACTCCGGCGGCTATTGAACCCACTTCACACTTCTCACTTCCCACTCGGCACATCATCCCATGCCCGCGAAAAAATCACCCTCCCGCACCTCCGCCCGCGAATTGCTGTTCGGCGATCTCTGGGAATTCGATCCCGCTCCCGAATCCGCGCCCGCGCACATCGAGCCGCGATACGGGCTGTTCATCGGCGGCAGGATGGTTGCGCCGAAGTCGAAGAAATACTTCGATTCCATTTCCCCGCGGGACGGCAAAAAACTCAGCGAAATCGCCCACGCCAGCGTCGCCGACGTGGACGCCGCCTATCAGGCAGCATCGACGGCTTTCAAATCGTGGAGCAAGCTCCCCGGCGCGGAACGCGGCAAATATCTGTTCCGCATCGCGCGCTTGCTTCAGGACCGTTCGCGCGAGTTCGCCGTGGCCGAAACGCTCGATGGCGGAAAACCCATTCGCGAGTCGCGCGACTTCGACCTGCCGATGGCCGCCGCGCACTTCTTCTATCACGCCGGCTGGGCGGACAAACTCGACTTCGTCACACCCGGCCGCACGCTCGCGCCGCTCGGTGTGATTGGCCAGGTGATCCCGTGGAATTTCCCGCTGCTCATGCTCGCATGGAAGATCGCGCCCGCGCTCGCCACGGGAAACACGGTGGTCCTCAAGCCCGCGGAAACCACTTCCGTCACGGCGATGAAGTTCGCCTCGATTCTAACCGACGCCGGACTGCCTCCCGGAGTCGTCAACATCGTCACCGGCGCGGGTGAAACCGGAGCCGCGGTTGTCAATCATCCGCTCGCTGCGAAGATCGCCTTCACCGGCTCCACCGAAGTCGGAAAAATCATCCAACGCGCGCTCGCAGGCACTGGCAAAAAACTCACGCTCGAACTCGGTGGCAAGGCCGCGAACATCGTGTTCGAAGACGCGCCGCTCGACCAGGCCGTCGAAGGCATCGTCAACGGCATCTTCTTCAACCAAGGCCACGTCTGCTGCGCGGGCTCGCGTCTGTTAGTCCAGGAAGGCATCGCCGATGAGGTCCTCGCCCGCCTCAAGCGCCGCATCGCCGTGCTGCGCGTGGGCGATCCGCTCGACAAGAACACGGACGTCGGCGCGATCAACTCGAAGGAGCAGCTCACGAAGATCCAGCAACTCGTGCAAAGCGGCGTCGAAGAAGGCGCGGAGATTCACCAACGCGTCTGCAAGCTGCCGAAGAACGGTTTCTACTTCCCACCCACCGTTTTCTCCAACGTCTCACAGAGCCAGCGCATCGCCAACGAGGAGATCTTCGGCCCCGTGCTCTCGATCCTCACCTTCCGCACGCCGGAGGAAGCCATCGAGAAAGCCAACAATACGCCCTACGGCCTCAGTGCCGGAGTCTGGACCGACAAAGGTTCCCGCATCCTCATGATGGCCTCGAAACTCAAAGCCGGCGTCGTCTGGGCGAACACCTACAACAAATTCGATCCCAGCTCCCCCTTCGGCGGCTACAAGGAATCCGGCTTCGGCCGCGAGGGCGGCAAACACGGCCTGCTCGATTACGCGACCCTCCAACCTCTTCTCACTTCTCACTGATCACTCGGCACTCATTCACATGCTCCAGATCACCAAGACCCCCAAGTGCTACGTCGGTGGCGCTTTCATCCGCTCCGAATCCGGCCGCGTGGCTCCGCTCAACGACACGGCGGGCAATTTCCTCTGCAACATCCCGCTTTGCACCAAGAAGGACCTGCGCAACGCCGTGGAAGCCGCCGCCAAGGCCGGTGCCGGCTGGGCGAAACGCACGCCCTACAACCGCGCGCAGATTCTTTATCGGCTTGCGGAAATGCTGGAGGCGCGTGCCGATGAAATGGCCGCGTTCACCAGCGACAAGGAAGTCCGCGCCACCATCGAACGCATCGTCCACTTCGCCGGTTGGGCGGACAAGTACGAACAAATCCTCGGCAGCGTGAACCCGGTGGCCACGCCGCATTTCAACTTCACCGTCACCGAACCGGTCGGCATCGTCGGCATCCTCGCGCCGGAAGAAGCACCGCTGTTAGGCTTGATGACGCTCATTCTCCCCGCCATCACCGCGGGAAACTCGGTGGTGGCCCTCGCCTCACGCAAGTCACCCTACCCGGCCATTCTGTTAGGAGAATTGCTCGCCACCAGCGATCTCCCCGGAGGAGTCGTGAACCTGCTCACCGGCGACCGAAAAGACATGCTCCCCACCTTCGCCACCCACGAGCACATCCGTGCTGTTTGCGCCGTGGCTGACAAAACCGACGCCACCGCCCTGCAACAAGGTGCGGCGGAAAGCGTGAAGCACGTGAAAATCCACAGTCCCGGCACTGATTGGTTCTTGAAGGATCACGACTCCCCCTACGCCATCCGCGATTTCACCGAAGCGAAGACCGTCTGGCATCCGATCGGCGCGTGAACGGTGAAGCCTGATGAAAGCGCCGTCGGACTTGGAAGATAACCCCTACGCACCTCCGGCGGGAATTTCTCCTGGTGAAGGGATTCCGGAAGCGCCTCATTCCTTCGGATGGCGCGTTGAAAACGGACAATTGTGGGTAGCCGCAAGTTCCCGCCTTCCTGTGATCGATCTTTTCAGCGGGCATACGGATGAAACGATGATGTTGCGCGAGATTGAGGTGCGTTACCGACCCTGGTGGCTTCGTTGGACTCCGCTGGTAGCAGCGCTCGTCATTCTGCTCACTGGATATCTTCGGGAAGGAAGTTTCCCGGCATCAACGGGCATCCTTGTGTTTGCGGGCTGCTGGATCGTGGCGGCACTTGTTTCCCTTCTATTGCCCAAATGCACGGTGAGGTTCTTTCTCACCAAACAGACCTTGCGAATCAGGAAACGCTTCGGGTTCATGATGCACTTCTCCCTGCTCATGTTCCTTGTCGGCGGAGCATTGACACCTCAAGGGCCATCATGGCTCAGCTTGATTCCTCAAGCGTTCGGAATTGCTTGGATCACGGGATTGGTTGCCGGATTGCTATTTCATCGCCGGTTTTCCTGCCAGAAAATGCACGCAGGCTTGTTCCGAATCCAACGAATACACCCTAAGGCAATTGCCTACCTGTTCGGCATCCATGCGTCGGTCGGGCACCGTTAGATCCGTATCCCGACCTGCTCCGCTATTTCCACGATCCGCTTTTCCGACACCTTCCCCACCGTGGGCAGATCCGGGGCGAAGAGTGAAACACGGTATTCCTCCAGCGCCCAGCCGAGCGGCCAATAAACCGGATTGTCCGGCTCCGCGGTCCATTGCTGGAACCATGGCGTCCACAGTTTGTGCAGACGATCCAGTTTCTCCAGATCCTTGACGATGGGAAGCGACTGGATGCGGCCGAGACGAGAGCGGATGGCTTTCAAGCGCCGCGGATACTCGCGGAGACCGGCGAAACCGGCGCGCCATGCGAAACGCGGACGGAGGAGCCAGGTGAGTTGTTCCTCCAAGTCTTCGGCGATTTCCCCAAGGTTGCGGTCCTTGCGGTTCGCGGCAATCCAGCGGCGCGTCTCTGGCAACAGATCGAGCGAGTCATCCAGACTCTTCGCCACCACCGAGGCGGCTTCAAACCAACGTCCCCTCACCCTTTCGGATAGAACGCGGAAGGCATCGGGCGAGGTCGGAAACACACCGCCCGCCGCGCCTTCGGCGGCTAACAGGATGAGGTCGTCGAGGGACGTGCCGCCGGTGCCGAGGCGAGGCAGTTCCACCTTCGCCATCATGCCCAACGGATATTTCTTCTTCAGGTGATCGACCTGCGACGGATGCGCGAGCCACAACAAGCGCGCGCCACCGGCACGATGCGATTCACGCGCCTCCGCTTCATTCGAGAACGCACGGACTCCGACGCTTTTCCCCTCATCCACCAGCGCGGGAAACGCGGGACCGCCGGGCGTTTCCACGCGGGAAGGAAGTTCCTCGCCGTCCCAGGTGCTGATGCCGCTGCGTTCCACATCCGCATTGGCCGCGGCTTCGAAGCGCACGCGCATCTTGTCGGCGAGTTGGAGTTTCAAGACCGCCACGTCGTCGCCCATGGCGAGTTCCGCGCCGTCGTCATCGCAAACCCAGATCTTCGTCACGAGATGGGGCGGCAGATCCTTCGCATC
>DAISZP010000061.1:0-15359 GCA_036824745.1 Luteolibacter sp.
CGTGCTCTTCGGCAGCGTGGTGACCGGGGCGCTGGTCTGGATTCCATTCGTGCTCTGGTCGGCCGTCTCGCCTTCCACACTGCCGATGGACATGTTCCAGGTGACTTCCATTTCCTGGCAGGCCCATGCGATGTTGTTCGCGAAATCCGCATTGGTGGGAGCCTCTTGGCTCTGCGGATACTACGGACTGGAATCACTGCCGCTCTCCGTGGCCTCACCGATCCGGGCGACCTCGCCCTTATGGACCATCCTGATGGCGATCATGTTCCTTCATGAAACACCCACCGCGAAACAGGTGCTCGGCATGGCGGTGATCTTCCTGTCCTTCTTCGCCTTCACCCAGGTGAGCCGCCGCGAGGGCATCCACTTCGTGAAGGACAAGGCGGTGTTCTACATGATCGCCGCAACCCTGTTAGGTTCAGCTTCGGCGCTTTATGACAAGTTCCTGCTGCAATCCGCCCATCTCTCGCCCGGGCAGGTGCAGGCGTGGTTCTCGATCTACACCGCGGTGCTGATGGTTCCGCCGATGGCGCTCTGGCTGATGCGGAAACGCAGCGTCCCGTTCCAATGGCGGTGGTCGGTGCCGATGATCGGGCTCACGTTGTTAGGCGCGGACATCCTCTACTTCAGCGCCATCGCGGTGCCCGGCGCGATGATTTCGCTGATCTCTCCGGTGCGCCGGGCCTCGGTGGCGGTTTCGTTCTTGTTAGGCATCCTCGCGTTCAAGGAGAAGCAGATCCTGCCGAAGGCCCTGTGCGTGGCCGCCATCATCGCGGGGATCATCCTGCTGTCCTGAGAAAGGGTCAGCGGCAGCGCGGACCGTAATACGGGCGGTAATAGCCGCCTCCATAGTAGCCGCCGCCGTGGTAATGGTGGTGGTCGTTGTGCTGACCGATGGCGTATCCCACCAATCCGGCGGCGGCGACTCCGGCCACGGCGAGCCCGGGATCCACGGTTTGCACGGGACGGCCCGCGGAGTCGTAGGTGGTCATGCAGCTCGGACTCAAGCCAAGCAACGTGATCGCTGCGGTGGCTTGCAGAACGCGGAACAATTTGAGTTTCGTCTTCACGCCTCAATGGACGAGCCGGACTCGCGGATATTCAAACGGGTTTTTGCGTTTTCCCAATCACCCGCGCTTCACCTTGCCGCTTGCCGTGAGTTCGAGCGTTTCCACAAAGCTCACCTTCGCGGGCACCTTGTAAGCCGAGAGGGATTTCCTGCACCAAGCGGTCAAGTCCTTGGAGGAAACATCGTTATCGGGATGAAGGATCACCTCGGCGGCGGGCACGATTCCGAACACCGCATGATGCAATCCGAAGACACGACAACGGCGAACGGCCGGATGTTGCTCGAGCACGGCCTCCACTTCTTCCGGAAACACCTTCATGCCGTTCACATTGAGCACGCTTTTTTTCCGCCCCCGGATGAAGACGCGGCCTGCTGCATCCGTTTCCGCAAGATCACCGGTGGGAAACCATCCGTTCACACAGATGTCCTCCACCGGCTGCCATGGAGAAAGGTAGGCGTCGAACATGCCCGGTCCCTTGATCCAGAGCTCCCCCACCCTGCCGACGTTTACCGGGACGCCTTCCTCATCACGTAACTCCACATCGAAGGCCGGAAGAGGTCGGCCCACAGCGGTCGGTGCGTCCGACGCGCCGCCGGTATTGAGCAAGGGCAAGCCGATCTCGATGATGCCAAGCCCCTGCACGAGCGGTTTCCCAAACCTGCGGCGGAAATCCTCCGCCACGTCCAACTTGAGCGGAGCCGCCGTGCTCACCGCAAGCCGGAGCTGCGGCCAATCCAAACCGCTACGATCCGCCGCAAGCAGCGCGAAATGAAACGGAGCGCCGTAGATGACCGTGGATTTCGTGGATCGCGCGGTCTCCAGCACGTCGACCGCCAGATGGGAATCGCCCAGCACCGTGCACGCGCCGTGATAAAGGTACAGCACGATGGAAACCGCGAAGTGGTGCGCCATCGGCAGCATCCATAGGACGCGATCACCGGGGCTGATTCCCAACGCGGCATTCGCGGCGATGATGCGTTCTTCCAGTTTGCGGTGGCTCAGCACCACCCCCTTGCTGCGCCCGGTGGTGCCTGAACTGAAACGGATGAACGCCGGATTGAGCGCGGCGAATTCCTCTTCATGGGAAAACTCCGGCATCTCTAACGGATACCAGGCCGCTCCGGATGTTTCATCCCGTGAAGCAAGCTCGCCGGGACACCATTTCGCTCCAGGCCCCGTGAGGATTCCGCAGAGCGCGGTGCGTTCGATCAACTCCGCGCGTTCCGCTTCTGTCAGCTCCTCCGCGATGGGCACCAGACATCCGCCCGCTTTCAAAATCGCCAGCGCCAGAATGATGTAATCCACCCCGCTGGCACACGACAGTCCGATGCGCGGGGAAACGGAACCTGACATCCCCGCCTGGCGAACCAGCCATGCGCTCACGGCCGCCACCCGGTCCAGAAGCTCGCCATAACTGAGCACCCGGGCACCCGCCATCAAGGCCGGCCGCTCGGCCGACGCTCTGATGGCGATTCGTTCCACGATGTTCATGCGCGGCATCCTAAACTCATGCCCGGGATGAAACAAGACTCCCTTCCTCCCCGCTTGAATCTTTACAGCCCTGAAAAAACCACCTCAATCTCCCGGTGAAATGCGAGTTCCATCCGCCCTCCCCGTGCTTCGTTTCCTGATCCTGGCCACCGGGTTTTTCAATCTCAGCTCCTGCGGCAATTTCGCCAAGCTGGGCAAGGATTTGAAACTCGTGCAGAAGGAATACCAGATTTCCGGAATCATCGAAAACGCCGATGAGTTCCACTGCCCCGTCAAGGCCGCCGTGGTTGAGTGGGATCCGGTGAAAAACCAGGTTTTCTCCGGCGACCGGATCAACCTCACGGCTGGCGGGGCTTTCATGTTCATCGTGAGAAGCCCGCTACATCAACACGTGATGGCCTTCGCGGATCAGAACCAGAACAACAAATACGATGCCAGGGAGCCGCTCTGGATCTATCGAAATTCGAATGGCGATGCCACACCGGTGACTCTCAATCCGGAAAACCGGAGCGCCCGGCTTAGCGGCAGGCTTTCCACTTCGGAAACGCCGCCGCCAGACATGTTGGAAGCGATCAAACGCATGGTCGCCGGGCGGGATCTCGATCAGGTGATCAGCCATCAGGGCATCCGTTATTCGATCGGGGAAATCGCCAGCCTCGATGACCCACGTTTCGCCGCCACGCGGGGCGAGGACGGTTTGTGGATGCCCGCGGAATCCTCTATCAAGAATGGATTCGGCATCTATTTCCTCGATGCCTATGATCCGGCGAAGACTCCGGTCATCTTCGTTCACGGCGCGGCCGGTTCTCCGCAGGATTGGCGCTATGCGATGGAGCATCTCGACAAAAAACGCTATCAGGCGTGGTTCTACGTTTATCCTTCCGGCATGCGACTCCAGAACGCCGCCCACGCACTTCATCGCGGCGTGGACAACCTTCATCAACGCTTCGAGTTCAAGCGTCTCCACGTCGTCGCCCACAGCATGGGAGGATTGGTCTCGCGCGCGTTCATCACCCGCAATGTGATCGATGAAGGAAACCGCTACATCGATACCTTCATCACCTTCTCAAGTCCATGGGGAGGCCATGAGGCCGCGGCCATGGGCGTGAAATACGCTCCCGAAGTCGTCCCATCGTGGCGCGACATGGCAAAGGGTTCCGAGTTCCTCGATCACCTCTACGACAAGCGTCTCAAGGGCAAAGTGAACCATTACCTGTTCTTCAGCCATCACGCCTCAAAGTCGCGGATTCTACCACCGGAAAACGACGGCACCGTCAGCGTGGCCAGCCAGAAACGGAAGGAAGCCGTCGCCGATGCAGTGGAAGTCCGCGGGTTCGATGAAACCCACATTTCCATTCTCTCCGCCAAGGAACCGCTCATGGCCGGAAAGCGGATTCTGGACGAAGCTCGCTGATCACTCCGCATATTTTGAGAAAGCACGGAATTTCTCGCAAAATCCCGGCTTAGCGCCTATCCCGGACGCCGCGTGCGTCCCCCCCGATCCATCCGCGCATTGTTTGCGCTTGCCATCGCGCTTCCCGTTTCCTCGGAAGCGCTTGAGGTGCGCGGCTACTCGCAGGCGCTGGACAACCGCTTGCTGGATTTCCCCGGCGCGCCGATCTATCCGCAGACGCCGCAGCCGAATGCCGGCTTCATCCACGCGCCCGCCGCCGGGTTTCACGGCATCGGCTGGCCCGCCCACCCCACGGACTGGACGCGCCAGATGGCTCTCGTCTCGCCGCGGCACTTCGTTTACGCCAGCCACTATCCGTTAGGCGCGGATTGGAACATCGCGTTCCTCGGAACCGACGGCCAACAGCATCTCTATCAGATCGAGAGCCAGGTTCCGGTCGTCAACACGCTCGGCCAGCAGACCGACCTCATGCTCTGCACGCTCACTGGCGAAGTGCAGGCCACCACCGGCGTCGCGCCCTTCCCGGTCCTCAATCTAACCGACGAGGCCGCCTACACCGGATTGCCGATGATCGTCTTCGGCGGCTTCGTGCGCGCCGGCACCACGCCGCTCGCGGGATTCACCACCCTCGTCAACGATCCCGGCTTCGACACCACGCGCTTCGCCTACTTCGATTACAACCACGATTCGGGAAACCCGCGCGAGTGCGACTATCAGGGCGGCGACTCCGGAGCACCCAGCTTCATCATGGACGGCGGAAAACCGGCGATCATCGGCATCGCTTCCGGCCGCGATCCGCAAGGCTGGGGCGGATTGCCCGCGAATGTTTCGCGAAACTACATCGCCTTCATCCCCGCCTATCTGCCGCAGTTGGACGCGGCGATGGAAACAAAGGGCTTCCACATGATCCGCTCAAGGCCTGCGGCGACAACGATGCAGCTTCAGTTGCAGGGCAGCCCGGTTCTGCGGCGGCTGAAACCGGGGGCGCTCGACCTCGTCATTTCTAACAACGGAAGCGCCGCCGCTCACAACACTTCCCTCACCCTGCAATCGGCCCATTCGCCCGCCGGAGTCAGCGCACCCGGGATGATCACCGATGCTCCATCCGGAGCCTTGCGCTGCCGCCGTGGAGGACTTGCCACGGCAGGGCAATCGGCACTCACGCTCCAGTGGAACCAACTCCCGAATGAGGATGAACTGGAAATTTCCAGCACGCTCCACTTCGACGGAGGCGCGCCGGTTTCACTGCAACTCAGCCTGCCGCTTCTGGAAACCTACGCCTCCTGGAGTACCGGGCTCGGCAATCCCGCGGAATCAGCGGATCCGGATCACGACGGGCTTTCCAATCTTCTGGAATACGCATTGGGAGGCACTCCGGAAAACGCTTCGTTGATGGATCCTTACGGAACTCCGCTCGCGCCGCGAATCGAAGTTTCCGGAAACCACACTCACTTCCGCTTCCGCAGGAGGATCGACGCGGCGGCCAGAGGGCTCGTCTATCAGGTGGAAACCTCTGCGAATCCCCAGTCCGGTGACTGGACCGGCACCTTGCCGCCGGGCAGCGCCACCATGGTTTCTCCGGCATCTCCTCCCTCCACGGAGTTTGAGATCGTTGACGTCAGCATTCCGCTTTCACCCGGGCGGCGTTTTTTCCGTTTGAAAGTCGCCCTTTCCGAGTAGACAGCCTTTTCGATGGCCGCTTGATCTTTCCGTGGATTTCCGCACGCTGTCCGTGACAAAGCCATGCAGGGGACCCTCCGTTTCGAGAATGTGACCAAGCGTTTCGGCAGCTTCACGGCGGTCCGCGGAGTGACGGTGGAGATCGGCCATGGCATGACGTTCTCGTTGTTAGGTCCATCCGGTTGCGGAAAAACCACGCTGCTGCGCATGGCGGCGGGATTTGAAAAACCGGACGAGGGCCGCGTGCTGTTGGACGGCAAGGATATCACCGACCTTCCTCCCGAGCGGCGTCCGGTGAACACCGTGTTCCAGAACTACGCCTTGTTCCCCCATCTCACGATCCGCGAGAACATCGCCTTCGGCCTGAGGATCAAGAAACTCTCCAAGGATCAGATCAAATCCGAGGTGGACCGCATGCTCGACCTCGTGGATCTGGTGGAACACGCGGACAAGATGCCCGCGAAACTTTCCGGCGGGCAGAAACAACGCGTCGGCATCGCCCGCGCGCTGGCGAACAAGCCGAAGGTTCTTTTGTTAGACGAACCGCTTGCCGCGCTCGACTTGAAGCTCCGCCAACGGCTGCTCGTCGAACTCGACGCGATCCACGACGAGGTCGGCATCACCTTCCTCTACGTCACGCATGACCAGGGTGAGGCGATGTCAATCTCCGACACCATCGCCGTGATGAACCAGGGCCGCATCGAACAGATCGGCAAGCCCGCGGAGATCTATGAAACGCCGCGCACGTCGTTCGTCGCCGCGTTCATCGGAGATACGAATTTCCTCGAAGGAAAAGTCACGGAGTCCATCAACGAACGTTTCTCCCGCGCGGACATCCCCGGCCTCGGATCGGTGATGATCGACAACGACAAGCCCGTGCGCCCCGGCGACCGCATCCACCTTTCGTTGCGGCCGGAAAAACTCATCGTTTCACGGGAAAAACCGGTCCACTCCGAGTGGGACAACGCCGTGCCGGGCAAGGTGGAGGACGTGATCTACTTCGGCTCCCACACCCGCTACTGGGTGCGCTGCGGCGAATACCGGATTTGCGCTGAGCAACAACACCGCACTTTCCTGTTAGACGAGCTGCCGCCGAAGTGGGGCGACGACGTCTGGCTGCGCTGGCACGCCAATGATGGTTTCCTGCTGGAACAATACCGCGAGGAGGACGAGGAACTGCTCACGCTGCCGGAAGAGTGAGGCAACAGAGCCTGTCTGTCCTCACGAGAAACCCGAACCCGCCAAAAGAGCCTTGCCCGTGGAGTTCAACCTTCAGGTTGCTTCCCTAACAGACAAGCCGAAGCTTGAACTCATGATGTTCTGCTTCCACTCCGAAGAAAGACTTCACTTCGCCGGTTTGGAATACGTCTCCTGCAGGCGCTTGTATTCCTCCTCGGTTACTTTCAACACACCACCGTGGCGGAAGAGGAAGGGGAACTTGAAGTCGGTGACCTTTTCGAATTTTCCTTCGGCGAGGTTCTTCGTGATGTAGGGCTGATAGCCCTGGCCCTTGCTGTAGAAGTCAATGAGCAGGCACCAGGTTCCCGGTTGGCCGTCCTTGCCGGGCTCGATGGGGAAACAGGCCGGGCCTTCGTAGCCTTGCAATCCGGCAAGTGTGAATCCGGTGATGGGCGTCCATGGTCCGTTCAGTTTCTTGCTGGACTCCATGGTGATCGACTTGACCGTCTCATCCTTCGAAAAACGGTAGTAGGTGCCGTTTTCCCAAACGATGTTGGTGTCGATGATGTGGTTCGGCTGCTCGATGTAGATGAAGGGTTTGCCGAAGGTTTTGAAGTCCTGCGTTTTCGCAGCCCAGATGCGTTGTTTGGCGAACTTGTCGGAACGGGTTTTGGATGCCCAGAAGACGAGATAGTCCTTCGCGGTTTCGTCATACACGGCTTCCGGCGCCCAGGTGCATCCGGCATCCGGAGGAGCCACCTTGACGAGATCCGGCTTCGACCAGTTCACCAAATCGGTGGATTCCCACACGACGATGGATTTGCTGCCGCGTTCCTGCGCGCGGCCCCAGTCGCGGTTCAGGTTGATGGAAAGGTCCGTGGCGATGATGTAGGTTTTCTTCCCATCGTGGGAACGGAAGATGAAGGGATCCCGCACGCCTTTTTCACCAAGTTTGCTGACGAGCACGGGTTCGGCGTTGTTCAAGCCATCCCAATGCAGTCCGTCGCGGCTGAGTCCGAAGTGGATCTGCTCGGTCATCGGAGTTCCCTCGCCCTTGAAGGTGGCGAAAAGAAATCCACCGTCCCCGGCCGATGCGAATGATGAGAGAAGCCCGGCAAAGGCGGCGAGGAGCGGAAGATGGTGGAATTTCATCGGTATGTTGAACACCGAGTAAAGCCGCCGGGTTGCTGACATGCAATCCCCCTATGTTGGTGACCGCACTCCATTTTGGGAGGAGAATGGCGCGTTTCAACATAGCCGGGAAAGGTGGTCACAGACCACCAGTCCCGGGGATATGGCGACTTGAAAGGTCGCCACTCCCGTCAGATCACTTGCCCCACTTTTCGAGCAAGGTCTTGGCCATGATGCTCGGCGTTTCGGCGACGGCGATGCCGCACTCGGCGAGGATCTTTTTCTTCGCCTGGGCGGTGTCTTCTTCGCCGCCGACGATGGCTCCGGCATGGCCCATGCGGCGTCCTGGAGGCGCGGTGGCTCCGGCGATGAATCCGGCGATGGGCTTCCTGCAATTCTCCTTGGCCCAGCGGGCGGCTTCCACTTCCGCGGTGCCGCCGATCTCGCCGATCATGATGATGGCTTCGGTTTCCGGGTCTTCGTTGAACATTTTCAACACATCGAGGTGGGATGTGCCGTTGATCGGATCGCCGCCGATGCCGACGCAGGTGCTCTGGCCGTATCCGAGCTGCGTGAGCTGCCAGACGGCTTCGTATGTTAGAGTGCCGGAGCGGGAAACAACGCCGACATTGCCGCGCTTGTGGATGTAGCCGGGAGCGATGCCGATGCGGCAGCCGCCGTGGCTCTTCTCACCAAGACCGGGAGTGACGAGGCCCGGGCAGTTCGGACCGACGAGGCGGGATTTGGATCCCTGCAACATGGCCTTCACCCGCATCATGTCCATGACGGGGATGCCTTCGGTGATGCAGACGATGAGTTCCACACCGGCGTCCGCGGCTTCGAGGATGGCATCCGCGGCGAAGGCGGGCGGCACGAAGATGGCGGAAGCGGTGGCTCCGGTTTCCTTCACGGCGTCACCCACCGTATCGAAGATGGGGACCACGTTTTCAAACTTCTGGCCGCCCTTGGCCGGAGTGACGCCGGCCACGACCTTGGTGCCGTATTCGAGAGAGAGTTTGGCATGGCGCGCGCCGAAGCTGCCGGTGATGCCTTGAACCAGGACCTTGGTGTTTTCGTCGATGAGAATGGACATGGGAAATGTTCTGCTAGAGTTCTAAGTTCAGGGTTCAGGCGACGGCGGCGACGATCTTCTTGGCACCATCGTCCATGCTGTCCGCGGAGACGATGTTCAGTCCGGAAGCGGCGAGCGTGGCCTTGCCAGCCTCCACGTTGTTTCCTTCCAAACGCACGACGAGAGGCAGGGAAAGTCCGGTTTCCTTAGCCGCGGCGACAACGCCTTCGGCGACGATGTTGCAATCCATGATGCCGCCGAAAATGTTAATGAAGATACCCTGCACGGCTTTGTCACCGAGGATGATCTTGAAGGCCGCGGCTACTTGTTCCTTGGAGGCGCCGCCCCCCACGTCGAGGAAGTTCGCGGGATCGCCTCCGTGGTGTTTGATGATGTCCATGGTGGCCATGGCGAGACCGGCACCGTTGACGAGGCAGGCGATGTTTCCATCGAGGCCGATGTAGTTCAGCTCATACTCGGCGGCGGCCACCTCGCGGGGATCTTCCTCGTCCTTGTCGCGCATCGCCTGGATCTCCGGGTGGCGGTAGAGCGCGTTGTCATCGAAGTTGAACTTCGCATCGAGCGCGTAAACGTGGTCGTCGGTGGTGATGACCACCGGGTTGATCTCAACCATCGAGCAATCGCAGTCGATGAAGAGCTTGTAGAGTGAGTGAAGCAGGCGGCCGTATTGGCGGGCGGTGGTGGTGAGGCCGAGCGCTGCGCAGAGTTTCCGCACTTGATAGGCCTGGAGACCGGCGAGCGGATTCACATACTCGCGGAGGATTTTCTCGGGTTGTTTCTCCGCGACTTCCTCGATGTCCATGCCGCCTTCGGTGGAGGCGACGATGACCGGCTTGCCGGAAGCGCGGTCCATCAGAATGGCAAGGTAGAGCTCCTTCTGGATGGTGACGGACTCGGCGACCATCACCTTGCGCACGAGGCGGCCGGCCTCGCCGGTTTGTTTGGTGACGAGCGTTTCCCCAAGCATGTTCGCCGCCATGTCGCGGGCGGCATCCGGAGACTCGACGAGGTGCACCCCGCCCTTGAAGCCGCTTTTGAACACACCCTTGCCGCGGCCACCGGCGTGAACCTGGGCTTTGACGACAAGGTGCTTCACATCCAGCCACTTCGCCGCGTCATGGGCTTCCTTGGGGGTGGAGGCGACTTTGCCTTTCGGGCTGGGGACGCTGAAACGGTCGAAGAGTTCCTTGGCCTGGTATTCGTGAATGTTCATGGTGCGCTGGGATCGGGGTGGGCTGAAAACCGCCCGGACGCTATTTTCCCCCTCCTAGCCGGTCAAGGAATCCTCCTGGAAAATTCCGAGGCAACGTGTTGAGTCTCTTTCCGATACGCGGATCGCTCCAATCCGGCGATTCGAACCATGGCCGGATGGACGGCAACTCCAGGGAAACGCTGATTCATCCGCGGAAAATCGGTCCCGAGAACGGAGAGCCGCCGGTTTCCAAATCCAGTCCCACAAATCACAATCCAGGTGGGCCGAAGAAACTGGAGAAACGCAGGCTTGACACGGGCAGCACATCCCCTAACTTCCGCCGCCCGCCCACCGGCATCCGATTTTTCCACGTTATCATCATGGCCAATCACAAATCCTCAGAAAAGCGCGCCCGCCAAACCATCGTCCGGACCGAGCGCAACCGTGCGGAAAAGAGCCGCATCAAGACCCTTCGCAAGAAGACCCTCACGGCCGTCGCCGCTGGTGACAAGGAAAGCGCCACCAAGGCCAGCGCCGAGTTCTCCTCCGCAGTGGACAAGGCCGCCAAGAAGAACGTCATTCACCCGAACAAGGCCGCCAATCTCAAGAGCAAGACCGCCAAGGCCATTGCCGGCATTGCCTGATTTCCGGACCGTTCCCATTTCTCCGAAACAAAGCGGCCCGGATCACCGGTGCCGCTTTTTTCATAATCCCCATGTCTGAATCCCCGCCACCCACCCGCGCGGCCACCGCCGCGAAAATCGCCGCCAATCCCTCCGGATACAAGGTCTGTGAGGGATGCGACTCGATTGTTGGTGCCGGTGCCGCCCTCTGCCCGAACTGCCACAGCTACCGCTTCGACGCGACGGCCGAGCGTGTGATCCTTCAGGCGCGCATTCTCGGTGCACGCGAGCAAACCTCCGTCACCGCGGACGATCTCGGTTGATCCGTCGAGCCATGGATTCCTCCACCGCATTCAAGGAATGGCAGGTCGTTTGCGACGCGCTCGCCTCCGGCCGCCAATCGATCCTGCTCCGCAAGGGCGGCATCCATGAGGGACGCCAGGGTTTCTCGTTCGCCCACGAATCGTTCTTCCTCTTCCCCACCCGATTCCACGCCCAAGGCGAGCAGGTCCGCGAGGGCGAAGTGAAAGTCATGCCAGAGTGGCAGGTCGGTGATGAACTCACCATCACCCACCACGCCGAAGCTCTGTGGGCGATCACCCTGACCGACTGGCAGCAAGTCGCCGCTTTGGAACCCCACCATATCTATTCGGAAATCACCGTGCGCGACCGCTTCGATTGGGAAGGCAAGGGCATGGCATCCGGCAGCATCCACGTCGCCCTCGTGCGGGTCAGGAAACTCGCCGAACCCTGGAAACTTCCCTATCAGCCAAGTTTCGGCGGCTGCCGGAGCTGGATTCAGCTCCCCGATGCCCCCGCGGACTGGCAGCAAACCACCTCTCCGGTCCTGGACGACAGCGCGTTCGCAAATCTCCGCAACGCCCTCCCAGTCCACTCCTGAACCATCCTGTCGACGATCGTCAATTCGATGGTCGCCGGTGGAGCGTGTGCTCAGTCCTGCAGCCAGCGGTCGAGTGCGAGATCGAGGGCTTCGCAGCGTTTCACGTTGAAGGACTCGCTCGCGGCGACGGAAACGCGGCGGCCGGCGCTGTTCTGGAAATGAAGGATGACCGGGGTGTCTCCGGGATGTTTGGAAACGGCGCTCTTGATTTCCAACAGATCGAACTCGCTGTGCCGGGTGGTCCACAGGACGAGTTCAAGCGGTCCCTTGCCGTTGGAGGAAGCGCGTCTCGCCTTGAGTTCGCCAAGTTCGTATCCGGTGAGGCGGCGGCTGCCGGTGCGGTCGTCCACCTGCACGGCGCACTTGAGCTTGATGATTTTCCCGGCTTCTAACAATCCATTGTCGCGCGCGGGGACGAATGTCTCGCCCCAGAGCATGATTTCGGAGCTGCCGGTGAAGTCTTCGAGGATGAGCACGCCGAAGGGTTTGCCGGTTTTCGTAACCTTGGATTCCAGCGACCGGATCATGCCCGCGAAGGGAAAACGTTCGCGGGGGTTCGATATGTCCAGATCATCCAGCAGGCCGAGGCGTTTGTAGCGTTCCGAATCGATCACGCCGCGGAACTTGTCGAGCGGGTGCCCGGTGACGTAGAAGCCTAACAGTTCCTTCTCGTGGGCGAGGCGGTCATCCTTGCTCCATTCCTCCACCTGTTCGCGTGCGGCGGCTTTTGAAACCGGTGGCGGCGCGGTGAAGGCCATCGCATCGAAGAGCGAAACCTGGCCGGAAGCTCGGTCGCGCTGCGAGGATGAGGCGGAAGCGACGACGGATTCGAGCCTGCCGAACATGCCCGCGCGGGTTTCGCTGGTCCAATCGAGGGCACCGGCTTTGACCAGGTTTTCGAGGATGCGTTTGTTGACGACCTTCGAATCGAGACGCGTGGCGAATTCGTCGAGAGAGGCGAATTTCCCTTTCGCCTCGCGTTCGGCGATGGCGGCAGACATGGCGCCCTCGCCGCAGTTCTTGATGGCGGCGAGTCCGTAGCGGATCGCCTTGCCGCCGGTTGGCGTGGGTTGGGGTGAGAAGCGCAGATCCGATGCGTTGATGTCCGGCGGCAGGATCTCGATGCCCATGCGGTGGCACTCGGAAACGAAGACGCCGATCTTGTCGGTGTTGTGGATTTCGTTGGAGAGCAAGGCGGCCATGAACTCGACCGGATGGTTCGCCTTCAACCATGCAGTCCAATACGAGATGTGGCCGTAACACGCGGAGTGGGACTTGTTGAAACCGTAACCCGCGAACATCTCGATCTTGTCGAAGATCTGGCTGGCGAGTTGGGCTCCGATGTTGTTGGTCTTTTCACAACCGGCGACGAAGGTGCCCCGCTCTTTCGCCATCTTTTCCGGATCCTTCTTGCCCATCGCGCGGCGCAGAAGGTCGGCGCCGCCGAGCGTGTAGCCGGCGAGCAGCTTGGCGGCGTTCTGCACCTGCTCCTGATAGATCATGACGCCGTAAGTGTTGCCGCAGACCTGTTCGAGCAGCGGGTGCTCGTACATCGCCTTCTTGCGGCCTTTTTTCACCTCGATCATCTGGTCGATGAACTGCATGGCGCCCGGGCGGTAGAGCGCGAGAAGGTCGATGATGTCGTCGATCTTCTCGATCTGGTATTTGCGGCAGGTTTCGACCATGCCGCCGGATTCAAGCTGGAACACGCCCATCGTCTCGCCGCGGTTGAGTAGGTCGAAGGTGGGCTGGTCGTCGAGCGGCACCTTTTCGATTTCGAAACCCGGTTTGTGTTTCCGGATGTGTTCGACGGCTTCCTGGATGACGGTGAGGTTCTTCAGGCCGAGGAAGTCCATCTTGAGCAGGCCGACCTCGGTGATCGCGCCCATGTCATACTGGGTGACGACTTCGCCCTCGTTGCCTCTTGTGAGAGGAACGTGTTCGTCGAGCTCGCGGTCGCCGATCACGACACCGGCGGCGTGAATGCCGACGTTGCGGGTGAGGCCTTCGAGCTTGAGCGCGTAGTTCCAGAGTTCCTGATAGGTCGAGGAGGCCTCGATGAGTTCGCGCAGTTCCGCTTTCGTATCCCACTCGCCTTTCAGTGAGACGCCGGGTTTCGCCTCGATCATCTTCGCGATGCGGTCCGCGTCGCCGTAGGACACGCCCATCACGCGGGCGACGTCGCGGATCACGCTCTTCGCGCCGAGCGTGCCGTAGGTGATGATGTGGGAAACACTGCGTTCGCCGTATTTTTTGCGGACGTAATCGATCACCTCGGGACGGCGGGACTGGCAGAAGTCGATATCGACGTCCGGAGGGCTCACGCGTTCCGGGTTGAGGAAACGTTCGAAGAGCAGACCGAACTGGAGCGGGCAGATGTTGGTGATGCCCATGGCGTAGGCGACGAGCGATCCCGCCGCCGATCCACGGCCGGGGCCGACGGGGATGTCGTGGTCGCGGCCCCATTGGATGAAGTCCGCGGTGATGAGGAAGTAGGAGGCGAAACCGAGCTGGTTGATGATGTTCACCTCGTATTTCAGGCGCTCCTGGATCTCGGGATCGGCGGCTTTCTTCTCGCCATACCTTCTAACAAGACCTTCCTGGCAGACGCGCATCAGGTATTCCTCGCGCGGCGAACCGTCCGGCGTGCCGAATTGCGGGTATTTTTCCGAAGAGGTGGAATCGAGCTTGATGGTGACGTTGCAGCGCTCGGCGATCTCCAGCGTGGCGTCGCAGGCCCCGGGGATGTCAGCGAAAAGCTCGCGCATCTCCTGCGGGGTCTTGAAGTGGACCTCGGGGGTGTAGCGCATGCGGTTCTCGTCGATGAGCAGGTGGCCGGTGCCGATGCAGATCATCACGTCGTGCGCGTCATGATCGTCGCGGTTGAGAAAGTGCACGTCATTCGCGGCCACCGGCTTGAGGCCGAATTCCGCGGCGAGTTTCAACAGGCCGGGAGTAACGCGGCGCTGCGGCTCAAGCCCGTGATTGTGGATCTCGACGTAAAGGTTATCCTTGCCATAGATGTCCACGAGCTCGGCCATCGTTTCACGGGCCTTTTCCTCGTCGCCCGCTAACAACCACTCGTTCACCGGGCCGGAGATGCATCCTGTCAGGCAGATCACGCCCTTGGAAAAACGCCGCAGCGCCTCGCGGTCCACGCGCGGCTTGCCGTAGTAGAGACCTTCGAGATGGCCGAGGGAAACGAGCTTCGAAAGATTGTTCCAGCCCTCGTTCGTTTCCGCCAGAAGCGTCATATGGGTGGCGCGCTTGCGGCCGACGAGGTCCTTCTTGTCCGCCATCGACTGCGGGGCGAGGTAGATCTCGCAACCGAAGATCGGTTTCACGCCCGCCTTCTTGCAGCTTTGGAGAAACTCGATGGCTCCGTAGAGGTTTCCGTGGTCCGTCATCGCCACCGCGGGCATGCCGAGTTCCGCAGCACGTTTGGCAAGATCCTTGGTGCGGATCATGCCGTCGAGAAGCGAGAATTCGGTGTGCAGGTGGAGGTGGACGAAGGAGTCGGACATCGGCTGCCGGGACGGTAGCGAAGCAGAACCACGGACAAAGCGGAAAAATGCGGCTTGATCG